>NZ_WUMG01000039.1:0-58017 GCF_009827015.1 Delftia sp. CH05 | reverse complement strand
GCCGCGCACGCCTGGCCCGGCAACCTGCGCGAGCTGCACAACGCGCTGCGCTACGCCGCAGCCCTGTGCGGCCACGATGGCGACGGCACCATCGAGCCCGACCACCTGCCTGACCACCTGCACGATGCGCTGCACCGCGCACCAGCGCGCACCGCCTTGGCTGGCAATGCCGGCGAGCCCGCCGCACAGGCGCTGGAACAGCTGCTTGCGCAATGCCAGGGCAATGTCTCCGAGGCGGCGCGCCAGCTCGGCGTCAGCCGCTCCACCATCCACCGGCGCATCCAGCAGCTGCAGCTGGGCGTGCGGCATGCCCAATGGCGCGGGCCCTAGGGCCGAGCGGCAACCGGCAATACCGAAGCATCGCTGACACGGTGTTACAGGAGCTACGGCGTTCACCAGTAGATTGACGCGTTTCGTCCATTGCGGCCCCAAAAAAAGATGAAACCCAAGATCAACTTCATTGAACGCGAGCGCCTGTTCCGGCGGGAACTGAAACGGCGAAAGGTCAGGTTCCTGCCCATGCAGGTATTGCGCCGGCTGTTCGAGAAGGCAGGTGTCTGAGCCCTCCCCCACGGCTGCACAACTGGAGCAGGTCTGGCTGCGCATGCAGCCTCGTCAAACCCGCCGCATTCAGCGCTACACTGCCCGGCTCGCTGCCCATGGGCGAAGCAACGAATACGGCCGGGTGACTTGGCATGTATGGGCAGCTTTGGCTTTGGATTGCCCCAGAAAAACGGGAGAGTGGCTTGCCGATATACAGCTTGTCTTGTGCCAATTGCTCCGCTCCACTGGAGATTGGAAGTGATACGGAACGCTTCATCTGCGCGCATTGCGGAAGCGCCCAAATTCTTGAACGTCAAGGCGGGATCATTTCACTGAAAAAGGTGGAACACTCCCTTCACGCCATCCAACGGGGCACGGATCGCACAGCGGCAGAGCTGGCCATTCCAAGGCTGACGCAAGAAAAGCAGCAAATTCTGGCGCTGCGTGCACAAGCGTTGGAAGCCCATCAAAAGAAGCGTGCACACGCACGCGGCCGAAGGTTGAAGCTGACCGGCATCAGCTTCCTCGTCCTGCTTCTTGCGGGTCCTACGGCGATAAACCAGATCAAGATGCCTGCCATCAACACTGCGCTCACGTTGGCGTGGATGCTTTCCTTGATCGTCATACCTGCTCTTGTTTTTCTAAAAACAAGGATGCCGCGAAGTACCCCCGCGCAAGTCATCAGTGATTACGACGCGCAATTGGCGTCGATTGAAGCCCACTTACAGGCCAATCGCGCCATTGTTTCCACCCTGCCATCTTGATGTGATGGCTTGTGAAAACTCTTCGCAGGCCATCTCCATGGGTGCTCACGCCCTCACCAACTGAAGCAGCAGCTGGCGTAGATCGTCCTGCGAATAGGGCTTGGCCAGCCGCGTCATTCCTGGTGGCAGTGCCGGTATGTCGGCAAAGCCGCTGGCCAGGATGAAGTTCAGGCCCGGGTATCGCGCTGCAATATGCCGGGCCAGCTCCACGCCGTTCATGCCGGGCATGGCGTAGTCGGAGATGACCACGTCGAAGCGCGCCTGCCGCGCAAGCAGGTCGATGGCCTCCTGCCCGGCGCTCAGGGTCGTGACGCGGTGGCCCAGGTCTTCCAGCAGGGCCGAGGCATTGGCCCTCACCAGCGGGTCGTCATCCACCAGCAGCACATCCAGGGGCCCCACGTCCTGCACGCTTTGCCCGCCCAGATGGCAGGCCGTGCTTTCGTCCTTGGAGACGGGCATCCACATCTCCACCGTGGTGCCGCTGCCCAGGGCGCTGTGCAGCACGAGCTTGCCGCCGGACTGGGCCACCAGCCCGTCCACCATGGCCAGGCCCAGGCCGGTGCCCTTGCCCACGCCCTTGGTGGTGAAGAAGGGCTCGACCACATGCGAGAGTGTCTGTTCGTCCATGCCCTCGCCGGTGTCCACCACGCGCACGCAGACATACGAGCCCGAGGCCAGGCCCGCAAGCTGGCGCGGCAGCGTGGTTTCCACGGCCGCCGTGATCTTGATGACGCCGCCGCCCGGCATGGCATCGCGCGCATTGGCAACCAGGCTGAGGATGCTGCTCTCGAACTGGCTGGGGTCGGTGGCGATGCGCGGCAGGTCTGAGGCCAGGGCCATCTTCAGAAAGATATGCGGGCCAGCCGTCTGCTGCAGCAGGCCTTGCATCCCGGTCAGCAGCACAGCGACGTCCACGGCCTGCGTCTTCAATTCCTGCTGCCGCGCAAAGGCCATCATGCGCTGGGTCAGCGAGGCACCGCGCTGTGCGCCGCGCGTGGCGATCTCCACCAGCGAACGCAGGCGATCGTCGGGCGGCATGCGCTTGCGCAGCAATTCCAGGCTGCTGAGCACGGCCATCAGCAGATTGTTGAAATCATGGGCCACCCCGCCCGTGAAGCGGCCGATGGCCTCCATCTTCAAGGCCTGGCGCAGCTGGACCTCGGCAGCCTTGCGCTCCGTCACATCACGCGTGACCTTGGCAAAACCGATCAGTTGGCCCGCGTCGTAGATGGCATCGATCACGACCGATGCCCAAAAACGCGAGCCGTCCTTGCGCACGCGCAGGCCTTCGGCCTCCATGCGGCCGGTGCTGACGGCCGTGCGCAGTCCCGCCTGTGGCAGCCCCGCCTGCTGGTCCTCTGGTGTGTAAAAGCGCGAGAAATGGGTATGGAGGACCTCGTCCTCTTCATAGCCCTTGATGCGCTTGGCACCCAGGTTCCAGCTGACGATGCGGCCCTCGGGATCCAGCATGTAGATCGCACAGTCGGTCACGCTCTGCACCAGCAAGGCAAAGCTGCGCTCGGCGCTGGAAAGAGGGCTGGACCGGGAAGGCACGGCCAGAGCCTGCGATGCCCCGGACGGGGGTGCATCCGCCTCGCGCACACTCAGCAGCAGGGCCAGGCTGCCATCGCCGAGCCGTACGCGAGAGCTGCATGAGGCCACAGGCCGCTCGCGTCCCGTGCAGGTCAGCAAGGGCCAGCGGCTGGCCTGCCGTGCGGCGCCTGCGGGCTCGCACTGGCTGTTGAACCAGCCTGCGCGCCCGCTGCTGGCGACGAAGCGGTCCTCGAAAACACTGCCCTCCAGGGCATCGCCGGAATGCTCCAGCAGGCTCAACGCATGGCGGTTGCAGCGCGCCAGGCGTCCATCGAGTCCGACGACGAAGACTGCGTCCGGAAAGGCCTCCAAAGCAGCAAGGCCCGGATCAAGGGGGAGTTGTGCGTCGGAGCCTGCAGGGGCCGGCGCCAGACCAGTCGAGGTCAGCATGTGAACGACTCCGTAGGCAAATGGGTTGAACGAGCCGGAAAAATTGTAAGCACCACGGGTTCATCGCAAGCGGTTGCATCACAGGATCAGGGACGAGCCTCCTGCTCGTGCCCGGCAATTGCGGGCGAAGGCGCAGCCTGGAGGTCCGGCTCGGCATGCAAGGCCTCGCTGAGCTGGTCCACCACCAGCGCCCAGGTCGCATCGGCATGCCACTGCTGCGAGAACAGGGCACGTTGCGCGTCGGTCCAGAACGGTGCATCCACCAGCAGCGTGTCCTTTTCCAGCCGGTGCGAGAGGATAAACTGCTTGATGCCCTCCGGGCTGGAGTCCAGACCCAGCTGGTCGAAGAGATTGGTCATGGTGGGTTCGGCTGTGATCATGGGGGGTCCTTGTTGTGACGGGGTTGGCTCAAGGCTAGAAGCTCGGCCGGCGGCACCATGTCGGACACTGAAGCAAGCTGCCGTCGGCGGCCCTTCTGCGAGTGGGCCGCAGCGCCCGCGCCGTGCAAAGCCCTGCTCCTACACGGTTGCCTCGGCGGTCCGGCGCACCATGCAGCCATCTCATCACAGGACATTGCATTCCATGAAGAAACTGCTGCTTGCCACCGCCATTTCCTTCGCAGCTGCCGCTGCCCTGTCACCCGTCCATGCCCAGGTGGGCAAGGCCGCCTCCGAAGCCGCCGACGCTGCAGACCACAAGGTGAAGGAAAAGCAGGCCGACGCCAAGGCCAAGGACAGCGGGCCGGTCGGCAAGGCCGTGAACAACGTCAAGTCGGACTACCACAACAAGCGCTCCAAGCAGTCGGCAGAGAACGCCAAGGAATCGCTGAAGAAGGCGACCGAGTAGACGGCAACGCCCGGATAGACCAAGGCCCACTCGCGTGGGCCTTTGTCTTTTGGAGAAGCCCGGCCATGCCGGGCGCAGCCTCAGAAGCTGTGCCGCAGCGCCAACATCACACTGCGCGGCGCACCGGGCAGGTTCAGGTCGGGGCTGGTGCCGTGGGCGGACACGATGCAGCAAGCAACTCAGGGCAGCGGCGCGCGCATTCCCGTCAGGCCCGGCATGACTTCCCGCATGGCCGCAATGAAGGCGCGCAGCCGCGCCGGCTGGTGGCGCGCGGGTGGGTAGACCAGATGCACGGGCAGCGGCGCCGCCTGCCAGTCGGGCGCCAGATGCACCAGGCGCCCGGCCTCCAGATCCTCGCGCACGATCCAGGCCGAGGCCAGGGCCGCGCCCAGTCCGCCCAGGGCGGCGTTGCGCAGCGCATAAAGGCTGTCGGTGCTGAGCCGGGGCTCGAACTGCAGGCGCCAGGATTTGCAGACCCGCTCATCGCCCACGCGGTGCAGCTCCAGCTCGCGCTGGTAGAAGGTGCGCAGCGCAATCCAGGGCAGGCCCTGCAGTTCGCGCGGGTGCTGGGGCACGCTGCCCTGCCCCAGCAAGGCAGGCGCGGCCACGGCAATGCGCGGCACCTCGGCCACGCGCAGCGCAATCACCGAAGGGTCGACCACGGTGCCGACCTGCACGGCGCAGTCGATGCCTTCGGCAATGAAGTCCGGCTGGCGGTCATGCAGCAGCCATTCGACCTTGACGGCCGGATGGCGGTCCAGAAACGCCAGCAGCGGCGCCATGAGCTGGTCTTGGCCAAAGGCGTGGGGCGCGACCACGCGCAGCAGGCCGCGCGGCGTGTCCTGGGCGCCGCGCAGGTCGGACTCCAGCGCGTGCCATGCCTCCAGCAGCTCGCGCGCGTGCTCCAGGCAGCGCTGGCCGTCGTCGGTCAGCGCCATGGCGTGGGTGGAGCGCCGCAGCAGGCGCAGGCCCAGCGCGCGCTCCAGCGTCTGCAGGCGCCGGCTGACCGTGGGCTGGGTGGTGGACATCTGCTGCGCAGCGGCCGAAAGACTGCCGCTTTCGACGATGCGCACAAAGGTCTGCAGCAGTTCGATGCGGTCAGCGCCAGAAGGCAGGGGAAGGTCGGCAAGGGTCATACGCCAAGCGTATATCGATTCTGCAGGCGCAGCCACTACCGTGGTGTGCTGCGCCGCACCACACTACGGCCATCGCTTTTCAACTGCGCCTGACAGGCGCCTCAACATGTCTTCTATTCAATCTACGCATATGCAAACCGCTGCGGGCGCGCAGGCTGCCGGCGTGCCGGCATCGCTGGTGCTGCTGATGGCGACCACGGCGGGCGTGGGCGTGGCCTCGCTCTACTACAGCCAGCCCATGCTGGGGGTGCTCGGCCCCAACCTGGGCGCAGGCGAACGCGCCGTGGGCTTTGTGCCCACGCTGACCCAGCTGGGCTATGCGCTGGGCATTTTGCTGCTGGCACCGCTGGGCGACCGCATGGACCGCCGGCGCATCATCCTGGCCAAGACCGCCGCGCTGATGCTGGCCCTGCTGGCCAGCGGGCTGGCTCCGGGCCTGGCGCCGCTGCTGGCTGCCAGCCTGGCCGTGGGCCTGGCCGCCACCCTGGCGCAGGACGTGGTGCCGGCCGCCGCCACGCTGGCGCCCGAGCACCAGCGCGGCAAGGTGGTGGGCACGGTGATGACGGGGCTGCTGCTGGGCATCTTGCTGTCGCGCGTGGTCAGCGGCCTGCTGGCCGAGCATGGGGGCTGGCGCAGCGTCTACCTGCTGGCCGCCGCTGCCATGGCACTGCTGGGGGTGGCCCTGTGGCGCGGGCTGCCGAGTTTCAAACCCACCACGCAACTGGGCTATGGCGCGCTGCTGGGCTCCATGGTGCAGCTGTGGCGCAGCCAGCCTGCGCTGCGCCGCGCGGCACTGGCACAGGGCCTGCTGTCGGTGGCCTTCAGCGCGTTCTGGTCCACGCTGGCCGTGATGCTGCACCAGCAGTTCCACATGGGCAGCGCCGCTGCCGGCGCCCTGGGCCTGGCGGGTGCGGCCGGTGCGCTGGCCGCCCCGCTGGCAGGCCGGCTGGCCGACCGCAGCGGCCCGCAGCGCGTGACCTGCCTGGGTGCGGGCCTGGCCCTGGCATCGTTCGCCGTGCTGGCACTGTCGCCCTGGCTGCCGGCCGGCGCACAGCTGCCGCTGCTGGTGGCCAGCGCCATCGGTTTCGACTTCGGCATCCAGGCCACGCTGGTGGCGCACCAGACCCTGGTGTATGGCCTGGAGCCTGCCGCGCGCAGCCGGCTCAATGCGCTGCTGTTCACGGGCGTGTTCATCGGCATGGCCTCGGGCTCCGCGCTGGGCGCTCTGGCCCTGGCGCAATGGGGCTGGGGCGGCGTGGTGGCCCTGGCCTGCGCGGCATCGGCGGCAGCGCTGGGCGTGCGGCTGGCCGGCCGCCAGCACTGAAG
The DNA here is from genome assembly GCF_009827015.1 of Delftia sp. CH05. Lineage (NCBI taxonomy): Bacteria > Pseudomonadati > Pseudomonadota > Betaproteobacteria > Burkholderiales > Comamonadaceae > Delftia > Delftia sp. CH05. The sequence goes on along the minus strand of NZ_WUMG01000039.1, from coordinate 51,419 downwards.
CTGGCAGGCCGGGCCGTTGGCGGGCCTGCCAGCCTATGTCCTGGCCTATGCCCCGGCCTGCAGACGCGCCGCGCGCTGCGCCAGCCGCTGCTGCTGCGAGGCACGCAGGGCAGCGATCTGCGCCAGGATCTGCTGCTGCTTTTCCATCAGGCGCTGCGTGTGCACGCCATGGGCATCTCCCGCCAGGCCCTGGGCGATGCAGGCGAGCGCGCGCCCCGGGTCGCCGCACTGCTGCCAGGTGTAGGCCAGGTTGAGCTGGGTGCGGGCATCGCGCGGGTCTATGCGCTCGGCCTGCAGGTAGGCGTCATGCGCGGCAGCAAACTGCTCCTGGCAGAACAGGCAGTCGCCCAGCACGTTCCACAGCCAGGTGCTGAGCCAGGGGTTGAGCTCCAGCGCGCTGCGCGCCAGCTCGATGCCTGCCGCAAAGTCCCGCAGCTGCAGGCCCACGAACTCCGCCACCTCGCCCAGCAGGCGCCAGTCGCGCGGGCTGCGGGTGATGGCCTGGCGGTAGCTTTCCAGCGCGGCGTCCTGCCGGCCCGACTCCAGGTGCGTGCGGGCCTCATGGGCCGGGGCCTCGAAGAACTGCTGCGCGTCGGCGCTGAAGCGGTTGAGAAAGGCGGCCGCCGTGCGCTCGCAGCCCTCGCCGATCAGCAGCCGCGCATGGATGGCCCTTTGCGCATCGCCCGGAGGCGCCAGCACCTGCCAGCCCTCGCGCCCGAACAATTGCGCCAGCAGCGGGAAGTTCAGGCCGATGGCGCTGGTGCGGCCAAAGCGCTGGGAGGCGCCCGACTGGGCCGCCGCCTCGGGCGTGCAGGCGCCGTAGTCGTTGATGAGCACCAGGCCCTTGGGCGCCAGCCGCTGCTGCAGCGTCTGCAGCGCGCCGAAGGCGCCGTGGTTGACCAGCAGGCGTGTCGCGTCCTCGCTGACGGACAGGGCGGCATCCACCCAGGGCGACAGTGCCGCGTCGCCGCAGTCGAAAAATCCCGTCTCCTGCTCGAACAGGCCCACCAGGGGCAGCAGGCGCGCGCGCTCGGCCGCATCCGCGTGATCCACCAGGGCGCGGATCTCATGCGGCGACAGCGCGGTGTACTGGCGCACGAGCTGGGCATCGTCCGTCAGGCGGGTGCGTATGCGCAGCTCCTGCACCGGCCCGCCATTCTGGCGCCGCACGACGGTGGCGGGCAGCACATCCAGCACGTAGTTGCAGAACACGGCATGCAGCGGCGGCAGCGGCACCGTGCTGCCGTCGTGCAGCCGAACGGCCTCGGGGTGCATGGCGTCGCAGCAGCCTGCCACGACCTGGCCGCCAAACTCGGCAAACAGGCCGCGCTCGTGCCACTGCGCAACGGTGCGCGGCGAGCCGTCTGTCACGTAGCAGACCAGCCGCTGGTCGAAATCACGCCCTTCCTGCTGGCACAGGTGCCGGAAGGCCTGCAGGAACATGCGCGCGAACAGGCCGCAGCCCGCGCCCAGCTCCAGCACGGCAATCGTGCCCTGCGGCGCCGTGTCCGCGCAGTGATGGAACAGCAGGGCCGCCGCATCTTCGGAGAGACGGCCGCTGTTGTTGACCACGTAGGGCACCTCGTTCTCGGCAAAGGTCAACAGGCCCGCCTGCGCCCAATGCAGATGGCCCAGCTCCCACTCGATGCTTTCGGTGATGGGCCGAAAGTCCTGCAGCAGTTGCGAGGCGACGCGCACACCGGACAGCACGTCCTGCGGCGCACGGACCGCAGCGGGCGGCCCGGTGGGCGCACCGGCAGAGGCGGCAAGGGACAGGGAAATGGGCATGGACATGGACATGGACAGGGGCAAGGGCACGCGCAGCGCGGCCTCGCCCTTCGAATAGTCGGTTCTCAAGATGCTTTCTCCGGGAGATGCACGGCAGTGGCGCCTGCCCGCGCGGCAGGCGGCAGACGTCCGGCCGGGCTCAGGGCACGGGTGCCCACTTGGACCAGTTCAGGTCGGCCTGCTCGAAATCGGCCTTGAGCATGCGGCGCATGGCGGCCACCTCGTCCTGGGTGATCTGCGTTTCCTTCACCTGCTTGCCCGTGGCCAGGGTGCGGGCCTTGGCCAGATCGGCCTTGGTCACGGAGGCCGTTCCGGCCCAGATGGACTTGGCCGAACCCACGGTGACCCAGTGCTTGCCCTGGGACTGCAGGTCGGCCTGGTAGGCGGATTTCCAGCGCATGTTGTTCTGCGAAACGGCATTGAGCAGCTTGGCCAGCGAGCGCTGGTTGCTCACGCCTTCCTGGGCGAAGGCCTGCAGGTGCACGCGCTCGAACTTCAGCGGCAGCAGGCCCTGCTTGGCGGCCAGGCGGTCGCGCTCATCCCACCAGCGCGCGGCATCGGCCGCTTTGGCGGTATGCAGCTGGTTGAGCCAGTCGGCATCGGTGACGATGCTGCCGTCGCCCTTGACCCACTGGAAGCGCTTGAAGCCGATGTCGGCCGCCCGGCCGAAGTTGTGGTTGCTCTCGCCGGGGCCGGCCTTGGTCTGGGTCTCTGCCGCCTGCTGGGCAAAGGTGCGGCGGCGGCCGGTGGGCGTGATCCACAGCGCGATCTTGTGCGTGTCGTACATCTGCTGCACCAGGCTGGCCAGCTTGGCGCGGAAGGTGGGCTCGTACTCCGCATCGTTGGCAATGGCGGCCTTGCTGGTGGCCGCATCCTGGGCCTTGGCCTCGACATACACCGTCTTGGAGTTGTTCGCGGAGCGCATGTTCTGGTGCGATGCGGGCAGCATGGCGCTGAGCTTGGCCACCGTGGCGCCACCGGCTGCCGCCAGGCCCAGTGCCTCCTTGGCGCCACCGGCCTGCGGCTGGCCGGGCGCGGCCTTGGCCGCCGCCAGCTTGTGGTCGTTCTGGAAACGCTCCAGCGCGGCGCGCGTCTGCGCGCCGTAGCTGCCGTCGTAGTCCACGCCCAGATAGGGTGCATTCTTGGCGTCCTTCACCACGCGCAGCATGGCCTGCAGCAGGGCCACGTCATGGACCTGGTTGCTGCCGCCCTCGCCTACGCTGTCCTTGATGTCTGGCATGTGTCTTCCCTCTTTGCGGTTGTCGGTGTCACGCGCTGCACGGGCTCAGCGGGCGGGATCGGTCTTGCGGTCAGGTTTCCGGCCGGGCGCCTGTTCCGCCTTCGGCAGCAGATGCGCCAAAGGCACCGTGCGCGGCTGCAGCCTGGCCGAGCAGGCACGCAGCCGCAGCGATTCGGCATGCGCCTGTGCCATATCCGCGGCCACCTGCACCAGGGCGTGATGCGGCGCAGCTCCTGCGGGGCGCGTGAGCACCACGGCATAGCCTCCCAGGCAGTCGGCCTGCTGCGCGCGCGCTGCACGCGCGGCGGCCACGCCGGCATAGCGCGCAGCCACCACGGCCTGCACGGCAGCCGGCGGCGCCGATGCCTGTTCGGCAAACGCCTGCCGGCCTGCGTTCCAGCGCAGGCTGCGGGTCTCGATCTGGTCGGGGGCGTCGTCCTGCGGTGAGTCATAGCGCACCAGCAGCACCGGGATCCGGCCCGTGGGCGCCAGCACCCAGCTTTGGTAGCTGCCTGGAGGCTCTTCGTACTGCCAGGCCAGATGCGGCCCCTGGGCCGTGGCGACATAGAGCGCATGGCGGCGCTTGGGATGGTCGAAGCCGCCCATCTGCGTGACCAGCAAGGCGCGCGCCCCGCCTTGCACGCCGGGCAGGCGCAAGGTCCGCGCCGCAGCGGTGACCGTGCCTTCTTCCTCGCCGGTCGTCCAGACGCGCGCGCGCTGCGCGGCCTCGGACAAGGGATCGCCCGCGCCGTACAGCGGATCGGATGGCGCCAGCTGGGCCTGCCCTCTTGAAGCAGGCCAGGCCAGCGCCGCTGGCTTGCCTTGCTCCATACCGGCACGCACCAGCCTCAGTTCGAAGGGACAGGCCGACTCCGTGCAGGCAGGCAGGGACAACTCATAGGCAGGCGCCCCCTTGGCCGTGCCGGACGGCAGGCTTTCCAGCACCTGCCGCTGCAGCCCGGCAGCGAACGCCGTCGTACCCAGCAGCGCCACAAGCCCGAAGGCCAGTGCGGGCAATACCGGCGTCTGGCGAAATGAAGAATCGGCGCGCATTGAGTGGGAAGCCATGGTGATAGCGAGTTCCTATGATTTGCCAGACGGAAATCCGTTACTGCTGCATTTCATCGGCGCAGGCATTTTCCTCAAGCTCCCATTCGATGTCTGTTGCAAAATGCATCCAACGCCGCATGAAGGAAATTCGTCCCCCGCAATGCCTCCCGGACCCCGTGCAAATACCGATTCATTGGCGGTGTTTTTTCAAGAAACATCAACAATATCAATAGCTTGCACCAACACAGATGGGCAATGAAAATACCATCTTGTACACATGAAAAATGTCGCCACAGATGGACGGGCCGCACCGGAGATTCACACCGCATTCCGGCACCTTCCATTTACACGAACTCCATTACATTTTCCACCCTGAAAATCAGTGGATGACACCAGGCGCATGCATTGAACCCATCGCAAATCCGTCCCATGTCACGGTATTGCCTGCCGTCACTACCCGCCTGTCCGCGCCCGGACAGGCAACACCCGGCATTGCCACGGTTGCACTGCAGGCCCTGAGTGGGGCAACCATCGCCGCACGGGCCAGCGCAGCCGGCACCAGTTTCTTACCGTGGACGCCCGAAATCACTGCTACAATCGAGGACCTCGGAGAGGTGGATGAGCGGTTTAAGTCGCACGCCTGGAAAGCGTGTGTGGGCTAATCCCCACCGCGGGTTCGAATCCCGCCCTCTCCGCCATACACCCAGCAAAACGGGCCCCTACACGGGGCCCGTTTTCGTTTCCGGGCCTGCATTCGGCCCGGGTCCTGCCCCGCGCAGCCTCGCGCCGCATCCACCCGGCAGGCCGTCAGCGCATCAGGGAAAGTCACAGGCTGCACCTGCCCCTCAAGCCTTGCGCAGACCCCTGCCTGGGCATGCAATACGCAGGTGTCCGACAGGCACAGCCTTGTTTCAGTGATGTACTAGCTGCAACAAAGCACCCAGGCGCGCAGCTTTGTGCAACCGCAGCGCGGCGCGAACAAGCATTCAGGCCCAGCCGCAAGAGGCTTGCAGGGTGAGCGATCCGACGGAGGTTCCAAATGGAAAGCAATGTCACAAAATCCCTTCAAGTCCTCTTAATTTCCGTCAATTTCACTCAATTGACGATAGTTTTCAATCAGAGACGCCAAGCCGATCGAAAAAGCCAAAAACCCGACGTATATTCCACACCGCCTTGCAGCCTGCCCGGCCCGCCCTCGGGCTGAGACGGCCCCCGCTCTCCGGGCGCGGAGCACCAGAACAACGCAGGAGCGAAGAGCACAAGAAGACGCAAAGGGGTTGGCATGAAAATTCTTTCGTTTTTCGGGACCCGTCCCGAGGCCATCAAAATGGCGCCGCTGGTGACGGCCCTGTCGCAGACGCGCGGCATCGAAAGCGTGGTGTGCGTGACGGGCCAGCATCGCCAGATGCTGGACCAGGTGATGGAGCTGTTCGGCCTGCAGGCCCGGCACGACCTGGCCGTCATGCAACCCAGCCAGACACTCAACGGCCTGTTCTCCCGCGTGGTGGCGGGCGCCGACGGCGTGCTGGAGCAGGAAAAGCCCGACTACGTGCTCGTGCACGGCGACACCAGCACGGCCACGGCCTGTGCGCTGGCAGCATTTCACCGGCGCATTCCCGTGGGCCATGTGGAAGCCGGCCTGCGCACGGGGGATCTGGCCCAGCCCTTTCCCGAGGAAATGAACCGCCGCGTGGTCGATGTGGTCAGCCAGTGGATGTTCGCGCCCACGCCCACGTCGCGTGCCAACCTGCTGCGCGAGAACCTGCAGGGCCGCATCGCCGTGACCGGCAATACCGTCATCGATGCGCTGGCCACGCTGTGCGACCGGCTCGATGCCCGGCCCGAGCTCGCCCGCGACATTGCCGGGCGCCATCCCTGGGTGGACGCGCAGCGCCCGCTGCTGCTGGTCACGGGCCACCGGCGCGAGAACTTCGGCGAAGGCTTCCAGAACATCTGCGCCGCGCTGGCCGAGCTGGCGCGGCGCCATCCGGACCTGCTCATCGTCTACCCGGTGCACTTCAATCCTGCCGTGCGCGAGGTGGTCATGCGTACGCTGGGCGGCATGGACAACATCCGCCTCATCGATCCGCTGGACTATGTGGACTTCGTCTGGTTCATGCAGCGGGCCCGCATCATCCTGACCGATTCCGGCGGAGTGCAGGAGGAAGCACCCTACCTGGGCAAGCCCGTGCTGGTGATGCGCGATGTGACCGAGCGGCCCGAGGCCGTATCGGCCGGCACCGTGCTGCTGGTGGGCACGCAGCGCGCGCGCATCGTGGCCGAGGTGAACCGCCTGCTGACCGATGAAGGCCACCGCGCCTCGTTCGCGCGCCGCATCAATCCCTATGGCGACGGACGGGCCTCGCAGCGCATCGTACGGGCCTTGCTGGGACAGCCCTTCGAGGAGTTTGCCGCCGGACCGGCAGGCATCCTCGCCACCATGGGCAAGGGACTGGCGCCGGCCTGAAGGCCGCCAGTCCCAACGCAACGGCAGCCGCCCTGCAGCAACTGAACGTGTCACGAATCGCGTCACGAACCGAGCACCGAAGTGAAAAAGAGGCCCCCCATGCAACCGACCATCCACCGCCATTCGTTTTCCCGCACCGGGGCCCGCTGGGCGCTGGGTTCGCTGCTGGGCCTGGGCGCCCTGTTCGCCCAGACGGCATCCGCCTCGGCGCTGGGTGACGCCATACGGCAGCTGGGCGCCAGCGACGGGCTGCAGCGCAGCGTCACGCTCAAGGAGCTGGGCATTGTCGACCCGGTCGTGCTGGCCGGCACGGCCACCCAGGACTTCTACCTGCCCGTGCCGCGCGGCCTGCCTCTGGGCGATGCCAGCATCGCCTTCGATGGCCGCTACCTGAAGGGAGAGCCGGGGACCTCGACCGTGGTGATCTCGCTCAACGGTACGCCGGCCGTATCCCAGACCGTGCCGGACGGCGAAGGCACGCTGCAGCGCAACCTGCCCGTGGCCCAGCCTGCGCGCGCCAGCGACTTCGTGCGCCTGGGCGTGAACTGGCGCAACCGCAACAACAGCCAGCAGCGCTGCGACGAAAACCACTCCCTCGCCAACTCGCTGACCATCTCGCCGCAGACACGCCTGAGCTACCGCTTGGACCCGCGCGATGTGCGCACCATCGAGGATGTCTGGAACACCCTGCCCGTGCGCACCACCGTGCTGGTGTCGGGCAGGCAGCTGGAGCAGGCCTCGTTCGACAGCGCCTGGCGCATCGGCGCCAGCCTGCAGCGCAACAACAGGCGCATGCAGGTACGGGCCCTTCCTGCCGTGGGCGAGGTGATCGACCTGCGCGGCCTGGAGGTTCCCGCCGCCCTGGCCGGCGTGCCCGCCTTTGCCGCGCTGCGGGGCGCCGAGCCCCAGCACAAGCTGGCCAGTGACGCCGAGCTGGGCGCGCTGATCATGCTGGGCTCAGCCCAGGTCAGCGGCGACATCGTGGTGGCCGACAAGGCACTGCAGCAGCGTTTGACCGCCGCCTTCGCGGCCCTGCAGACCCAGCTGGCGGCCGACCCCGATGCGGGCCAGGCGCTGCAGCAATGGCGTGCCCGCCGCGCGCCGCTGGCCAGCGAGGCGCTGGCCTCGCAGCAACTGCGAGCCTTGCCCATGGGCCGCCAGATGGTGCTGGCCGTGGCCTCCGATGCGGGTGCGCGCGTGGCCGGCCTGCAGGAGGCCGCCCTGCAGCGCCTGCTGGTCAGCGACAACGTGACGGTGGCTGCGGCCCAGCCCCCGCAATGGGACGAGGCCAAGGGCATACGCCTGTCCAGCCTGGGCGGCAGCCCCGACAGCTTCGACGTGCTGTCGCGCGGCGAGTGGACGATGAACTTCCCGCTGAGTGCCGTCGCCTCGCAGGGCCGGATGCCGGGCGAGATCACGCTGTACGTGGCCGCAGCCCCCGGCGCCTCGGCCACGCGCCCCGTGGCCACGCTGTTCTGGAACGGCATGCTGCTGTCGGCCCGCCAGCTGGACGCCAACGGCCAGCCCGAGCGCCTGCGCGCCCGCGTGCCCGGCTACGCGCTGGGCATCAACAACACCTTGCGCGTGTCGGTGCAGCGCCAGCCCTACTCGGCCGACTGCAACGAGATTCCCCAGCCCTATCCCGCCAGCGTGCTGCCGGCCATCAGCTATGTGACGCCCGGCAAGGCCGAGCCCAACGGCAGCTTCATCGGCCTGCTGCCCCTGCTGGGCGCCAGGTCGCAGCTGCTGGTGCCTGCCAGCTACCTGTCGGCCGCGCCGGCCGCGCTGGAGCGCATGGCCAACCTGGCAGCCGCAAGCGGCCTGTCGGCCTCGCAGGCCGAGCTGGTCGTGGCCCAGGCCGATGCGCCCGCCAAGCCTTCCATGCCCTTCGTGGCCATGGAGGTGCCGGTGGACGGCGCCAAGCCCCTGGTGACGGTCACGGACGGTCAGCAGCTGCGCATTCGCGGCAAGTCGCTGGACTGGCTGGACATCAAGGGGCTGAAACAGCTGTCCTCGGCCGAAGTCGTCACTGCCGGCGGCCAGCAGGGCGTGCTGTGGCGTGCCATCGGCGAGTGGACTGGCGGCCTGGGCGAGCCCTTCCTGCTCAATCGCGGCAACATCGCCGTGATCGGCGGTGACGGCCCGCTGGCCTGGGTCGACAGCAGCAACCCCGATGCCGGCATTCCGTCCGGTCCGCGCGAAGGCGCCTTCCACGAATGGCGCAACTTCCTGTCCTGGAGCGTGCCCGGCATCGCCATTGCGCTGGTCGTGGTGGTGCTGCTGGTGCTGCTGGCCTGGGCGGTGGCGCGCAGCAAGCAGCCCAGGCACTGAGCCGGGCCCGAGCCACGATGACGACGGCATGAGGCGATCACCATGATCTCTTCCCTCTACTGGCCCTACCTGGTGGCCGACTACTACCACGCGCTGGAGATCACCAGCGCCGTGGTGGCCGTCATCATCCTGCTGTCCAGCATCGATGACCTGTTCATCGACGCCTGGTACTGGGTGCGCGAGGCCTGGCGCGCGCTGACCGTCAAGCGCCGCTACCAGCCGCTCAAGGCACAGCAGTTGCAGGAGGTCGAGGAAAAGCCGCTGGCCATCATGGTGCCGGCCTGGCTGGAGTACGACGTGATCGCGCCCATGCTCGAGAGCATGGTGGGCACGCTGGACTACAAGAACTACATGATCTTCGTGGGCACCTACCGCAACGACGAGCGCACCAAGAACGAGGTGGAGCGCATGCGCCGGCGCTACCGCCAGCTGGTCCGCGTGGAGGTGCCGCATGACGGCCCCACCTGCAAGGCCGACTGCCTCAACTGGATCGTGCAGGCCATCTTCCAGCAGAACACGCTGCAGCCCGAGCCCTTTGCCGGCCTGATCCTGCACGACAGCGAAGACGTGCTGCACCCGCTGGAACTCAAGTACTACAACTACCTGCTGCCGCGCATGGACTTCATCCAGCTGCCCGTGACCTCGCTGGAGCGCGAGTGGTACGAACTGGTGGCCGGCACCTACATGGACGAATTCGCCGAATGGCACACCAAGGACCTGGTGGTGCGCGAGAGCATGTCGCACATGGTGCCCTCGGCCGGCGTGGGCACCTGCTTTTCGCGCAAGGCGATGGAGGAACTGGCCGCCGAGACCCATAACCAGCCCTTCAACACCGACACGCTGACCGAGGACTACGACATCGGCGCGCGGCTGGCGCGCCGGGGCATGAAGCAGATCTTCGGCAAATTCCCCGTGGACTACGTGATACGGCGCAAGCCGCTGTTCGGCCTGGGCAAGGAAAAGGTGTCCACCCTCACCATGCCGCTGGGCATACGCGAGTTCTTTCCCAACACCTTCAAGACCGCCTACCGGCAAAAGGCGCGCTGGACGCTGGGCATCGGCCTGCAGGGCTGGAGCCAGGTCGGCTGGGCCGGGCCGCTGTCCAACAAGTACCTGCTGTTCCGCGACCGCAAGGGGCTGGTGACCTCCTTCGTGGCCATCCTGGCCTATCTGCTGCTGCTGAACTTCCTGGTCTTCCTGCTGGCCGACCACATGGGCTGGTGGACGGTCTACTACCCCTCCCTGTTCGCCCCCAATGGCTGGCTGGTGACGCTGATGAGCGTCAACGTCGTCGCCCTGCTGCTGCGCGTGGTGCAGCGCGCCTGGTTCGTCTCGCGCCTGTACGGCTGGGAGCACGCCTTGCTGTCCGTCCCGCGCATGGTGATCGGCAACTTCATCAATGCCATGGCAGCGGCGCGCGCCTGGAAGCTGTTCATCGTCCACCTGGTCACGGGCAAGCGCCTGGCCTGGGACAAGACCATGCACGACTTCCCCTCCACAGACCAGTTGGTGCACCAGCGCCAGCGCCTGGGCGAGCTGCTGCTGTCTTGGCAGGCCATCGACGAAACCCGGCTGGCCAGCGCGCTGGAGATCCAGCGGCGCGAACGCCGCCCGCTGGGCGCCATCCTCATGGAGCAAGGCTGGCTCGACGAGGCCACGCTGCGCGAGGCCATCAGCTTCCAGCAGGGGGAGCCCACCGATCCCCCGGCACATCCCGGCTTGGCCGCAACAGGCAACCCAAGCACACCAAGGGCCGGCATATGAAGCGTCTCGCACCCCTCGTTCGCCCACTCACCCTGGCCGCCCTGCTGGGCGCCGGCTGGAACGCGCCGCCGGCCTGGCCGCAGGCCGCAGCAGCCGTCAAGGCCGAGGCGCCGCTCAGGGGCCGCGCATGGCAGCTGGCCAACCAGGCCTATGCCCATTACCAGGCCGGCCGCTTTGCGCGGGCCGCCAGCGCCGCCGCATCGGCCATACAGCTGCGTCCCGACCTGTTGCGCCTGCGCATGCTGCTGATCTACTCGCTGCAAAGGCAGGGCAAGAACGAGGAAGCGCTCAAGGCCATCGCCTCGGCCCGCGCCGCCGGGATGGACGAGGCCACGCTGCAGCAGGCCGAGACGAATGTGCGCGCGGCTGCGGCAGGCGGGGCCGCCGCAGGTGGCGGCGCGCCCACGGCCTCCGAGGCCTACAACAAGGCCTTTCCCATCGCCACCGAGGCCTACGCCGACTACAACGCCAGGAACTACGCAGACAGCGCGCGCAAGGCCGAGCAGGCCTTTCGCCTGGACTCCACGCAAGGCCAATGGGCATTGCTGTGGATTGGTGCGCTGGAAGCCCAGGACCAGCTGGGCGCCGCCATCGAGGCCGCAGATGCCGCCCTGGCCCTGGAGCCTCCCAACAAAAGCGACCTGGTGGCCAAGCGCCAGACCCTGCGCCGCAGCCAGGCCGTGCTGCCCGCGCAAAAGGCCTACCAGGCGCTGATCGCCAACAACCCGGCGCAGGCCGTGCCCTTTGCACGCGAGGCCGTGGCGCTGGCGCCGGGAACGGCATCGCACCGCTTGCTGCTGATCACCTCGCTCATGCTGGCCGAGCAGCTGCCCGACGCGGAAAAGGCTGCCGACGAGGCACTGGCGCAGGACAACGAGGACACGGCCGCCCTGGGCATGCGCGGCTACATACGCCAGCGCCAGGGCAAGACCACGCTGGCCAACGAGGACTTCGACGACGTGCTCAAGCAGGACTGGCTGGACGAAAAGCAATCGGCCAACCTGCGCCTGATCGCGGCCGACGCAGCCCTGGCTGCGGGCGACGCGGCACGCGCCCGCGCGCTGCTGGCGCCCATGCCGGCACAGGATGAAGCCGTGGCCCGCCGCCTCAAGCAAGCCGATGGGCTGCGCCCGGGCCGCGACACGCCCATGGTGGCCGATACGCGCGGTGCCTCGCAGACCCTGGCCATGGCCGACTACCCGCCGCCGCTGCAGGACTGCCGCGACACGCCCTACGGAACGGTCTGCGAGCTGCAGCCCTCCGATGCCCAGGGCGCAGGCGGCCCCAGCGCCCAGGCCTATGCGGCCTATGCGCGCCAGGACTACAAGGCCGCCATCGAACATGCGCAAACGGCCGTGGAGCAGGACCCCGACAACGAGCAGCTGCAAAAGCTGCTGACCACCACGCTGGCCGCAGGCAACCGCGACCAGCAGGGCCAGGCCCTGCTGCGGCTGGACAAGTCCCTGTCCCTCACCCCCAACGACGCCCAGCTGCTGATGCAGCGCGGCTACCTGTACTCGCGCCAGGAAGAGCCGGCCAAGGCGCTGCAGGATTTTCGTGCCGCCCGCGCCACGGGCGAGGCGCCTGCGGGCGCCATGCTGGACGAGGGCTATGCCCTGGCCGGCACCGGCGACAGCCGGGGCGCCGTGCGCACCTTCAAGCAAGCCATCGACCTGGACGATGCCGGCACCGCCAAGCTGACGCCGGGCCAGCGCGAGAACGCGCGCAGCGCCGTCTCCGGCTACTCGCGCGAATGGGGCGCCATCGTCTCCCTGGGCTACCGGGGCGCGCGGCCTGCGGGGCGTGCATTCTCGGATGGCATCCTCACCCAGGCCGGCGACGCCGTCTTCGGCACGGCCGAGGCCTACTGGCGTCCGTCCAACTTCCTCAACTCATCGACGCGCATCTTCGATGTCTACGGACGGCTGGGCAGCACCTTGCATGACGGGGGCGGCACCACGCTGGGCCAAAGCGCCATCGACCCCTGCACGGGCCTGCCCATCAATGTGCAGGCAGGCGACAACCGCGGCATCTCGGGCCTGCCCACCACCACGGGCTCGCTGGGCATGCGCTTCACGCCGTCCACCAAGTACGCACTGACCTTTGGCATAGAGCGCCAGTTCAACATCGGCTCCGCCACGCGCTCGGGCTTCATCACGCCTGAATCGCCCCAGCTGCGCTGCCTGATGAGCGGGCGCGATCCGCTCAACCCCACGGGCCCGGCACTGGGCAATCCCATCTCGGCCAAGTACAGCGCGGGCGCGGGCCAGGGCGGCTGGCTGGCCTATGTCACCCACGGCTTCTACGAAGGCACGGGCCGGCGCACGGACCGCTCCAGCTGGTTCACCATGGAAGGCTACAGCCAGGCCGGCTATGCCAACCAGAGCATGGCCTCGCGCTTCACGCTGACAGACCAGACCAATGGCGCCGTGGTGGGCGACGGCTCGGGCCGCTACAAGCGCGAGCAATGGTTCTTCTCCACCGAGGCCCGCATCGGGCGCAGCTTCCGCGCCGACGGCATCAACCAGGGCCTGGTGATCTTCCCGTTCGGCGTGGTCGCGGCCGACTGGATCAAACAGAGGAACCGCGTGCAAGTGCGTTCCCTGCAGGCCGCCCCTGGCGCCACGCCCACCGCAGCCCAATTGGCCGCCCAGCAGGGACAGACCCTGGCCCTGCAAGGCAATGGCAGCAGCTGGTCGGCCAGCGCCGGCGTGGGCGTCAGCCTGCGCCAATGGTTCCGCGAAAGCCACTACAGCACGGCCCAGTCCTATCTGGACTGGTCCATGCAGTACCGCTTCAACATCGGCGGCGGCCAGGCCGACCGCGCCAAGGGCCTGTTCATGACGCTGACGCTGTCCTATTGAAAGCCCCGCCCCGCCGCCACCACCCCACAGACAAGAGAAAAGGAGAAAGCTCCCATGGATTCGACCAAGCAAGCACCCCGCCCCGCCCTGCACGGACTGCGCTCGGGCATGGCGCGCGCCGCACGCGGGCTGGCCGGCTGCGCCCTGGTGCTGGGCGCGCTGGCAGCGCAGGGAACGGCACAGGCACAGGCACAGGACAGCTCCTCCATCGTTCTCAGGGGCAAGGACGGCTGGCTGTTTCCGGGCTGGGGCAACCTGACCCAGGTGGACCGCGCCGGCATCACGGAATCCACGCGGCTGATCACCGAGGCGCGCAACCTGCTGGCCGCGCGCGGCGTGAAGCTGCAGGTGCTGCTGCTGCCCGACAAGGTGCGCTTCTACGCTGACAAAATGCCCGATGGCAAGGCCATGAGCGCCGATGTCCAGGGCCGCTACAAGCAGGTGCTGCAGGCGCTGCAGGGCGCAGGCATTCCCAGCTTCGACGACGAGGCCGTGCTGCGCACCGTGCGCGACAGCGGCAAGGACGTGTTCTACCGCACCGACCAGCACTGGACCCAGGCGGCAGCCGACGCCACGGCCGAGGCCACCGCCCGCATGGTCCAGGGCGAGGTGCCCCAGCTGGCCGGCAGCGCCGGCAGCGGCCTGGCCCTGGGCGACACCGTCACCGAGCGCCGCTATGGCGACCTGGCCGAGCTGTTTCTGACCGCCGAGGAGCGCAAGCAGATCGGCCGCGAGGTCTATACCGTGCGCCGCCAGGCTCCGGCCAAGGGCCTGCTCGACGATGAGCCCGCCCCCGTCCATGTCACCGGCCATAGCATGGTCCAGCCCTACTTCGGCTTTCCGCAAAAGCTCTCCAACCTGCTGGACCGCCCGGTCTCGCTGAACTGGAAGCCCGGCAACGTGGGCCAGTGGACCATGCTGCTGGAGTACCTGGAGTCGCCGGCCTTCAAGTCCCACAAGCCCCAGGTGCTGGTGTGGCAGATGTTCGAGCCCACCTACAGCTACGGCCCCAACGCGGCCGGCCAGTGGGACAACGCCTCGCTCATGCCCAACGCCACCTGGCTGGAGCGGCTGCGGGCCGCGCTCAAGGGCTGACACCGTGGACCCCACCGCGCAAGAACTGCAAACCGACAAAGGACACCGGCGCAACGCCTGGATCTGGGGTGCCCTGCTGCTGTCGGGCCTGGCCTGGGGCGGCTGGACGCTGGCCAGCGGGGGACCGAAGGCCGGCGAGCTGCAACTGGCCGCCTGGCTCGATGGCCGCGCGGGCACGGCGCTGAACAAGGGCCTGCGCCTGCCCGCCCAGTCTTCGCTGGAGACGGGCCAGGCCGCGCTGCGCTATCGCCTGCTGGGCGATACGGGCGCGCAGGTGGCCCTGGGCTGCCCGCAGTGGATGTTCTACCGCGACGGCCTGCGGCCCCAGCCCGGGGTAGGCGCCGCGCCCTTCGAGGCGCGCCAGCGCCTGCTGCGCCACTGGACGCGGCAGTTGCAGGACAAGGGCATTGCCACCCTGGTGGTGGCCGTGCCCGACAAGTCGCGCATCGAGGCCGACCACCTGTGCGGCCTGCCCGTGGCACCCGTGATGCTCCAGCGCCTGGACCTGTGGCAGCAGCGCCTGCAGGCCGACGGCATTGCCTTTGCCGACCTGCGCCCCGCCCTGCAGGCCCAGGAGCAGACGCAGCCCGTGTTCTTTCGCACCGACGTGCACATGAACGCCGAGGGCGCACGCGCCGCCGCCCTGGCCGTGGCCCGGGCCGCGCTGCCGCTGCTGGGCGGGCAGCGCGGCAGCCAGGCCTTCGAGGAGTCTGCACCCGGGCCGCCGCAGCCCTTGCCCGGCGACCTGCTGGCCCTGGCCGGCCTGGCCGACGCACCGGCAGGCTGGCGCCCGCAGCGCGACGAAATACGCCCCCAGGCCATCACCCCCGTGCGCGGCGGCGGCCTGCTGGACGAGACGCCGCCCGTGCAGGTGCTGCTGGCCGGCAGCTCCAACGGCCTGCGCAGCAATTTCGCGCCACAGCTGGGCCGCGCGCTGGGCCATGAAGTCTGGAACCTCAGCATGGATGGCGGCCAGTTCAGCGGCGCCATGGTGTCCGCCCTCAAGCGCCGCGCCTCCTGGCCGGCCAGCCTGCGGCTGGTGATCTGGGAGTTCTCGGAAAACACCTTGTCCCTGCCCCTGACGGACGATGAAAAAGCGGCGCTCAAGGAGCTGGACGCCGCCTCCCCGCCTGCGTGAAACCGCCCGCTACATGCTGTTCAACTCCTATCTTTTCCTGCTGCTGTTCCTGCCCATCGCGCTGGCGGGCCACTACCTGGCCGGCGCCATCAGCCTGCGGCTGGCCGCGTTCTGGCTGTGCCTGACGTCCTTCGTCTTCTATGGCTGGTGGAACCCGCAGTTCGTCGCCCTGCTGGCCCTGTCCATTGCCTTCAACTACGTGGTGAGCCGGCTGATCCTGCGCTTTGCCGGCCATGCGCGGCTGCAGGGGCTGGTGACTGCGCTGGGCGTGGGCGCGGACCTGGCGGCACTGTTCCACTACAAGTACTTCGCCACGCTGTTCAACTTCCTGGGCGAATGGGGGATGACGCAGGGCGGCATGCACGAGCTGATCCTGCCCCTGGGCATCTCGTTCTTCACCTTCACCCAGATCGGCTACCTGCTGGACTGCCGCTCGGGCATCGTCAAGGAACGCAGCCTGCTCAGCTACGTGCTGTTCGTGACCTTCTTCCCGCACCTGATCGCGGGGCCCATCCTGCACCACAAGGAAATGATGCCGCAGTTCGCGCAGCCGGATAACTACCGGTTCCGCGCGGACAACCTGTCCATCGGGGGCACGCTGTTCGTGATCGGCCTGGCCAAGAAGGTGCTGCTGGCCGACGAGATCGCACCCTATGCGGACGCCGGCTTCGCCGCGCCCGGCGAGCTGCAGTTCTGGGCCGCCTGGGGCGCCAGCCTCAGCTACGCGCTGCAGCTGTACTTCGACTTCTCGGGCTATTCGGACATGGCCCTGGGCCTGGCGCGCATGTTCGGCATCCGTTTCCCGCTGAACTTCAACTCGCCCTACAAGGCCGGCAGCATCATCGACTTCTGGGCGCGCTGGCACATGACGCTGACGCGCTACCTCACGGCCTACCTGTACTACCCCGTGGCCATGGCCATCTCGCGCGCACGCGAAAAGCGCGGGCTGTCCGTGGGATCGAGCGCCGCGCGCACGCCGGGCGGCTTTGCGGCCACCATCGTCGTGCCCACGCTGTTCACCATGGGACTGGCGGGCATCTGGCACGGCGCCGGCCTGCAGTACGTGATCTTCGGTCTGCTGCATGCCTTCTACCTGTCGGTCAACCATGCCTGGCGCATCTTCGTGGTCAGCCGCAAGCCGGCCGCCGCCCGCAAATCGGGCCGGGGCGTGCAGGCGCTGTGCGTTGTCATCACCTTCATCGCCGTGCTCATCGCCCAGACCTTCTTCCGCGCCCACGGCGTGGGCGACGCCATGCTGCTGCTCAAGGGCATGGCCGGCCTGCGCGGCGTGGAGGCGCTGGAGTCGCTGTCCCACGTCCAGGGCCTGGCACTGGGCGATGCCATCCGCCTGGCCATAGGCCACCATATGCAGCTGGCCCTGGTGCTGCTGCTGCTGGCCATTGCCTGGTTCACGCCCAATGCCCACCAGATCCTGGGCCGCTTCTCGCCCGCCATGTTCAAGGTGCAGGAGGCGCCCCGGGCCTGGATGCGCTGGCGCCCCAGCGCGGGCTGGACGGCCGTGACCCTGGTCCTGCTCTTCCTGTGCCTGGTCAACCTGCACAAGGAAACCCGCTTCCTGTATTTCCAGTTCTGAAACGCCTGTTGGAGAAAAAAGCATGTCCCACAATGACATCGAAACCAAGATTGCCCAGATCATCGGAGCCATCATCCTGACCTCGGTCGAGCCCGATACGCTGCTGCTCGAATCGGGCCTGGTGGACTCGCTGTCCGCCGTGGACGTGGCCCTGGCCATCGAGAAGGAATTCGGCGTCAAGATACCGCCATCGGAGATCGACCTGCACCTGGAGTCCGTGCAAACGCTGGCGCAGTACGTGGCCGAGCAGCGCAAGGCGTGATGAGACGCCGGCACTGTCGGCCGCCCGGCCTGCGCAGCCATCCCCATCCACCCACCGCCGCAAGGAGCCCGCATGCGATTCAGTTTTGACCGCTTCGACTTCATCGAGCCCGACGCCGGCACGCAGCGGCCGGCCGTCATCGATGCCGCCGGCACGCTGGGCTGGCAGCAACTGGCCCAGGCCGTGGCGCAATGGGAGCAGCAGGCGCTGGCGCGCGGCGCTCGCCGCGACGAGCCGCTGCTGATCACGGGGCACAAGGAGACGGCCTTTCTCGTGGCCATCCTCGGCTGCCTGCGCCTGGGCGTGCCCTTTGTCCCCGTGGACGTGATCAACCCGGCCGAGCGCATGGCGCGCATCGCCACCCTCGTGCAGGCCGGCCTGCGCTACGACGCGCAGGCCCGCAGCTTTGTGGACACCGGCATCGCCGCGCAGCCGCTGCAGGAAAAATCGCTGGCCTACATCATGTTCACCTCGGGCAGCACGGGCGATCCCAAGGGCGTGCAGATCGGGCGCGAGAGCATGGGCCTGTTCGCCGGCTGGATACGCGACTGCCTGGCCCTGGGCGAGGCGCCGGTGTTCATGGACCAGATGCTGTTCAGCTTCGACTTTTCGCTGTTCAACTGGATGGGCGCCCTGGTCACGGGCGGTGCCTGCGTGCTGTGCGCGCGCGAGACCATTGCCGACCGCCAGGCCTTTGCCGCCTACCTGGCGCGCACCCATGTGAACGTCTGGGCATCCACGCCCTCCTTCGTGCGCCAGCAGCTGCTGGATGCCGACTTCGACCAGCAGCACCTGCCCGACCTGCGCGTCTTCGTCTTCGGCGCCGAATCGCTCACGCCCACCGTGGCCGAGGCGCTGTGGAGCCGCTTTCCCCAGGCGCGCATCATCAACTCCTACGGCCCCACCGAAGCCACCTGCTCCACCACCTGGGTGGAGATCGACCCCGCGCTGCGCCAGCGCGCGCCGCTGCCCTTTCCCATCGGCCGGGCCAAGCCCTATGCCGACGTCTTCCTGGACAAAGGCGAGATCTGCGTGGCCGGCGACCATGTGATGCGCGGCTACCTCAACCGCCCCGACCTGCACGCCACCCGCATGTTCATGCGCAACGGCAAGCGCGGCTACCGCACGGGCGACCTGGGCGAGATCGACGGCGAGGGCCTGGTCACCTTCCACGGCCGGCGCGACGACCAGATCAAGATGCACGGCTACCGCATCGAGCTGGCCGAGGTCGATGCCGTGCTGGCCACCCTGCCTGGCGTGCGCGCAGGCGCGGCGGTGGCACTCAAGCGGCCCGACGGCTTCATCGTGCGCATGATCGGCTTCGTGGACCTGGACCGCAGCGGCCCGCCCGGCATGCACCCCCTGCCCGAAGACCTGGCCGGATGGCGCGAACTGCTGGCCCAGCGCGTGCCGCCCTACATGATTCCGTCGGAACTGCTGGCCTGCCATGGCTTTCCGCTGACCCAGACCGACAAGGCCGACCGCAAGCAACTGGAGCGCATGTACCTCGACTCGCGCATGCGCCCCGCCCAATGAAACAAGGATCTGCAGGCATGACTTCCGTTTTTTCCGCTGTGAGGCGCCAAGCACTGTTCACCCTGGCCGGGCTGGCGGCCCTGTCCTGCCTGCCTGCAGCGCATGCCGAAGGCACGCTGGCCCAGCTGTACGCCGCGCGCCCCCCCGCAGGCTCGTCCTTCGTGCGCGTGGTCCACCCCGACGCGGGCAGCCTGCGCGTGAAGATCGCCGACGGCCCCGAGCAGACGCTGTCCGGCAGCAAGCCGGCCAGCAGCTACGCCATCGTCAAGGGCGACACGCCCTTTGCCATTCAGCTGGACGGCAAGAGCGCCGGCAGCATGAAGGTGGCGCCGGGCAGCTTCACCACCCTGGTGCCGCAGCGCCAGGGCAAGAACGCGGCCACGCGCTTCACGGCCATCGACGACTCCGGCGGCAGCCAGGACGCGCTCAAGGCCGAGCTGCGTTTCTACAACCTCACCACGGACTGCCCCCAGGGCAGCCTGCAGGTCGCGCCCGCGGGCACGCCCCTGTTCACGGGCGTGGCGCCGGCTGCATCGGCCAGCCGCTCCATCAACCCGGTCAGCGCCCAGCTCAGTGCCAGCTGCGCCAAGGCCGTCAGCGCGCCGCTGGCACTGCCCCAGCTGCAGCCCGGCGACCACTACAGCCTGTTCATGACGGGTACGGCCGCCTCCCCCGTGCTGCGCGGCCAGGCCAGCGCCACCGACACCTATCGCCCCTGACCCTGCCCAAGGAGACCGACACAGACATGCGCACCCGCTCCGTATTGCGTGAAGACCACCTGCTGTTCAAGGAACAGGTGGACCGATTCGTGGCCACCGAGATCCTGCCCCACATCAATGACTGGGAGGCAGAGGGCATCACGCCGCGCGCCCTGTGGCGCAAGGCTGGCGACAGCGGCCTGCTCAATTGCGACCTGCCCCCGCCGTACGGCCAGGGCGGCGACTTCGGCCACGCGGCCGTGGTCATCGAGGCGCTGGCGCGTGCCAACTGCCTGGGCATCGGCTTTTCCATCCATTCCGACATGGTGGCCCCCTATCTCTGGAACTTCGGCACGCAGGTGCAGAAGGACCGCTGGCTGCCGCGCATGGCCACGGGCGAGCTGATCGGCGCCATCGCGCTGACCGAGCCTGGCGCGGGCAGCGACCTCAAGGCCGTGCGCACGCGCGCCCGGCGCAAGAGCGAGAGTGAGGGCGGCGGCTACGTGCTCAACGGACAGAAAACCTTCATCACCAACGGCGTCAACGCCGGCCTGATGGTGGTGCTGGCCAGCACCGAGCCCGACCTGGGCGCGCGCGGCCTGTCGCTGTTCGTGGTGGAAGAAGGCATGAAGGGCCTGGGCAAGGGCCCGGCGCTGCGCAAGATAGGCCAGCACAGCCAGGACACCTGCGAGCTGTTCTTCGACGAGCTGCACCTGCCGGCCGACCACCTGCTGGGGCGCGAGAACGCAGCCTTCGAGCATGTGACCCAGGAGCTGGCGCAGGAGCGGCTGGCGATCGCGCTGCGTGCGGCGGCCTCCACCGAAGGCATGCTGGACGAGGCTGCCGAGTTCGTGCGCAACCGCAAGGTCTTCGGGCGCCGCGTGCTCGACTACCAGAACACCCGCTTCAAGTTCGCCGACGCGCTGGCCAGGACCACCATGCTGCGCGTCTTCCTGGACGACTGCCTGGCCCAGCACATGGAAGGCTCGCTGGACTCCGTCACCGCCGCCATGGCCAAGCTCAACGCCACCGAGCTGCAGGGCCAGGTGCTGGACGAGCTGCTGCAGCTGCACGGCGGCTACGGCTACATGGCGGAATACGGCATCGGCCGTGCCTGGGCCGATGCAAGGGCACTGCGCATCTTCGGCGGAAGCAGCGAGATCCTGCGAGAGATCATCGCCAAGCGCTTCTGACCCGGCCGCCTGCCGCTCAGCGCGCGGCGGATTTCCACCCGCGCAGCAGTTGCCGGGCTTCGGGCGTGTCGTTCAGCACCCAGGGATCGATGGCGAAGGCAACGACGCGCTGGGCGCCGTAGTCGCGGGCCACGTCCCATTGGCGACGCACGCGCTCGAAGCTGGCCGTGCGCGCCTGGAAGTCCGAGCCATCGGGCCGCGCGGGCGGCAGTTGCTCGAACAGTTCCACGATGAGATCGAACGGCGCCCTGCGCTCGAGCAGCATCTGCTGCAGCGGCGCCAGCGCCTCGTAGTTGCCCAGGCCCGCCACGCCCACGCCGTCCTGCACCATGGGGCGCAGGGACACGCGGTCCAGCAGGATGCTCCACAGCGTGGGCAGGCTGCCCAGGGTCTGCAGCTGGCTGAAATAGGTGGAGATGCCGGGCACCTGGCCGGATGTGGCCGCTGCCGCCTGGGCCAGCGGTTGCAGCGCGCTCACCAGCAGCTCGATGCGCTCGGGCGCGGCCCAGTGGTACTGCTCCAGCTCGTAGGGGATGTACCAGCCGCGAAAGGCCGCATGGCGCGGCCAGGTGCTGGCGTACATGTGGCTGGCGCCCAGCTCGGCGATATGCGCCAGGTAAGGCGCAGGGCCTGCGGCGTTGTCAAGGCTGATCTGCTTCCACCAGCGCTCGTCATAGGGCAGGCCCAGGTGCACGCCCATGCCCAGTTCGGTGCAGATGTCCAGCAGGTCGGCGATCTGCGCGTCGGCCAGCATCCAGCTGTCCGCCTCGGTATCGCCCAGCAGGCCGCTCCATTGCACGAACAGCTCGCGGCAGCCCAGCGCCTGGGTGGCGGCCAGGCGCTGGCGCCATTGGTCGCGCGGCATCTCCAGATGGCTGCGCCACGGCTGCAGGAAACTGCCCGACACGGGCGCCGAGGCCGCGCAACCGACCAGCGAGGCACAGGTGGCGGCCACGCCGGCGCCGAGGAATTCGCGTCTGGACAAATGCATGTTGGGGACGGCCGCAAGGCTGCGTGAAGGCAAGCGCCAAGAATACAGCCAAGCGGCACCGCCCCGCCCCAAGGGGGCCGGCCCAGCGGGGGTTGACCCGGCCGGGCTGAGGGTTGATGCGCGGCGAAGGCGGCTTCAGAACGAGTGCACGACGCCCGCGTAAAGCCCCTGCTGGCCGGAGCCGGGCAGCGGCTTGCCGCTGTTGGCCTCCACCGAGAACGAGGCTCCGCCGCCGTTGGAGACGGCGCCCACCGTGCCATACAGCATGGTGCGCCGGGAAAGATGGTAGTTGGCACCCAGGCTCAGCAGGCTGGCGCCGCCGCCACTGCGGTTGGCGCGGTAGGCGCCGCCCACCAGCACCAGCGCCGGCGTGGCCTGGTAGTTGGCGCCCATCCAGTAGGTCTGCTGCCTGCGGGCGCCTGCCGGGTTGTCGGCGTCGGCCACCGTCAGGAGGCCTGACCGGATCTGGCTGTAGCCCGTGAACAGCTTGAGGCCGCCCACGCGGTAGGTTGCGCCCACCGTGTACAGGCGCGATGCCGTGTAGAGCGAACTGAACGCGCCGTTGCCGTCACGGATTTCTTCGTAGAAGGCCTTGAGCACCAGCGGCCCCTGCTCATAGCCCACGCTGGCGGCGGCCTGGCGCCAGGCCCGGGAACGGCCCGCCTCCCCGTTCAGCCCCAGCTGGGTGCGAAACGAGAGCCCGCCCCAGGCCGGCGACTGGTAGCTGATGGCATTGGGGCGCGACCCCCAGGTCCGGTTGCCCTGCAGCGTGCCCGCGCCCATGGCCTGCAGGCCCATGGGGTCCAGCGCCCAGACCTCGCCGTCCGGAATGCCCATGGCCCGGCCCAGCAGCAGCGTGCCGTACGTCTGGCTTCGCAGGCCGACCACCGCATAGCGGCTGAAGAAGCTGTCGCCCACCGTGCCATCGTCGGCGGAGAACTGGCTTTCGAGATGGAAGACGGCGCTCAGGCCGCCACCCAGGTCCTCGGCCCCGCGCATCCCCCACCAGGTCGCGCCCCATTGCCCGGCGTGCCGGAGTTGATCGGAAGACCGGCCCGGCCCCTCGGCAATGCGGTTCATATAGTCGACACCGCTGACGATGCGCCCATACAGCGTGACGCTGCCTTGCGCCGCGGCCAGACTGGCTGCGCCGGCCAGCGCCGCAGCGCACAGGCAAGGTACGGTGGCCCGGGCCGCAGGGCCCCGCAGGGCGTGGTGGATTGCAGATGTCATGACGTTGTCCTCCCTTGGTTTTCATGCCTCGATGCCGGATGGCCTCAGGCGCCCAGCCGCTCCACGAGCGAGCTCAGCGTCTCGTAGCCCTTTTTCGCGTATGCGTAGCCGGGCGCGATGGCGGGGTCCTGCTCGGCCTCGACCACGAGCCAGCCCTGGTAGCCGGCATCCCTGAGCGTGCGCAGCACCGCCTCGAAGTCGAGCGCGCCGTCGCCCGGCACCGTGAAGATGCCGTTGACCACGCCCTGCAGAAAGCTCCAGTCGCCCTGGCGTGCCTGGGCAATCACCTGGGGACGCACATCCTTGCAATGCACATGCGCCACGCGCGCCACATGTTTTTTCAGCAGCGCCGCCGGATCGGCCGCGCCGCCGTAGTAGGCATGGCCGGTATCGAACAGCAGAAAGACCTTGCGCGGATCGGTCAGCGCCATCAGGCGGTCCACATCCTGCGGGGATTCCACCTGGGCGCCCATGTGGTGGTGATAGGCCAGCCGGATGCCGTAACACTCCAGCAGGTGCGCGCCAAAGGCATCCAGCCGCCACGCATAGCGCTGCCAGGCCGCATCGTCGGCAAAGCGCGGGCGCCGGGACACAGGCGTGCCGATCTGCCCCTGGACCGTGCCCGCGCATTCGCCATAGACCACCACGTCGACGCCGTTGTGGCGCAGCCTGTCCATGTGGGGCTTGCAGCGCTCGGCCTCGGCGGCAAGGGCCTGGTCGTCGCTGCCCGCATCGGCCTGCGCCAGAAAGCCCGAGTACCAGCCGGAGACGCAGGCCAGCCCGTACGCGTCGAGCCTAGCCTTGAGCGCGGGGCCGGTTTTCGGAAACTTGTTGCCCAGCTCGAAACCCGCGTAGCCGATCTCGGCACCCTCCTTCAGTGCCGTGTCCAGCGGCGTATCGCTCCCCAGCGAAGGGAGGTCGTCGTTCATCCAGGACAGGGGATTGATACCGATGCGAACCTTCCAGTTCATGCGAGTCCTCCTTGGGGCAGATAGGCGCCTAGACAGTTAGGCAGATGGGCAGATGGGCAGAAATCGGGCAGGGCGACGGTGGCGCGGCGTCAGCGCCGCTGGCCTGCCTTGTGGTGCAGGTACTCGCGCCGCGCGCCCTGGACCTCGGGGCGGCCCGAGACCTCGGGCACGGCAACCTCCCACCAGGCGCCGCCGTCGGCCGTGGTGCGGTGGTGGGTGGTGTCTATCACCAGCACCTGGCTGCGGCGGGACGCCCGCGCACGCAGCATTTCGCGGCGCAGTTCCTGCACACCGCCCACGTGGACGGCCTCGGCCCCCATCGCAGCGGCATGGCGGGCGAAATCGATGGACGAGCGCTCGCCCCCCTCGGGCACGCAGTCATCGAGCATGTTGTTGAAGCTGGCGCCGCCGCAGCGCACCTGCAGCCGCTCTATGCAGCCGTAGCCGCGGTTGTCCAGCACCACGACGATGATCTTGCGGCCCAGCAGCACCGAGGTGGCCAGCTCGGCGTTGAGCATCATGTAGGAGCCATCGCCCACGACCACGATGACCTCGCGCTCGGGCCTTGCCAGCTTCACGCCCAGGCCGCCCGCGATCTCGTAGCCCATGCAGGAATACGCATAGTCCACGTGGTAGTTGCCCGGCAGGCCGCTGCGCCACAGCTTGTGCAGCTCGGCCGGCAGCGTGCCGGCCGCGCAGACCACGACGTCATTGCGGGCGCTGTCCAGCCCTGAGTCGGCGGCAGACTCGCGCAAGGCCCCGATCACCTCGGCGTCACAGGGCAGCTCGCCCTGGGGCACGTGCAATGTCAGCTCCGCCACGCGCTGTGCCCAGGCTGAGGCCCGGGCGCGCAGCTCTTCGGTCCACCGTGGATCGGCCCGCCAGCCGGCCAATCCTGCACCCAGCTGGGCCAGGCCAATACGGGCATCGGCCACCAGTTGGCGGCCACGCTTTCTGGCGGCATCGAAGGGCTGCACGTTCAGGCCCAGCACCGTGGCCTGGCTGTACAGCGCCTGCGAGCCGCTGGTGAAATCCTGCTGCCGCGTGCCGATGGCCAGCAGCACATCGCAGTGCCGGGCCGCGTGGTTGGCAGCCGGCGAGCCGGTCACGCCGATGGCGCCCAGGTTGAGGGCATGGTCCCAGGCCAGGCTGCCCTTGCCGGCCTGCGACTCGGCCACCGGCACGCCATGCGTTTCGGCAAACACGCGCAAGGCCTCCCAGGCCTGGCTGTACAGCACGCCGCCGCCCGCCACGATCAGCGGCCTTTTGGCGCAGGCCAGCAAGGCCACGGCCTGCTCCAGCTCGGCGGCATCGGCCGGCGGGCGGCGCAGGCGGATCAGCGGCGGGTGGAAGAAATCCATGGGCCAGTCGAAGGCCTGGGTCTGCACGTCCTGCGGCAGCGCAAGGCAGGCGGGGCCGCACTGCGCCGGGTCGGTCATGACCTGGATGGCGCGCGGCAAGGCCGCCAGCAATTGCCCGGGCTGCATGATGCGGTCGAAGTAGCGCGTGACCGGGCGCAGGCAGTCGTTGGCGCTCAGATCACCCTGCTCGAAGCTCTCCACCTGCTGCAGGACGGGATCGGGCAGGCGCGAGGCAAAGATGTCCCCGGGCAGCAGCAGCAGCGGCAGGCGCGCCACATGCGCCAGCGCGGCGGAGGTCACCAGGTTGGTGGCGCCGGGGCCGATGCTGGAGGTCACGGCCATCATGCGCTGGCGGAAATGGGTCTTGGCAAAGGCCACGGCCGCATGGGCCATGCCCTGTTCGCTGTGGGCGCGAAAGGTGGGCAGCCTGTGCCTGTCGGCATGCAGGGCCTCGCCCAGCCCGGCCACGTTGCCATGCCCAAAGATGGCGAACACGCCGCCGCAATAGGGCTGGATGGAGGTGCTGCCGTCCGGCTGCACGACCTCGGCCCGCAAGGCCGCCAGGTAGCGGACCAGCGCCTGGCTGACGGTCAATCTCACAGTGCTTGTCATGGCTTGCCTTGTCTCCGATGCCCGCCGTTCAGAACATGGTCGAAAGATTAAAACTATTGGAAATTATTTTCCTTAGGTGTAATCACTTAGAAATTAATTTCCAAAATTTCACGGCGCGGAACTACAGTTCCCCTCACGGTCCGGTGCAATCCGGTGTGTGGCGAGTCCATGCGGGGCCTGCATGCGCCCGCTGCCGCTCAGGAACAAGGAGACGAGGGATGAGTAAAAGACACCTGCTGGCTGCCATTGCCGCAGCCCTTCTGGCCGCCCTGCCGTTGCATGGCCAGGCTCAGGCTCAGCCACGGGCAGCGCAGGCCCAGGCCCCGGTGCAGCCCCTCAGGATCGGCGTGGCGATGGCGCTGTTTGACGACACGGGCCTGACCATCCTGCGCAACGGCATCGTCGATGCAGCGAAAAAGCACGGAGCCGGCGTGCAGATCGAGGACGCCAGCAACGACGTGGGCAAGCAGCTGAGCCAGATCCAGAACATGATTGCCCAGCGGGCCGACGCCATCATCGTCAACCCGGTCGATACCGACGCCACGCCCAAGATCACCCGCATGGTGAGCGCCGCCCGGATTCCGCTGGTCTACGTGAACCGCCAGCCCGTGGATTTCGACAAGCTGCCCGCAGGCACTGCCGTGGTCGCGTCCGACGAAAAGCTGTCGGGCACGCTGCAGGCCCGCCAGGTCTGCAAGCTGCTGGGCGGCCGGGGCGACCTGCTGGTGCTGATGGGCGAGCTGTCCAACGATTCGGCGCGCGTTCGCACCCGCGACATCGAGGAAGTGCTGGCGACCCGCGAGTGCGCAGGCATGAAGATCCTGGACAAGCGCGAAGGCAAATGGAGCCGCACGCAGGGCCAGGACATCACCATGAACTGGCTGAGTTCGGGCATGAAGTTCGACGCCATCCTCGCCAACAACGACGAGATGGCGATAGGCGCCATCAACGCGTTGAAGTCGGCCAGGAAATGGACGCCCGACATGATCGTGGCCGGCATAGACGCCACGCCGGACGGGCTGGCGTCCATGAAGAACGGCGACCTCAAGGTCTCCGTCTTCCAGAACCTGGCGGGCCAGGGCGCCAATGCCGTCGATGCCGCCCTGCGCCTGGCCGGCAAGCAGGCCGTGGAGCGCTTCGTGAACGTGCCCTTCGAACTGGTCACGCCCGAGAACATGGACCAGTACGCCAGGCCTTGAGCCGGCCTCGCCTGGTCCGCGTCGCCCCGTCACCCCCGCCACCTCTTCACAACCTGTCCTCCAAGGAGTGCCCATGCCCACCGTCTCGCCGGGCAGGCCGCAGGCCGCCCCCTGGCCTGCAGCTTCCCCATCCCCTGCTGGCGACTGGCTTCTGGAAGTGCGTGGCGTGGGCAAGTCGTTTCCCGGCGTCGTGGCACTGGCCGATGTGCAGCTGCGCGTGCGCAGCGCCAGCGTGCATGCGCTGATGGGCGAGAACGGCGCCGGCAAATCCACGCTGATGAAGATCATTGCCGGCATGCATGCGCCCGACCAGGGCGAGATCCGCCTCAGGGGCAGGCCCGTCACGCTGCACGGCCCGCTGGATGCGCTGCAGCAGGGCATTGCCATGATCCACCAGGAGCTGAACCTCATGCCCGGCATGAGCGTGGCCGAGAACATCTGGATTGGCCGCGAGCCGCTCAACCGCCTCGGCCTGGTCGACCACCGCCAGCTGCGCCAGCGCACGCAGGCGCTGTTCGACCGGCTGGCCATCGGCATCGATCCCGGGGCCGAGGTGCGCACGCTGACCGTGGCCAGCCGCCAGATGGTGGAGATCGCCAAGGCCGTGTCCTTCGACTCCGAGGTGCTGATCATGGACGAGCCCGCCTCCGCGCTCACCGACAGGGAGGTGGAGCACCTGTTTCGCATCATCGGCCACCTGCGCAGCCAGGGCAAAGGCATCGTCTACATCACGCACAAGATGAACGAGCTGTTCGAGATCGCCGACGAGTTCTCGGTGTTCCGTGATGGCCGCTACATAGGCACGCATGCGGCCGCCGACGTCACGCGCGACGACATCATCCGCATGATGGTGGGGCGCGAGATCACACAGATGTTCCCCAAGCAGGACGTGGCCCTGGGCGACGTGGTGCTGTCCGTGGACGGGCTGGGCGTGCAGGGCGTGTTCAGCGGTCTGGGCTTCGAGCTGCGCGCCGGGGAAATCCTGGGCGTGGCCGGCCTCGTGGGCTCCGGGCGCTCCAATCTGGCCGAGGCGCTGTTCGGCGTGGTGCCCGCCACCAGCGGCGAGATCCGCATCGACGGCCGGCCGGTGAAGATCGACTCGCCCGCGCAGGCCATGCGGCACGGCATGGCCTTTCTCACCGAGGACCGCAAGGACACCGGCTGCTTCACGGGCCTGGACCTGCAGGCCAACATGGAGATGGCGGTGCTGAGCAGCCGCCATGTGAAGTGCGGCTTCGTCGAGCGGGCTGCGCTGCGCCGCGACTGCGAGCACATGGCGCGCACGCTGCGCATCAAGTCGCCCGGCCTGCATGAACAGATACAGAACCTGTCGGGCGGCAACCAGCAAAAGCTGCTGATCGGCCGCTGGCTGCTGACGCGGCCCCGCATCCTCATCCTCGACGAGCCCACGCGCGGCATCGATGTCGGCGCCAAGGCCGAGATCCACCGCCTTGTCGGCACGCTGGCCGCCGAGGGCGCGGCCGTGCTGATGATTTCCTCGGAGATGCCCGAAGTGCTGGGCATGAGCGACCGCATCCTGGTCATGCATGAGGGACGCATGACGGGCATCGTCGAGCGCAGGGACGCCGACCAGGTACGGATCATGGAACTGGCTTCCCGCTGAGCCGGGGACCCCAAGCGGAGACAGGCAAGATGAGCAATACCCCATCGATTTCGCAGGCCCCCTCCCCGCCCGGCCCGGGCACCGGCCCGCTGCACCGGGCCAGGCGGCCGCCGGAACTGAGCATCTTTCTGGTGCTGCTGGGCATTGCACTGTTCTTCGAGGCGGCCGGCTGGCTCACCGTGGGCCAGAGCTTTTTGCTCAACGCCGAGCGGCTGCAGATCATCGTGCTGCAGATGGCGGTGATCGGCATCATCGCCGTGGGCGTCAACCTCGTCATCATCACCGGCGGCATCGACCTGTCGTCGGGCTCGGTGGTGGCCGCCACCGCCGTGGTGTCCGCCAGCCTGGCACAGGTGTCCGACTTTCCGCGTGCCGTGTTCCCGCAGCTGACCGACCTGCCCGTGGTCTGGCCGGTGGCGGCCGGCATGTGCGTGGGCCTGATGGTCGGCCTGCTCAACGGCTCGCTGATCGCCTTCACGGGCATTCCGCCCTTCATCGCCACGCTGGGCACCATGGTGGCCGCACGCGGCTTTGCCAAGTGGTTCACCAACGGCACGCCCGTCTCCATGCTGACCGACGACTTCGCAGCGATCGGCTCCGGCGCCCATCCGGTGATCATCTTTCTGGTGCTCGCCGCCGTCTTCCACGTGGTGCTGCGCCATACGCGCTTCGGCAAATTCACCTATGCCATCGGCTCCAACCGCCAGGCAGCCGTGGTTTCGGGCATCAACGTGCAGCGGCATCTGGTCTGGGTCTACATGATTGCCGGCCTGCTCGGCGGCATCGCCGGCACGGTGACGGCGGCGCGGGCCATCTCGGGCCAGTCGGGCATGGGTGTCATGTACGAGCTCGATGCGATTGCCGCCGTGGTGATCGGCGGCACCTCGCTGGCCGGCGGCATGGGCCGCATCACCGGCACGGTGATCGGCGTGCTGATCCTGGGCGTCATGACCTCGGGCTTCACCTTCATCCGCATCGACGCCTACTACCAGGAGATGGTCAAGGGCGCCATCATCGTCGCAGCCGTGGTCGCCGACCAGTACCGCAACAAGAAGGCGCGGCGCTGACGGCGCGCCCTGCAGGCAGACACCATGAAAATCGCCCTCGATCCCTACATGATCCGGCACGAGCCGCTGGACCGGCTGCCGCAGGCCGTGGCCGAACTGGGCTATGCGCACATCGAGCTGTCGCCGCGCAGCGATTTCCTGGACTGGTGGGTGATGCCGCGCGCCACCAAGGAGCGCATGGCCGCATTCCGCCAGGCCATGCGCGCCAGCGGCGTGGCACTGGCATCGCTGCAGCCCATGTACCGCTGGGCCAGCCCGTTCGAGGACGAACGGCAATGGGCGATGCGCTGCTGGAAGAAGGCCATCGAGGTGGCCATCGAGATGGAGTGCGCGCTGATGGTCTCGGAGTTCGGCCGTGGAGCCTCGCCCGAGCGCTCGGTGAACGGTCCTGCCGGCGCGAATCCGAAGGAGATGTGCGAGGCCGCCTGGTTCCGCTCCATGGACGAGCTGCTGCCCATCCTGGAGCGCGAAGGCATCACGCTGTCCGTGGAGCCGCATCCGGAGGACTGGATAGAGCAGCTGCAGCCGGCCATGGACATCGTGAGGAACATGGGCTCGAAGGCGCTGCGGCTGTCCTATATCGCCCCGCACACCTTCCACTACGGCGGCGACATGGCCGCCATGCTGCGCGAAGCCGCGCCGCTGCTGGCCCATGTGCGCGTGGCCGACACCTTCGACCACAGGAAGAGCAGCCAGCTGCGCTACATCGTCAACCCGCCGGGCTCGCACCACATCCGCGTGCACCAGCACCTGGACATGGGACAGGGCGAGATCGACTGGGACCTGTTCTTCGGCACGCTGGGCAGCGCCGGCTTCGACGGCGTTCTGTCGTCCTGCGTGTTCGCCTGGGAAGAGCGTGCGGCCGAATCCAGCCGCTTCATGCGCCAGCAGATACAGCAACAGCTGGAAAGGCATTTCCCGGACCGCTTTGCGCCCCTGACCACCGCTTCCCACCCGAGTCCCGGCCCATGACGGATCCCATCCATTTCGCCATCAACCGCATCAGCGCCTCTCGCATGCCGTTTGCCGGCTACCTGGCCATGTGCCGGCGCCTGGGCGTGTCGGCCATCGAGATCCGCAACGACCTGCCCCATGCCGAGACCTGCGACGGCACGGCGCCCGCCGCCATCCAGGCCGCGGCGCGGCAGGCCGGCATCACCATCGTGTCCATCAACGCGCTGTATCCCTTCGACGTTTTCGACGCCGACCTGGAGCGCAAGGCGCGCGCGCTGGCGGCGTACGCGCGTGACTGCGGCGCCCGGGCCCTGGTCATGTGCCCGTTGAACGACAGGGCCGACCCGCGCACGCCCGGCCAGCGGCGGCGCGACCTGGTGCATGCCCTCAGGCAGCTGCGCCCCCTCCTCGATGGCCATGGCGTGCAGGGACTGGTCGAGCCCCTGGGCTTTGCCGAGTGCGCACTGCGCCGCAAGTCCGATGCCGTCGAGGCGATCTACGGCGCAGCCGGCGAACGCCACTTCAGGCTGGTGCACGACAGCTTCCACCACTACCTGGCCGGCGAAGACATCTTCTTTCCCGACCTGACCGGGCTGGTGCATGTCTCGGGCGTCGAGGACCACCGGCTCGAAGACGGCCAGATGCGCGACGGCCACCGCGTGCTGGTCGGCGAAGGAGACCGCCTGGGCAACATCGCCCAGTTGCGAGAACTGCTCGATCGCGGCTATGGCGGCCCGGTCTCGTTCGAGCCGTTCGCGGCCCGGATCACGGACGCGGACAGCAACGAAGCCCTGCTGCGCCAGAGCATGGACTTCATCCGCCATTCATTGCTTTGAAAGAAGGGAACCATATGACGCTGCAGATCGGAGCAATAGGCTGCGGAGCCATCGGACAAGACCACATCCGCAGGATCTCCCGGGTGCTGTCGGGCGCCCGGGTGGTGGCGGTGACAGACATCGATGCGCAGCAGGCGCGGGACGTGGTGGCCAGACATGATCCGGCCATCGAGATCATGGACAGCGGCCGGGCACTGATCGCCGCGCCACAGGTGCAGGCGGTGCTGGTCACCTCCTGGGGTCCCTCGCACGAGGAACTGGTGCTGGAGGCCATCGCCCACGGCAAGCCCGTGTTCTGTGAAAAGCCGCTGGCGGTGACCGCCGCAGGCTGCATGCGCATCGTGCAAGCGGAGGTGGCGCAGGGCCGGCGCCTGGTGCAGGTCGGCTTCATGCGCCCCTACGACGCGGGCTACCGTGCGCTGCGCCATGTCATCGCCGCCGGCGAGATTGGCGCGCCCCTGATGGTGCACTGCGCGCACCGCAATCCCACGGTGGCCGGGGGCTACACCACCAGCATGGCCATCACCGACACGCTGATCCACGAGCTCGATGTCCTGCGCTGGCTGCTGGGCGACGACTACGCCAGCGCCCAGGTGGTGTTCCCCAGGAAGACGCGCCACGCATTGCCGCATCTGAACGATCCGCAGATCATCCTGCTGGAGACCGTGGGCGGTGTGCGCATCGACGTGGAGGTATTCGTCAACTGCCGGTACGGCTACGACATCCAGTGCGAAGTGGTGGGCGAGACGGGCATCGCGCGCCTGCCGGAGCCTGCGGCCGTGCCCATGAAGCGCGCGGCCAGCAGCTGCACGCCCCTGCTGACCGACTGGAAGCAGCGCTTCATCGCCGCCTACGACGCGGAGCTGCAGGCCTTCATCGACGGCGTGCGCGACCGGCAACTGACAGGTCCCTCGGCCTGGGACGGCTACGCCGCCGCAGTGGCCGCCGATGCCTGCCTGCTGGCGCAGTCCTCCGGCGCGATAGAGCGCATGGCGAGCGCAGCGCGCCCGGCGTTCTACCAGCCCTGAGCCCCTGACGCCATGACTGCGACCATGACAGCGTCCCTGACCATTGGCTGCGCGCCCTGCTGCTGGGGCGTGGACAACGTGGACAACTCGCACCTGCCGCCCTGGCGCCAGGTGCTGGACGAGGCCTGCGAGGCGGGCTTTCGGGGCATGGAACTCGGCCCCTGCGGCTACATCCCGCTCGAGGCGGCCCTGGTACGCACGGAATTCACGCAGCGGCGCCTGTGCATCACCGCCGGTACGATCTTCGACGATCTCGTCTCGCCGGCCCGGCTGCCGCAGCTGCTGCGCCAGACTCGCGAGATCTGCGGACTCATCAGCCAGCTTCCCAGGCCGGCCGCTGCAGCCGGGCAACGCTACCCGGCGCCCTATCTCGTGGTGATGGACTGGGGCCACCCCGAGCGCGACTTCGAGGCCGGCCACCCGGACCGCGCCCCGCGCCTGTCCGATGCACGCTGGGCCGCCATGGTCGATCACATCCGCCAGATAGCGCACCTTGCCTGGAGCGGCTTCGGCGTGCGCGCGGTGATCCATCCGCATGCGGGCGGCTACATCGAATTTGCCGACGAGATCGACCGCATCGCCGCCGACGTGCCGGCGCAGGCCGCCGGACTGTGCCTGGATACCGGCCACCTGCACTACAGCGGCATGGACCCGGCAAGCTGGCTGCGCCGGCATGCGGCACGGCTGGAATACGTGCATTTCAAGGACATAGACGCCCAGGTGTACGGGCAGGTGATGGGCGAGCGCATTGCGTTCTTCGACGCCTGCGCCCGGGGCGTGATGTGCCCCATCGGCCAAGGCGTGCTCGACTATCCGGCCATAGGCGCCACGCTACGGGAGATCGGCTATGCAGGCTGCATCACGGTGGAGCAGGAGCGCGACCCGCGCAATGCGGGTGCCAGCCTGCCCGACGTGGCCGCCAGCCGCGCCTTCCTGGCCCGCACAGGTTTTTGCTGAAGACGCTTTTGCTGAAGACGCAACACAAAGGTGGACACCATGATCGACGGAACCCTTCTGCCCGGCCGCCCGATTGCCTGGGGCATGGTCGGCGGCGGACACAACAGCCAGATCGGCCATGTGCACCGGTCGGCGGCGCTGCGCGACCACAATTTCCGGCTCGTGGCCGGGGCGTTCGACATCGATGCCGCGCGCGGGCGCCGGTTCGGCGAACAACTGGGCGTGGACGTGCAGCGCTGCTACGCCGACTACCGGGCGATGTTCGAGGCCGAGGCCGGCCGCCCGGACGGCATTCGCGCGGTATCCATCGCCACGCCCAACAACACCCATTTCGAGATCTGCAAGGCCGCCCTGCTCTCTGGCCTGCACGTGGTCTGCGAGAAACCGCTGTGCTTCACCACGGCCGAGGCCAAGGAGCTGCTGGAGCTGTCCCTTGCCAGGAACCGCATGGTCGGCGTGGCCTACGGCTATGCCGGCCACCCGCTCATCGCCCAGGCGCGCGAGATGATCGCGCGGGGCGAGCTGGGCGACATCCGCATCGTGCAGATGCAGTTCTCGCACGGCTTTCACAGCGAGGCGGTGGAGCAGTCCAGCCCCGCCGCGCGCTGGCGCATGGACCCGGCCTTTGCCGGCCCCAGCTATGTGCTGGGCGACATTGGCACGCATCCGCTGTACCTTTCCCAGGTGATGCTGCCGGGGCTGAAGATCGAGCGGCTGATGTGCAGCCGGCAGAGCTTCGTCAGCAGCCGCGCCCCGCTGGAGGACAACGCCTTCACCCTCATGCAGTACCAGGGCGGCGCCATGGGCTACCTGTGGGCCTGCGCGGTCAACAGCGGCTCCATGCATGGGCACAAGCTGCGCGTCATCGGCGCCAGGGCCAGCCT
Organism: Delftia sp. CH05; assembly: GCF_009827015.1. NCBI lineage: Bacteria > Pseudomonadati > Pseudomonadota > Betaproteobacteria > Burkholderiales > Comamonadaceae > Delftia > Delftia sp. CH05. The sequence continues at coordinate 16,682 of NZ_WUMG01000039.1, read as the reverse complement.
CGAATGGTGGGACGAACACCCCAACCAGCTGCGCCACGAAGTCCAGGGCCAGCCGGCGCAGGTGCTCGATCGCGGCATGGGCTATCTGCACCCCGCCGCGCTGCAGGAAGACCGCATCAGCGCAGGCCATGCGGAAGGCCTGTTCGAGGCATGGTCCAACCTCTACCACCGCTTCGCGCTGGCCATGGAGGCCACGGACAGGCGCGATCGCGAGGCGCTGCAAACCATCCTCCATCCGGACATCCACGCTGGCATCGAGGGCGTGCGCTGGGTGGAGAACTGCGTGCGCTCGGCCGATGCCGGCGGGATCTGGGTGGACTACTGCTAGGGAATGCCATGCCCCGCCTGGGCTGCCAGCGGCCCGGGACCCGGGGATCGCCATGGCATCATGGCCCATCCAGAAATCAGTCGATCCCTTGCCCCGGGATCGCCCACCGGCCCGCCTGCGATGAGCCCTTCCCCGCCGCCCCCCGCATCCGTGGACCGACTCCTGCAGCAGATTGCCCAGGAATACGATGGCCTGAGCCGGCAGCTCAAGGCCATTGCCCGCCACATCGAGGTCCACCGCGACCAGCTCGGCCTGCAAGGCATACAGTCCCTGGCCGCGCAATGTGGTGTGCAGCCCTCGGCCGTCGTACGGTTTGCCAAGCATTTCGGGCTCTCGGGTTTTTCCGAGATGCAGCGCCTGTTCCGCGAAGGCCTTGCCGAGCAGATCGCGCCGGGCCGCGCCTATGAGCTGCGCGTGCGCGACATGGTCGAGGCAGGCCCCGCCGCCCTGGAGCCCGTGCAGATTGCCGACGAATTCCTCAAAGGCGGCATGGCCGGCATGCAGCAGCTGCGCCAGAACCTGGACGGTCAGGCATTCGACCGAGCGGTGGAGCTGCTGGCCGGCACGCAGGCGATCTGGATCGCCGGCTCGCGCCGCTCGTTTCCCGTGGCCGTGTATCTGGAATATGCGCTGCAACACACCGACAAGCGCATAGGCCTGTTCAGCGCGCTGGGCAGCATGCAGCAGGGGCAGATCCGGTCGGTGCGCAGCGGCGACGTGATGATCGCCATTTCCTTCATGCCCTATGCGGACGAAACCGTGCAGGTGGCGCAGTGGGCCAGGCAGCGCAGCGCCCACCTGATCGCCATGACCGACAGCCGCATGAGCCCCATTGCGCGCGAGGCCGAGGCGGCCCTGATCGTGCAGGACAGCGCCACCTTCGGCTTTCGCGCGCTGACGGCGGCCATGGGGCTGGCGCAAAGCCTTTTCGTGGCCCTGGCCTACCGGCTGGAGCTGTCGCTGCGCTCGTCAGCCGCGCCCGGCAGCTTGGCAGGCGAGTAGACAAAGCAAAGCGCCACCCTGGGGTGGCGCGGCGGTGAGGCAGGCAGGGGCCGTTGCCGGCCCTTGCCCTGGCCAGGGCGTTCTCAGGCCTTGGCCACGGCGGCCTCGGCAGGCAGAGCCTGCACGGGCTCTCCGTCCAGGGCGGCGTTGAGCTTGCTGTAGTCCAGCTCGTTTTCCCAGCGCGAGACCACCACGGTGGCCACGGCGTTGCCCATGAAGTTCGTCAGCGAGCGGCACTCGCTCATGAAGCGGTCCACGCCCAGGATCAGGGCCATGCCGGCCACGGGCACCTCGGGCACCACGGCCAGCGTGGCGGCCAGCGTGATGAAGCCCGCGCCGGTCACGCCGGCAGCTCCCTTGGAGCTGAGCATGGCCACCAGCAGCAGCGCGATCTCGTGGCCCAGGGTCAGGTGGGTGTTGGTGGCCTGGGCGATGAACAGCGCGGCCAGCGTCATGTAGATGTTGGTGCCGTCCAGGTTGAACGAATAGCCCGTGGGCACGACCAGGCCCACGACGGACTTGCCGCAGCCGGCGCGCTCCATCTTCTGCATCAGCGAAGGCAGGGCCGATTCCGAGGACGAGGTGCCCAGCACCAGCAGCAGCTCGGCCTTCAGGTAGCGTGCCAGCTTGAGCACCGAGAAGCCGCACAGCCGCGCCACGAAGCCCAGCACCACGACCACGAAGAGCAGCGAGGTGATGTAGAACGAGCCCACCAGCCAGGCCAGGTTGACCAGCGAACCCAGGCCGAACTTGCCGATGGTGAAGGCGATGGCGCCGAAGGCGCCCAGCGGCGCAGCCTTCATCAGGATGCCGACCAGCTTGAACACGGGGGCCGTCAGCGCCTCCAGGAAGTTGAGCACGGGCTTGCCGGCGTCGCCGACCATGGCCAGCGAGATGCCGAACAGCACGGCCACGAACAGCACCTGCAGGATGTTGTCGCCCACGAAGGGGCTGACCAGCGTCTTGGGGATGATGTCCATGGCAAAGCCGGTGAGCGTCAGCTCATGCGACTTGGCCACATAGCCCTTGACGGCGGCCTGGTCCAGGTCGGCCGGGTTGATGTTCATGCCGGCGCCAGGCTGCACCACGTGCGCCACCACCATGCCGACCACCAGGGCCAGCGTGGAGAAGAACAGGAAGTAGGCCATGGCCTTGAGGAACACCCGGCCCACCGTGCGCAGGTGCGTCATGCCCGCAATGCCGGTGACGATGGTCAGGAAGATCACCGGCGCGATGATCATCTTCACCAGCTTGATGAAGGCGTCGCCCAGCGGCTTGAACTGCTCGGCGTACTGGGGCTCGAAGTGGCCGAGCAGCACGCCCGCCACGATGGCGACCACCACCTGGAAATACAGCTGGCGGTAGAAGGGCAGCCGCTCGGGGCTGGCGGCGTGGGTGGGGACGGCATGCATGGTGCGGCTCCGGCAGGATTTCTGTGGGGTTGACGCACCACCGAGGTGCGGCAAGTTGCGGGAAGGTGCAGGTTGTACCGCTGGCATCCTCCGGCGCCGATAACCTATTGGTATTAGGCGCAGGCGCTCTCCCAGGGAGAATGGACGCAGAATCAGGGTAATCCCCAACCCCTTCCCGTCCCTGGAAGGCACCAAGCTGGCGCCCAATCGGGCCCAGACCACCATGCCCCAACCCGTTCGACGCCCTTCACGCCGCTCCTTCTGGACCCTGCTGCTGCTGTTCGGCGGCATGCTCGCCTGCATGCTGCTGGCCGGGGAGCTGGTCTACCACCGCGCCCTGCGCGGCGAGGCCGAAAGCGTGCAGCGCCAGCTCAGCCTCTACGCCCAGGCCCTGGGCCAGCGCATAGACCGCTACCGAACCCTGCCCGAGGTGCTGGCGCTGGATGCGCAGCTGCGTGCCGCCCTCACCCACCCGCTGTCTCCCGCCGAGGTCGATGCCCTCAACCGCAAGCTGGAGCAGGCCAACGGCGCCAGCCAGTCGTCCACGCTGACCCTGATCGACCGCCACGGCACGGCCCTGGCCGCCAGCAACTGGCGCGAGACGCGCAGCAACGTGGGCGTGGACTACAGCTTCAGGCCCTATGTGCAGCAGGCGCTGTCGCGCGGCAGCGGGCGCTTCTACGGCATCGGCCTGACCACGGGCCTGCCGGGCTACTTCCTGTCGCAGGCCATCCTGGACGAGCACAACGCCGTCGCGGGCCTGGTGGTGATCAAGATCGCGCTGCTGGAGCTGGAGCGCGAATGGCTGCAGACGCCTGACGTGGTCATGGCCTCGGACGAGCACGGCGTGGTCTTCCTGGCCAGCCAGCCCGACTGGCGCTACCGCCTGCTGTCACCCCTGAGCCCCGCCGACGAGGCGGACCTGGCCGCCACGCGCCAGTACATCGACCAGGAACTGCACCCCATGCGCTACCGGGTGCGCCAGGGCCTGGAGCAAGGCAGCCGCCTGGTGCAGATGCAGGAACCCGCCCTGCCCGGCACCACGCTGTGGCAGACCCTGCCCCTGCCCGGCAGCGACTGGCAGTTGCACCTGCTGCATGACACGCAGGCCAGCACCGTGGCCAGCCGCTGGGCGGCGGCGGCGGCGGCGGGAGGCTGGCTGGCCCTGGGCATGCTGGTGCTGTTCGTGCGCCAGCGCAGGCGGCTGGCCGCGCTGCGCCTGCGCAGCCGCCTGGAGCTGGAGACCGTGCTGCGCCAGCATGCCCAGGAGCTGCGCACGGCCCAGGACGGCATCGTCCAGGCCGCGCGCCAGGCCGACACGGGCCTGAGCCGCAGCCTGGAGCACCTGCCCCAGGGCGTGGTGGTGATCGATGCCGACCTCAACCTGGTGGCCTGGAACTCGCGCTACGTGGAGCTGTTCCGGTTTCCCTCCGAGCTGCTGCGCACGGGCCAGCCCATAGAGAACCTGTTCCGCTACAACGCCCGGCGCGGCCTGCTGGGGCCCGGCCCCATCGAAGAGGCCATCCACCGGCGGCTGCAGCATCTGCGCAGCGGCAGCCCGCACCTGCGCGAAAGTACCAAGGACGACGGCACGGTGCTGGAGATCCGCGGCAACCCCCTGCCCGACGGCGGCTTCGTCACCAGCTATGCCGACATCACCAGCTACAAGAACGCCGCGCGCGAGCTGCGCTCGCTGGCCGATGCGCTGGAGCAGCGCATTGCCGAGCGCACGCGCGACCTGGCCGAGGCCAAGCGCGAGGCCGAGCAGGCCAACCGCTACAAGACCCGTTTCGTGGCCGCTGCCGTGCACGACCTGCTGCAGCCTCTGAACGCCGCGCGCATGTTCAGCTCCCTGCTGCGCAGCCATCTGCATGACGACGCGGGCCGCCATGTGGCCGACAGCATCGACGGCGCCCTGGCCGCGCAGGACGCCATCCTGGGCAGCCTGCTGGACATCTCGCGCATGGAATCGGGCCAGCTGGAGGTGCGCGTGCGCGACTTCGCGCTGGGCCCGCTGCTGCAGGTCATGCGCCACAACTTCGGCATCCTGGCCGAAAGCCGGGGCCTGCGCCTGAGCGCGGTGGACACGCGCTGCGTGGTGCGCAGCGACGAGGCCCTGCTGCGCCGCATCCTGCAGAACTTCCTGTCCAACGCCATACGCTACACGCGCCAGGGCCGCATCGTCATCGGCTGCCGGCGCCAGGGCCAGCAGTTGCGCATCGAGGTGCACGACCAGGGACCGGGCATTCCCGAGAGCCTGCAGCACGAGATCTTCGAGGAATTCCGCCGCCTGGACGAGGGCCATGGCGACGACCGTGGTGCCGGGCTGGGCCTGGCCATCGTCGAGCGCCTGGGCCGGCTGCTGGGCCATGAGATCGGCCTGCGCTCGCAACTGGGCCGGGGCAGCGTGTTCTGGGTCTGCGTGCCGCTGGGCGACCCGGGCGCCGTGCCGCAGATCGCCGCAAGCGCGCAGACCGGCGACCCGGACCAGGATGCACCGCTGCAGGGCATGAACGCCTGGTATGTGGAGGACGATCCCCAGTCCTGCACCGCCATGCGCGCCCTGCTGCAGCGCTGGGGCTGCAGCGTGCCGCTGGCCGGCGGCCCGGCCGAGGCGCTGGCGCTGGCCGCGCCCGGCGAGGCACCGCAACTGGTGCTGCTCGATGTGCGCCTGGGCCAGTTGCACGGCCCCGATGTCTACGCGCAGCTGTGCCAGCGCTGGGGCCAGTCGCCGCCCGTGATCCTGGTCACGGCCGAGCGCGACGGCATGCTGCGCCGCCAGGCGGCCGAGCGCGGCTGGGGCTTTCTGGCCAAGCCCGTGCGCCCGCCCGCGCTGCGCGCGCTCATGAGCCAGATGCTGCTGCGCCACCGGTAGGGGCACGGCACGCCGCGGCATGGAGTTCAGGCCGTGCCGTCGTTCTCCAGGCTCTTGACCAGTACGGCAGCCTGCGTGCGGCTGTAGCACTCCAGCTTCTTGAGAATGGCCGTCACATGCACCTTGACGGTGTTCTCGGCCAGCCCCAGTTCATGGGCGATCTGTTTGTTGAGCAGGCCGTCGGCCAGGCACAGCAGCACGCGGAACTGCTGAGGCGTGAGCTGGGCCAGCCGCGCGGCCAGCGCGGCGTCGGCCTCGGAGCGCTCGGCGGCCATGGGCGGGAACCAGCTGCCGCCGTCCAGCACTTCCTGCAGGGCCGTGCCTATGGCCTCGGCCGGCGCCGACTTCGGAATGAAGCCCGCGGCACCGAACTGCTGGGCACGGCGGATCACGCGCGGATGGTCGTTGGATGAGATCACCACCACCGGAATGTCGGGGTACTCGCCGCGCACATGCAGCAGCGCGGAGAAGCCGCGCGCGCCCGGCATGGCCAGGTCCAGCAGCACCAGTTCGATCTCGGGGTGCTGCTGCAGCGCCGCCCCCAGGGTCGCAGCGCTTGCGGCCTCCAGCACGGCGAACTGCGGCAGGGCCTCGCGCAGCACATGGATCACCGCAGCGCGGAACAGCGGGTGGTCATCGGCAACGAGCAGGGTGGATTCGGACATGGGCGCGAGTCTGACACGTCTGCAAACACATGCCCGGCTCATGGACCCCCGTGGAGGCCGGTGGCCGGGTTGCAGGCTGGCACGCCGTTTGCAATCAGTTGCAGCCACAGGCCTGGCAACAGGCGGAAATCTTCCTCCAACCGACGAACAAGGAGCCCTGAATTGACCTTTGAGCCCTCTTGCAAGGACCTGCTGCACAGGCCTGGTGCCCCGGCCCCAACCCAGTGCACGGCAGCGTTCAAGCCGCAAGAGTGCAAAACACAAATTAAGTTTCGTCATAACTGTGTCAAAGACACCACTTTCTGGCCGGTGCAATGGCTGGGATGCGTTGTAATACGCGGCTTAGCCAGTCTGGACTGCCTCGCGCGCGCACCGCAAAGGCACACCGACACCGGCCGGACCCTGATGCGAAAACGCCACTGTCCCAGGTTTGCCACATAGCCCGCCCAGGGCGTTTGCCTCATCGTCTGCCCCGGTCACAGCACTGGCCAACCGTTTCCACTATCCAACAATGAAAGACTCCTCAACATGAAACGTTCCTTCATCGCACTGGCCGCTGCACTGGCCTGCGCCGGCGCAGCACACGCCCAAAGCTCGGTCCAGCTGACAGGCCTGGTGGACGCCTATGCCGGCTCCATGCGCATGGCTGGCGACGCCAGCGGCAAGGGCGTCGTGGGTTCGGGCGGCATGACCACCTCCTGGTGGGGCATGAAGGGCCAGGAAGACCTGGGCGGCGGCCTGAAGGTCGATTTCCAGCTGACGGCCTTCATGCGCGTGGACACCGGCAGCCCCGGCCGCTTCGACGGCGACCCGTACTTCTCGCGCGATGCCAACGTCGGCCTGTCCGGCGGCTTCGGCACGGTGCGCCTGGGCCGCGGCATGGCGCCCAACTTCCTGCCCACCATCCTGACCAACCCCTTCGGCGACTCCTTCACCATCTCCCCGCTGGTGCTGCACGCCAACGTGGGCACGGCAGCCTGGGGCTCGGCCAACCTGACCACGCCGTCGGACACCGGCTGGAGCAACCAGATCGTCTACAGCACGCCCAAGTTCGGCGGCCTGCAGGCCAACGTCCACTACCAGTTCGGTGAAAAGGGCGGCGACTCCGGCAAGAAGAACATCGGCGTGAACGCCATGTACTTCGGCGGCCCCCTGAGCCTGGTGGCCTTCTACGAGCGCGCCCAGATCAGCAACCCCGTGAGCCTGGCCGTCATGCCCACCAAGACCGACTGGATGCTGGGCGGCACCTACAACTTCGAAGTGGCCAAGCTGTACGCGACCTATGGCCAGGCCAAGGTCAAGGACCTGGACCGCAAGAACAGCACCTACTCGCTGGGCCTGGACGTGCCCGTGAGCAGCGCTGGCACCATCAAGGCAGCCCTGGCCCGCACCAAGGCCGAGATCGGCGCCGTGGACTCCACGCGCACCACGGCCAGCCTGGGCTACGACCACTACCTGTCCAAGCGCACCGATGTGTACACCGTGCTGATGCACGACCGCATCACGGACCTGAAGTCGGGCACCAGCCTGATCGCGGGTATCCGCCACCGTTTCTAAGGCGACGCCTGGCCTGCCAGCACGGGCCGGGGACTTACGTCCCGAACTTTCAGCGAGGCCCTGCCTCGCTTTTTTTTCGGCCTTCTGAAGATCGATAGGGAATTTCTCCCACCGCTTTTTTCACGAACGTCAAGAGAGAAAGCGATTGTCCGACAGCCACGCTGCGCAATCCGGTGTGCAATGGAGTCCAGGCCCAGCCCCATGCTCTGCCTGCGCTGCCAGACAGGAGGTGCACCATGCGCAGACCCAGCCCCTTCGGACGTCATCCCTTCATTGCCTTCACCGCCACGGTATTGCTTGCCGTCGCCGCCAGCGTTGCCACCTTGTGGCTGGACAGCGCCGCCCCGGCCGCAGACACCTTGCTGCAAAAAGACCCGGGCGCCCTGCTGTCGTCGATGTAGGCCCTGCAAGCGCCTGCAAATGCCTGCCCAGCGCCATCCCTTGCGGACTGGCGCTGTTTTCATTTGCCGGCCGATGCGCCGGTTGATGTACCTGCCGATGCGCCCCCACCGCTGGCCGTCTTCTCCAGCAGCGCCAGCCTGCGCCTGACGGCCTGGGCCTTGTCCACCTCGCCCGCCTGATCATGGGCCCTGGCCTGCAGCAGCAGCCAGGCCATCACCGCCCGGCGCCAGCCCTGGGCCGAGGCGGTCTCGGCACCCAGCTCCAGCAACTGCGGCTGTGCCGCCCCCGCCCGCAAGGCCGCGCCGGCCGCCACCAGCCGGGGCAGCGGCTCCTTGATGGCGCCCACGGCAGCCAGCGCCGAGGCAGGCACACCCAGCAACGCCTGCGCCACGGGACGCTGTAGTTCCGGCAATAGCGCAATGTCTTCGGGCCGGGGCCTGCCTTGCAAATAGCGCGCATAGGCGGCCTCGGCTGGCGCCGCGTCAAGCGCCAGCGCCTGGTAGCCGGGGCAGTCGTCCCATTCGAGACTGGCCACCTGGGCCGCGCAGCGCATCAGCTCCAGACGCGCGGCCAGGTCGGTGCGGCCCGTGGCGGCCACTTCGGCGCGGGCCTTGTCCCATTCCAGGGCCTGCACGCGCTGGCGGCCTTCCAGGTAGGCGGTGGAGGCGCGCTGGGACGCAGATTCGGCATTCAGCGCCCAGTCCGGTGCGGGCGGGCGGCTGCTGCAGCCGGCCAGCACCACGGTCAGCACGGCGCCGGCGGCGGCATGGCGCGCCAGAAGGGTTGCGGCAGAAAGTTTCTTGGCGGCAGCACTCATGGCAGCTTCAACTCCGGTTGATGGGCAAACGGCCACTTGCGCTGCAGGTCGGCCAGCACGCCTTCGAGGCGGCGCAGGTTGCCCTCGACCTCGGCGCGCAGGGCGCCCAGGTCGGCCGTGGCCTCGCGCGCATTGGAGCCCACGGCCTGGGCCTCGGCCAGCACGGCGTCCACCTTGCCCAGCGTGCGGCGCGTGTCGGCCAGCAGGCCGTTGAGCTGCACCACGGTGGAACGCACCTCGGGCATGACGCCGCCGGCGTCGAACACCTGGCTGTCGGCCCGCGCCACCATGCGCTCCATGCGGGCCAGCGTGGCATTGGCGCGGTCCAGCAGGGCCGTGACCTTGCGCGCCTCCTGCTCGCTGCCCATGACCACGCCGAGCACGCCGCCCGGCCCCTGGGCCCGGCCGGCCAGGCCCCGCAGCTCGGTCAGCGACCCGCCCAGGGCCGAGTCCGGTGCGGTGAGCTGGGCGATGTTGCCCAGCACTTCCTTGGCCGTGGACATGATCTGCGGCAGCTCGGCCGTGGCATCGCCGCGCAGCACGGGGCGCACGGCCTCGTCGGGCAGCGGCAGATCGCTGAGGATGCCGCTGTAGGCCTTGATGGTGGTGCCGCCCACCAGCCCCTTGACCAGGGTGAAGACGCTGGACTCGCGCAGCCAGTGCGCGTCCTTGCGCGGCACGTCGATGAGGATGCGCACATTGCCGTCCTCGGCCAGCTCGATGCGGCGCACGCGCCCGATCGGAAAGCCCGAGAAGGTCATGTCCATGCCCACGCTCACGCCCTCGGAGTCGTCGGCCGTGAGCACCAGGCGCTGCGTGGCGTCGAACACGCCGCGCGAGTACAGCAGGTACAGGGCCGATCCAAGAATCAGCACCAGCGTGAACAGCAGCAGGCCCGCCGCCTTGGCGCGCAGGTGCGCCACAGGCTTGAGGGCCTCGATTTCCTCGCCGTCCCAGGGGTCTGGCGGCGTGCGCCGCGTATCGGTCATGGCATTCCTTGTTCTGGCACGGGCCTTGCCGTGCATGTGGGGTTCGTGGAGTTCAGCGGGCGTGCTCAGTAGTAGTTGCCCATGAGCGAGATCACCTCGATCACCAGCAGCACGGCAAACATGCGCGCAAAGCCGCCCAGCGCCGCGCCGCCGAGCCGGTGGCGCCGCAGCGGCGCATACAGGCCCGAGGCCATGGGCATGATGGCCACGGTGAGGCTGAAGAACCAGGTCTTGAGCACGAAGACCAGGGTCACGGCCGGCGTGAAGATCTGGCCGAAGATGCGCGTGTAGCCGGGCAGGCCCGCCAGCGTGAAGCCATAGACGCTCAGGTAGACGGTGACCAGGGCCACCACGCAGCTGAGCACGGCCAGCGTGACCGAGGCAAACACGCCACCGGCCGCGCGTGGCACCAGGGCCATGCGCAGCGGATCGGAGCCGCGCTCCTGCCAGGCCTGGAGCTGGCCCCGCGCGCGCAGCTGCGCAATCAGCGTGCCGTTGGGAATGGTGCAGCGCATGGCCACGAACAGTGCGGCCGTCAGCGGGATCAGCTCGATCACCAGCACGCGCACCACCATCTCCAGCGCATAGCGCGACAGCCCATAGCTCAGCGCCGTGACGATGACGATGCGCGTGATCACCGCGCACAACAGCGCCGCCAGCGCCGTGAATCCCAGCAGGATGGGCCCGGTCTGCACATAGATCTGGTGCGCCATGGCACGCCGCGCGCCGCGCCGGTAGCTGGAAGGGGACATGGCCAGCACCAGCAGCACGGCGCCCAGGTAGACGCTGCGCCACCAGGCCAGCGCATGGTCGCGCAGCGCCGCCCAGATGCGGTCGGGAAGGGACAGGGCTGCGTGGCTGAGGCTCATCGGTCGATGATAGCGAGCCGTACCGGGACGGTCCGTCGGACGCCGGCGCAAGACAGGCAGCCGCGGACGGCGCTACACATGGCGCTTGGCGCCGGAGCTGCCCAGGGCGGGTGCCAGCGGTTCGTCGGCCTGGGCATGCAGGGCCTCGATCAGATGGCAGTAGCTGGCCGACCCGTCGCACTGGCTGCGCAGCTGCATCAGCTCATGCTCCAGCGCGCGCAGCTCGGCCAGGCGCTCGCGCACATGGCCCAGGTGGGCATCCAGGGTTTCGTTGGCGGCCACGCAGTCGGCCTTGCTGGCGCCGTCCAGCGCCAGCAGGGTGCGCACCTCGTCCAGCGACATGTCCATGGCGCGGCACAGGCGGATGAAGCGCAGCCGGTGCACATCGCTGTCGCTGTACAGCCGGTACTGGTTGTCCTCGCGCGCGCCTGCACTGAGCAGCCTTTCCTTCTCGTAGTAGCGGATGTTGGCGGCGGCCACGCCGGAACGCTTGGCCGCCTCGCCGATGCGCCAGCGCGCAGATTCATGCTGTGACATGCTTGACCTTGAAGTGACTTCACCGTTTCCAATGCTCGCATGAACTCCAATCGCCTGCCAAGCCCTCAGGGCAACGAGGCCCTGAAAGCCTTCCCAGCCCATTCCACGCCCGCCTCGACTTCGCCGTCTTCCGCCTGCGGCACCGATTGCTGCGCGCCCTTCACCATCACCCAGCCCACGCCGGCCCGCAAGAAGGCCCATGGCCACTCGCATGCGCACGGCGAGGGCCACGATCACGCCCACGCCCACGCCCACGCCCACGCCCACGCCCACGCCCACGCCCATGACCACGACCATGACCACGGTCACGACGAGAGCGATCCCCATGCCGGCCACGACCACAGCGTGCTGCCCGGCTGGCCGCGCATCACGGCCGCGCTGATTGCAGCCGTGCTGGCCGAAGCCGCCCACTGGGTCAGCGGCTCCCAGGGCGGCGTGCCGGCCCTGCAATACGGCGGCATGGCCGTGGCCGTGCTGGCCATTGCCCTGTCGGGCCTGGGCGTCTACAAGGCCGGCATCCGCGACGTGCTGCGCCTGAAGCTGGGCATCCACGCGCTGATGGCCATTGCCGTCACGGGAGCCTTCGCCATCGGCCAGTGGCCCGAGGCCGCCATGGTCATGGCCCTGTACGCCGCGGCAGAGCGCATCGAGGACCAGGCCATGGACCGCGCGCGCAATGCCATCCGCAGCCTGCTGCAGATGGCGCCCGAGACGGCCGACGTCCTGCAGCCCGACGGCAGCGTTCAGCGCGTGGCGGCCGCCGACGTGGCGCTGGACGCCACCGTGCGCGTGGCCCCCGGCGCGCGCGTGCCGCTGGACGGCGTGGTCCTGCGAGGCCAAAGCTCAGTCAACCAGGCGCCCATCACCGGAGAAAGCGCCCTGGCCGACAAGGCCCCGGGCGACGAGCTCTACGCCGGCAGCATCAACCAGGATGGCGAGCTGCAGATGCGCGTCACCTCGGCGGCCAATGACAGCCTGATCGCGCGCATCGTCCACGCCGTGGAGCAGGCCCAGGCCTCCAAGGCGCCCACCCAGCGCTTCGTCGATCGCTTTGCCGCCGTCTACACGCCCATCGTGCTGGTGCTGGCCATTGCGCTGGCGGTGCTGGCGCCGCTGGTCATGGACTGGAGCTGGCATGACGCGGCCTACCAGGCGCTGGCCCTGCTGGTCATCTCCTGCCCCTGCGCCCTGGTGCTGTCCACCCCCGTCACGGTGGTCAGCGCGCTGACGGCGGCTGCACGCCGCGGCCTGCTGATCAAGGGCGGCCAGGCGCTGGAATCGGCGCGCAAGCTGCGCGCCATTGCCCTGGACAAGACCGGCACGCTGACCACGGGCAGCCCGAAGCTGGTCGAATGGAAGTCCTGGGGCGAAGAGGATGCAGCCCGGGACGCCGCCCCTGGCCCCGCCCTGCCCGCCGCGCGCGCCCTGGCCCTGGCCGGCCGCTCGGACCACCCGGTCTCGCGCGCCATTGCTTCCGGCCTCCAGGCCGATGCCGCCGTGGCCGCCGATGCCGCGCGGGCCTCGGTCAGCAAGCTGCTGGCCCTGCCCGGCCGTGGCGTGCAGGCCGAGATCGACGGCCAGCTCTGGACCCTGGCCAACCTGCGCTGGGTGCAGGAGCAAGGCTGGGACAGCGCCGCGCTGCGTGCCGGCTTGGCCATGCACGAAGCCCAGGGCCGCACCGTGACCCTGCTGGCCAACAGCAGCGGCGTGCGGGCCCTGTTCGCCGTGGCCGACCCGCTGCGGCCCCAGGCCCGCGAGGCCGTGGCACGCCTGCAGGCCCTGGGCGTGCAGCCCGTGGTGCTCAGCGGCGACAACACGGCCACCGTGCGCTCCATCGCTGCCGAAGCCGGCATCCAGGACGCGCGCGGCGGCCTGCTGCCCCAGGACAAGCTCGACGCCTTGGCCGAGCTGCAGCGCACCCGCGGCCCCACCGCCATGACGGGCGACGGCATCAACGACGCACCGGCACTGGCCCAGGCCGACATCGGCTTTGCCATGGGCGGCATGCACAGCACGGGCATGGCCATGGAAACCGCCGACGTGGTGCTGATGAACGACGACCTGCGCCGCCTGCCCGAGGTGGTGGAACTGTCGCGCAGCGCCCACGCCGTGCTCTGGCAGAACATCGCCCTGTCGCTGGGCGTCAAGCTGGTGTTCTTCGCGCTGGCCCTGGCCGGCAACGCCAGCATGTGGCTGGCCGTGCTGGCGGACATGGGTGTGAGCCTGCTGGTGGTCGGCAACGGCCTGCGGCTGCGCCGCTGGGGCAGCGACCGGGAGACGGCATGACCGACGCCCAGCGCCGTGCCGCCTTCACCCACCTGCTGCACAGCTTCCGTTCAAGCCAGGACCAGGCGCCCGCACAGCGCTGGCTGCTGCTGGAGGCCAGCCATGTGCTGGGCCAGCAGCTGCTGGGCCTGCACTGGCGATCCCACTGCTGGATGCTGCGCCACGCGCTGCAGCTGCGCGACGGCAGGGAGGTCGCCGGCCAGCTGCTGCGCCTGGCCCTGGTGCCCGCAGGCCATCTGCTGGACCGGCTGCCGCGCGGCAACACCGGCCGCACCACGGTGCCGGCCACCCTGCCCATGGACATGCCACCCGCCATATCGGCGCTGATCGCCGAAGCACTGCGCACTACGCGCCGCCCGCCCGGGCAGAGGGCCCGCACCTGAGGAACTTCGCGGCACCGTCCGGTATCATCCATGCCTATGCGTCGCCCCTTGTCCATTGTCCTGGTCTTGCTGCTGGTCCTGCGTGGCCTGCTGGGCGATGCCATGGCCATGGGGGCGGCTCCGGTGATGGGCGCCCCGGCTCCGGCCGTCGCATTGGCGTCGGACTCCGTACTCCACCACCATGCGCCGGAGATCGCGCAGTCGCCGGACAGCCATGAACGGCATCCGGCACACGCCACGGAGCAGCCCTCTCACCCCTCGCATACGTCGCACGCCGAGCACAGTGCAGACTGCTCCTCCCAGGCCGGCAGCCCTGCGGGCGGCAGCTGCGGCGAACATGAACATGGGCCCAGCTGCACCCTGTGCGGCATCTGCCATTCGGCCCTTTTCACCCCTGGCCAGATCGGTTCGGACGGCGCAGCGCCGTCCGCCGCACTGCGCCCCCAAGGCAGCGCCCGCTTTGCCAGCGCGGCCAAGCTGCAGGCCATCAAGCCACCCATTTCCTGAAGCCTGACGCCCGAAGTGCGTCCGCGCCATCCCTGCCGCCCCTCCATGGGCAGCCCGCTTGCGGGCATGGCGGGGCGTCTGGCCGCGGATGCGTTGTCCGTTTCGCATTCAGGAGAACACCATGCGCCGTGCGCATTTTCTAGTCCCCCTTATCCAATTCGGGCTGGCGGCCCTTGCCGCATCCAGCCCCGCTGCCAGGGCCCATGACGGCAGCCACCCCCCGGCCTCTTCCTCCGCAGGCCTGAACGGCGCCATCGATCCGGCTGCGGCCAGCCTGCCGCTGCGCCATGCCGCGCTGCCGGCCAGCGGCGCCGTGGAAACCGAGCTGACCGACTGGCGCCAGGCCAACGCCGCCGTGGGCGAGTTTCCCAACGGCCATGTGGACATCCTGCGCTGGGAGGCGGCCCAGGCCGGCCGATTCACGCCTGCGCCGTCCCCGCACGGCTCTCACATGCAGCACGGAGGCCGGCCATGAAGCGCACCGTCTTCGCCCCCACTCGGCTGGTCGGCGCCATGGCTGCCGTGCTGGCCCTGGCCGGCTGCGCCAGCATCTCGCCCGACGGCCTGCGCGGCGCGGTCCAGTCCCATACCGCCAGCCGCCTGCCGGACGGCGCCCAACTGCCACCAACCGATCTGCAGGCCCGCGACGCGGCGCAGCAGCGCATCGACGAGTGGCTGCGCCAGCCGCTGGACATGGACCAGTCCGTGCGCATCGCACTGCTCAACAATCCCGGCCTGCAGGCGCGCCTGGCGCAACTGGGCGTGCAGGATGCAGACCGCGTGCAGGCCCTGACGCTGCCCAACCCCACGCTGACCCTGGGCCGCATGGTCAACAGCGACGAGCGCGAGATCGAGCGCCAGCTGAGCTTCGGCCTGGTCAGCCTGATCACCCTGCCCTGGCGCAGCCGCTGGCAGGGCATGCAGATGGAACAGGCCACGCTGACCGCCGCGCAGGACGTGCTGCGGCTGGCCGCCGACACGCGCCGCGCCTGGCTGCGCGCCGTGGCCGCGCGCCAGCAGCTGGCGGCCAGCGAGCGCATGCACGAGGCGGCCGAGGCCGGGGCCGAGCTGGCGCGGCGCATGGCCCGCGTGGGCAACTTCAGCCGGCTGCAGCAGGCGCGCGAGCTCAGCATCCAGCAGGACACCGCAGCGCAGCTGGCGCGTGCGCGCCTGGCCGCCACGGCCGAGCATGAGCAACTGGCCCGCCTGATGGGCCTGTGGGGACGGCGCATCGATTTCAAGCTGCCCGACCAGTTGCCCGCCATCCCGCAGGCCGCCACGCAGTTGCGCGCCGGGGACGATGCCGAGGCCACCGCGCTGCGCGAGCGCCTGGACCTGCGCGCCCTGCGCCGCGACCTGGACCATCTGGGCGAGCGCCGGGGCTGGGCGCGCGCCGGCGCCATCTTCGGCGACATCGGCCTGGGCTACAGCCGCAACACCGCCACGGACCGGGCCACTGGCCACAGCGATGTGACACGCGGCTGGGAGATCGACCTGCCCCTGCCGCTGTTCGACTGGGGCGGCGCCGCCAGCGGCCGCGCGCGCGCCGAGCTGCAGCGCAGCGCGGCCCAGCTGCAGCAAGGCGCCATCCAGGCTCGCGCCGAGGCGCGCAGCAGCTGGATGCGCTACCGCACGGCCTGGGACCTGGCCCACCAGCAGCAGGCCGAGGTGCTGCCGCTGCGCCGCTTCATCCAGGACGAAACCATGCTTCGCTACAACGGCATGTTCGTCAGCGTCTGGCAATTGCTGGCCGAGGCCCGCAGCAGCGCCCAGGCCGTGGCCACCGCCACCGATGCGCAGCGCGACTTCTGGCTGGCAGAGACCGACCTGCAGCTGGCACTGACCGGCACGTCGCCGGGAGCCATCCAGGCTGCCGCCAGCGCTGCCGCGCCCACCCCCACCAACGAAGCGAGCCACTGACATGAACCGCCGCAATTTCTTCACCGGCGCCGCCGTGGCCGCCGTCTCCAGTGCCGCCGTCAGCCGCGTGGCCCTGGCCGCCCTGCCCGAGGCAGCGACCCAGTCCTCGGCCGAGACCACCGCCCCGCTGGCC
>NZ_WUMG01000038.1:0-58273 GCF_009827015.1 Delftia sp. CH05 | reverse complement strand
TGAAATAGCCCCCTGATTCCCCGGCCCCGTCCTATCGCTTATCTTTGAAGATAGGAACAGGACTGTGCATATGACTAGGCATACGGAGTCAATCGAGGTAGTCGTGAAGGACCAGCGCCGCAGGCGCTGGTCTCTCGCAGAGAAGGCGGCGCTGGTGCGCCGAACCTACGAACCAGGCATGAGCGTGTCATTGGTCGCTCGGCAGGAAGGCGTTTCGGCTGGACTGCTGTTCCAGTGGCGCAAGCTCGAACGGCAAGGTGCTTTGACCGCCGTCTCCGCTGGCGAGGCAGTCGTGCCCGCATCCGAACTGGCGGCTGCTCGCGCGGAAATCGCCAAGCTGCAGCGCGTGCTCGGCAAGAAAACCTTGGAGAACGAAATCCTCAAGGAAGCCGTGGAGTACGCCGCAGAAAAAAAGTGGATTGCGCGCTCGCCCTTGTTGCCCGGGGACGACCAGTGAAGACGGTTTGCCGGACGATGGGGCTGGCGCGCTCGCATGTGCGCGACCTGCTTGGGCGCGGTGAAGACTGGACCGATGGCCGCAGCCATCGCACACCCAGCGACGATGCCGGGCTGCTCGCCGAACTGCGCCAGGAAATTGCCGACTTGCCCAGCTATGGCTACCGACGKGCCTGTGCCTTGGTGAACCGCCAGCGTGCGGCACGGGGCGCCCCGAGGGTCAATGCCAAACGCGTCTATCGCGCCATGGCACAAGCCGCTCTGCTGCTGCCCAAAGCGCCTCGCCGGCGCCAGTCCGCACGCACGCATGAGGGCCGTGTTGCGGTCTCGCGCAGCGACCTTCGATGGCGCTCCGATGGTCTGGAAATCAAGTGCGATTCAGGTCAGACCGTGACGGCCACCTTCACCAAGGATTGCTGCGACCGTGAGGTGATGGCTTGGCGCGTGTGGGAGGGCAAAGGGCTGCAAGGTGAGCCGGTACGCGAGATGCTCRTCGAGGCCGTCGAACGCCGATTCGGCTCGGTCGAAGCGGTCCCGCAGGGACAGGAGTTGGAGTTCCTCAGTGACAACGGCGGTGCCTACATCGCCGCCGAAACGAGGGCACTGGCGCGCGCTCTGGGCCTGAAGCCCATCAACACGCCCGTCTGCAGCCCGCAGAGCAACGGCATGGCCGAGAGCTTCGTCAACACCTTCAAGCGCGACTATGTGGCGCGCATGGACCTGAGTGACGCGCAGACGGTACTGGCGCAACTGCCAGCGGCCTTCGAGCACTTCAACGAGGTGCATCCGCATTCTTCGCTGAAAATGCGGTCGCCTCGGGAGTTCAGGCGGCAACACGCTGCAGGGGCTGACCAGCTGCTTTATTGCGAATAGGGTGGGGTCGGGAATACGGGGGCGACATCACGTGCACGCAAGCTCGGCGGGACGGCCCGCGCAACGGGCATGGCATGGCCACGGTGGCGATAGGGCAGGTCCCGAAGTCAGGAGGCAGGCCTCGCACCAAGCGCCTGAAAATCCACCGCAGCATGCGCGGCCGCAATCCAGCCGCAGCGCAATTGGCCATGCGAATATCCCGTCTGCTTCCAGCCCGAGGAAGATAAAGTTTGCGCCCAAAGCAAAAATCCCCAGTGCATTTCTGCACTGGGGATTTTCTTGTTTGGGGTGGCTGATGGGGCTCGAACCCACGACAACAGGAATCACAATCCTGGACTCTACCAACTGAGCTACAGCCACCGTTGAAGCATTCGATTATATGCCAAAAACCAGCAGACAAATGCTTTGGAACAGGCGTTGCGTGACGGATCGGGTGCAGCAGGAACAACGGCGCATCGGGGGAAGCGGGCAAGGGGCAGGATGGCGCCATCCTCCATGCAGCCGCAGCCGGCAGGGAGCTTGTCCGGCGCACCTGAAGCTGCCGGGGACAAGCTGCCGGGCACAAGCAGTCCCCCTGCCGCCCAAAGCAAAAATCCCCAGAGCATTTCTGCTCTGGGGATTTTTTTATTTGGGGTGGCTGATGGGGCTCGAACCCACGACAACAGGAATCACAATCCTGGACTCTACCAACTGAGCTACAGCCACCGTAGAAGAACGCTATTCTATTCCAAAAAACTGCTTGATTTCTGAAATTTCTGTTTTTCTAGAAATTTCCCTCATCAGGGGCGCGGGACCTTGATCTGCACCTTGAGCTGTTTCTTGAGAAGCTCGTAGTATGCCATAGCTTCCGCCACGGCCGAGCTTCGCAGGAAGTCCTGCTTCTGCGCGGCAGCCGCCTGCGCATCATCGGCCGGACGCTCGACGATGCGGTTGATCTTGACCACGGCATAGCCTTGCGCGCCCAGGTCAACACCCGTCCACGCAGGCAGCTGAGCCGTGGGCGCACGCAGGGCAGCGTCCACCACTTCGCGCGACTGGCCTTCGGGCTGGTCACGGCTGATCACCTTGGCTGCGGGCAATTGCGCCGCGTCAGGCTTGGCCTTCCATGCGGCGAGCTTGGCTTCGCCATCGGCCTTGGCCAGTTCGGCGGATTTTTGCGCCACATACAGGGTGCGCAGCTTGTCGCCGACCTCGGCCATGGGCAGCGTGCGGGCAGGCGTGTACTCCACCACGCGGCCGGCCACCAACTGGTTGGAACCCAGCTCCACCGCATCGGTGTTGCGCTTGTTGTTGAGCGAATCGCTGGAGAACAGCGCCTCCAGGAAACGGGGATTGGCCAGGGGGCCCTTGACGTTGGGGCCGGGCTGGCGCGTCACATGGTCTGCCTTTTGCACGGTGAGCTTGAACTTCTCGGCCACGGGCTGCAGGCTGTCCGACTGCTCGTAGACCGCGTTGGAGAAGCCTTCCGCCAGTTCGGCGAACTTGCGCTGCGCCTGCTGCTGCTTGAGTTCTGCTTCCAGCTTGGGACGCATCTGCTCGAAGCTCGGCGCCTTGGGCTTCTTGATGTCCACCAGCGAGATGATGTGGTAGCCGAAGTCGCTGTGCACCACGTCGCTGATGTCACCGACCTTCATGCCGAAGGCTGCGTCCTCGAACGGCTTGACCATGGCGCCACGACCGAAGTAGCCCAGGTCTCCACCCGACGCAGCGGAACCACCGTCCTGCGAGTTGGCCTTGGCCAGCTCGGCGAAGCGCTTGGGGTCCTTGCGCAGCTCGGCCAGCAATGCCTCGGCCCTGGCCTTGGCTTTCTCCTGCTCTGCCGCGGGGGCATCCTTGGATGCGTTGATCAGGATGTGGCTGGCGCGGCGCTCCTCGGGACCGGCCAGGCGCTCGGCGTTCTGGTTGTAGTAGGAACGCACATCGTCTTCGCTCAGCGTGATGCCGGCCTCGATGCTGGGCACATCCAGCAGCAGGTATTCCACCTTGGCCTGCTCCAGTTGCTGGAACTGGCTGGTGTGGGCGTCGTAGTAGGCCTTGAGGTCGGCCTCGGTGGGCTGGACCTTGCTGGCGTAGGCGCTGGCTTCGAAGCGTGCCACCTGCACTTCGCGGCGCTGGTACAGCGCATCGATGGCCTGCTTGACCTGGGCGTCGGTCGCAAAGGCCGTGCCCGTGACGCCACCCATCACCTGGTTCATGGACAGTTCGCGGCGCAGATTGGCCTCGAAGCCCTCAGGCGTCAGGCCCTGCGATCCGACCAGGGCGCGGTAGGCTTCGGCATCCATCGAGCCATCCGGCTTCTTGAGCGCGGCAATCGCGGGAATCTCCTGCAGCGTGCGCACCAGCTGTGCATCCGATGCGGCCAGGTGCATCTTCTGCACGGCAGCGGCCAGCACCTGGTCACGCACCATCTTCTCCAGCGTGGCGTAGCGCGCCTGCGGCGAATCCAGCAGCTTGGGGTCGACGTTGGGGTTCTCGGCGCGCAGGCGGTCGCTTTCCATGCGGTGCGCGTTCTCCCAGTCGGCCTGTTTGATCTCATGTCCATCCACACGCGCGACGATCACGCTGGATTCGGTGAAGTAGTTCTGGTTGACCCCCACGAAGATGAACGAGGGAATGATCAGCAAGAACAACAAGATCATCACGAACTTGGAATGCTTGCGGATGGATTCGAACATGGTCTGTCTTTCAGTGGCAGAAATAGAAAAGGCGAACTTTCGTTCGCCTTTTGTTCTTGGTGGGTGCTGACGGGGTCGAACCGCCGACCTACGCCTTGTAAGGGAAAATTGCACCTTTACAAATCAATAGCTTGCAGCGCTCACCTACTTCGCCCCACCAACTAATAGAGGCGGAAGCGCACCATTCTACTTACATGAGGCCTCCGCCCCCTGCTTCGCTGGGTCATATACGCCACGGCAACGGAACACGCTGGCTTGAGGAAATGCATGATTACTGTATATTTATACAGCACAAGGAAGTCGACCATGCCCCACGTCATCACCCCCACACAGCCGGTCGCGGCCGCCATGCCGCCAACACCGCTGCCGGCCCCCGCCAGTCCGGTACGCGCTGGCTTTCCCAGCCCCGCCGAAGACTTCAGTTGTGCGCGCATCGATCTGGCCAAGATCATGGTCAAGCATCCTCAGTGCACTTTCCTGCTGCGTGTGCGCGGCGACTCGATGATCGGAGCGGGGATCTTCGATGGTGACCTGCTGGTGGTGGACAAGTACCTGCGGCCGCAGCACGGGGACATTGTGGTGGCTGAAGTGGATGGCGACTTCACATGCAAAAGATTCTGGGCCAGGTATGACCAGGTGATGCTCCGCGCCGAGAACCCCACATACCCAGACATCCGTGCGAAAGAAGGCCAACAGCTGGAGATCTGGGGCGTGGTGACGTGCGCCGTCAAGTCGTTCCGCACATTGTGAGATCAGGCCATGTTCGCCCTGCTGGACGGCAACAATTTCTACGTGAGCTGCGAGCGCGTGTTCCGCCCTGCGCTGAAGGGCCTTCCGGTGATAGTGCTCAGCAACAACGACGGCTGTGCCATCGCCCGATCCGAAGAAGCCAAGGCGCTGGGCATCAAGATGGGCGAGCCCTTCTTCCAGATCAAGCACCGTATCCACCAGGGCCTTGTCACCCTGTCCGCAAATTTTGTGCTGTACGGCGACATGAGCGACCGCATGATGTCCCTCGCGGCCGGCCTCGGGCCAGAGCAAGAGATCTATAGCATCGATGAATGTTTCATTGGCCTGGCTGGCGTGCACAACGTGACGCGCAGATCCTGGGCAATCCGTGACCGCATCTTGCGCGGCGTCGGCATCCCCACGTGCATCGGCATCGGCCCCACAAAGACCTTGGCCAAGCTCGCCAATCATGTGGCCAAAGACGCGGAGCGCAAACCCGGCAGCTACCCTGCCTCACTGGCCCAGGTATGCAACCTCACCGAGCTTTCGCCAGCACAGCTGCAGTCGCTGCTGGAAAGCGTGCCCGTGGGCGACGTTTGGGGCGTGGGGCGCCGAATCAAGATGCGCCTGCTGGATCACAAAATCTTCACGGCTTGGGACCTTGCCCGCGCGCCACAGCCGCTGCTGCGCGCCCACTTTGGTGTGGTGCTGGAGCGCACAGCGCGCGAGCTGCAGGGCATGCCCTGCCTGGGGCTGGAGCATGAGCCACCACCAAAGCAGCAGATTGCCTGCACCCGATCTTTCGGCCGTCCAGTCAGCGAACTGGCGCCGCTGGTGGAGGCTGTTTCCACCTTCGCACAGCGCGCTGCGGAAAAACTGCGCGCTCAAGACCACAGAGCCGGGGCCGTGCATGTTTTCGCGCACACCAGCCCATTTCGTGACGGCCCACGCTTCGCCCGGAGCACCACCATCCAGCTCCCACAGCCCAGCAGCGACACGGCCCTGCTGGTGCGCGCTGCGGCGCGCGGGATCGCCAAGATCTACGAGCCCGGCTATCAGCTGTCGAAGGCTGGCGTGATGCTGCTGGATCTGTCCCCCGTGGCAGTGCAGCAAGCCTCATTGCTCGATGAGCCCAACGACTATGCGCGCGACCACAGCCCCCTGATGGAGGCCATGGACCGCCTTAACGCGCGATACGGCAAAGGCACGTTGGGAGTGGCCAGCGCGCTGCAGGCGTCGGGTTGGGCCATGCGCCAGGACCGCCGCACCCCCAGATACACCACTGACCTCCAAGACATCCCCATAGTTCGAACCTGACCCGGAGATCGTTATGAAAATGTCTCTCGAAGTTGAGCTGTACCCCACTCTGCTCACGATGCCGCGCTGGTTCGGAACGCCAGAAGTGCAAATCCTGCCGGGACTACCCGAGCATTACTTCATCAATGAAGTGCAGCCCGGGTGGTTTGTTGTCACAGATCTGGACGACGACCAGATCTACGCGGGCCTGGGCCCCGTCTCGGTCGAACGCTCCAACGCGCCATTCTGACGGGCCGCACCTCACTGCGGCTGCTGCGCTGGATTGGGCCATGGAGCGATGCCCGGAGGATTGAGCACGGCACAATGCCGGCCATGATCGACCCCACAAATCCGAAACACACAGTCCACCAGCGCGTCGTCGCCGGCTTCATGGGGCATTGGAAGGCCCACGGCAGCGACAAGTACCCCCAGCGGTTCAGGTTGCCGCCCGAGGAGCTCTACCATCTCGACCACGTCATGCACAAGGGCGAGCACCCGGGAATCATGTGGGGCGTGCCGCTCGAAGCTGACCCCGCGACGAAAGGCGAAATGGTCGCAATCGACGGCACGGTGGTTTCGATAGCGCCGGCTGACCCGGCGCCTGCGGCTTAGGCGCCAGCCGCAAGCTTGTCGCGCAGCCGGAAGCCCAGCAGCTCCCAAATTTTCTCCACGGCATCGGCGCGGGCTTCCTTCCGGCCGAGATCAGCGTCGTGCTGGTCCGGGTCGATGGCGCCGTAGTTGATGCCTACGAGCTTGGTGCCATTGCGCAGGCGCAGCACACAGATCGTCAGCAGCGCCAATTCGGCGGGCACGTCGCCGAAGTCGCGCGGGTTCAGCGCCTCAGGGTGGCCGGCGCCTTGAGTGGCGGTGAAGTAGTGCTCGCCCACAATCTCGGCTTCGATGTCAGCGAGCGTCACGCGCGGGCCGCCGCTGGCTGGGGCCTGCTCACCCTCGTAGCCGGCGCTGCGCATCAGGTCGTCACTGGCCTTGTGGCATGGGCATGCCGCCACGCCATGCACCAGGCATTTGTGCTGGTCGGCGCGGCCTGGGTAAGCGTTCATCCCACAGCGCAGTTCGGCCAATGACGCAGGAGCCGACTGCACCAACATCGCGTCCAGCGCATCGCGGATGTTGTTGCCCACGGACTTGCCCGGGAATGCGGGATTGGCGACCAATGCCCCCATGCCGTGCGCCAAGGCTAGCTCCAGCTCCTGACGGTGGGAGCGCTCGCGCGATGACACGGCAACGGTCTGCTCCCCGAGCTTGCGGAGTATCTGCTCAGCCAAGCCGGCAATCGGCATCAGCAGCAACGCCACGCCCAGCAGCATGAAAATCCCGAGATCGATGATCTGGGCGGACTGGCTGAACATGCGCCAGCCGGAGATGATCAAGAGCGCGGCGATTGCCACGATGGCAGTGGCCTGCCAGTGTTTTTTCAGAAAGGTCATGGGTTGCGTCCGATAGAGACGCCTGCGGCCGGCAGGCTCGGGATCACGGGCCAGGCGGCACCGAGGGTTTGGACATCAGCTGCGTGTCCTGCAGCCTTTGCTGCCATGTCCCCATACGCTGCGCGGCAGTCTTCAAATACGACTCCGAGGGCAGTGGCGTACTCAAGGACGGCAGCAGGGGGAGCGTTGGCAAGTCGGCGGGCGGCATCTGCGGATTGCTCGCGCAGGCCGTCAGCCACAGAGAGCAGCTGGTCAAGATCACGGCGCAGCAGCGCCTCGCGGTCACGGGCGGCATTGAGGGCTCCTTGGTATTTGGTGTTCATGGCCTGCTCGGCGCTGCGCACGCGGGCGTCGGCCGCGCGCTGGGCCGTGCTGGTGGCCAGCTGCTGGGTGGTGGTTTCCAGCCGGGCCTCGGCCAGATCAGCGCCAAGCCGGGCCTCCTGGAAGTACCAGACCAGCAGCGCGGCAAGCGCGGCCACGGCGCCGTGGGTGATGGCGCTCAGGCCCATGGGTAGCCCCACCTGCGATGGTTGCGCCAGGACATCAACGCCAGGACGCAATTTAGAGGCAGCGCGCCCCAGGCCTGCGCCGCCAGGATCCACAGCAGAAGAATCGCTTGGATCGCCAGGGCCAGGGCCCAAGTCTTCGGATGCTGACGCCAGCCCATGAGCACCATACACACGGTCAAGGCGAGCACCAGCCACGGCAGGTGGTTGACGATCATCGCCCACCCCTCCACCAGTACCACCACATGGCGATCCAGATCGGGTTCATGGCCGGGCCCTCCACTCCAGGCAAATTTCTGCGTTCGCGTCTCCGCGCAGCTGTAGGCCGGGCAGCACGGTGGACACGCCTGCCGCCGTGCCCCGGTTCCAGCGCGGGTTCTCGCGGCAGGCGCCGGCAAGGTCGCCGGCATTGGCCTTGCGCAGCAGCGTGCTGGTGCTCAGGTTGGCCGCGCCCTTGTTGTGCACGAAGTCCAGGAACTGGCCCTGCACGAACGGGTCGTAGCTGGGCCAGCGGGTGAACAGGCTGCGCGCCTCGCGCTCGGCGGACAGGTAGCGCCCCCGCTCCAGGTAGTAGCAGTCCGAGGGGCTGTACCAGCGCCCGGCCACCACCTCTGGGCCGGTGATGCCGTTGCACACGGTGAGCGGCTGCCCGCGCCCCAGCTTGTCGATGTAGGGCGTGCCGATGTGCTTGCCCGAGGACTCGTAGAACTGGCCCAGCACCATGGCCACCTTGACCGCGTTGCTGGTGCTCGGATCTGCCGCCACGGTCTGCACGTACTGGTCGCGCAGGGCCTCGTCGCTGGTCTGCCGGGCCACGTATGCGCCTGTGCCGCCCAGGCCGGCGAGGATGGCCAGGGCCGCCAGCCGGCTGGACAGGAATGCGGGCACCTTGCTCACAATGCACCCATGTCGGTTGGAGAGGTGTCGAGCTCTTCGCGTGCCGGCCGGAATGGGACACCGGTCTTGCGCATCAGCTCCATACGGAGAGCGCGCTCTGCCGCCTCGTCTCGGGCCTTGGCCTCAGAACGTCGATTGGCTTCGCGTCTGTAGTACCAGTTCACCAGGGCGCCCAGCAGAGCCACGGCAATGCCGAGCAGGCCGATCGCCTGGGATGAAGCAAGCGCGCCAAACAAGCCGACGACAGCGCCACCACCGGTGGTGCGGCTGCCGGTCGTGGCGATCATGTCGAGGGTTTCAGTTTTCATGGCCCCGATGATTCCGGGGCCTGGCCTTTTCGGCGAACCCTACACGGGGGCCGCAGGCCAGCCGGCCGCGACATCGATCTGGGACAGCGCCAGGGCGTCGTCGGCCACAGCGTCGATCTGGTCTTCGATGCGTTGCCGAGTTCCGGTCAGCAGCCCGTGCACTTGGCGGTATGCGTCATCCTTCTCGCGGATGCGCTGGGCCAGCACCAGACGATCCAGCCCGCGTGCCAGTGCTGCAGCGTCGATCCAGGGCGTGGCCGCCGCCGAATCCGCTTCAAGCGCCCTCGCCTCCTCGGTCTGGACAGGCCAGGATTCGCGCTCGCTCAGGGGGTAGCCGGCTGCGATGACTTGCATGCGCCTGCGGTACTCTGCGGCCAGGGCCTGG
This sequence comes from Delftia sp. CH05, assembly GCF_009827015.1. Lineage (NCBI taxonomy): Bacteria > Pseudomonadati > Pseudomonadota > Betaproteobacteria > Burkholderiales > Comamonadaceae > Delftia > Delftia sp. CH05. The sequence goes on along the minus strand of NZ_WUMG01000038.1, from coordinate 48,700 downwards.
CGCAGGGTCGCAGCAATTTCGGCAGCAGGCCGCAGCTCGGCAGGTAGCGGAACACCGCCGGCCGCGAGCCAGGCCTTGTACGCCAGGAAATCTGGATTCCAATTCGGATATTCAACTGAATCGGCAGTTGGAACCGTGATGCGATCACCGCCACGCGAAAAATATACGTGTCCCTCGCCAGATAGCTGGTATGTCATAAATAGAGCCCGCCGGAATCCGTTGTGCCTGCAGAGTTACCTGGGAGGTAGTTCGCACCAGCGCCGTTGGTAAAGACAACAGAATTCGAAGCTACGGTATATCTCTTTCCGGTTGCAGTTCCGCTGATTGACGTGCTAAACATATTTAGCAACCCGAGCACGACGCAAGTAACAAAAGAGCCTGAAAAATTGACGGTACCGGAGAGCGTCAACGTTACCTGATTGCACTGGATTTCGGCCTTGACAATGTAGTAGTGATACGTTGCACCTCCGATGATCTTGTAGCTGCTCATGACACGGATGTACCCTTCGCAGCGGACATGTATGCTGCAAGTGCCGAACACCAAATTTCCGATCAAGACGATGGAGCCCGTCTTGATATAAAGACCGTTGCCTGTAGCTGTCAGGCGCAGATCTTTGATGAAATATGTTCCGACGGTGCCATCATTTGTAGAAATCGCATCACCACCAGAAGAGATGATCACATTATCCGGGGAAGATGCATTGCCGGCGATTATCAACTGTCCCCCGCCGACAAACGATTTCAATATCACCGATTGGCTATAAGTTCCATCGGCAATCTGTATAGTGATGTTGAATCCGCCGTTGTCCAGAGCACTTGCAATATCTACAGCTTTCTGGATGGTGGCGAATGCCCCACCAGCGTTGTCTGCGAGGCCCGTATTGCTGTCACTGCCGTCGGTGCGAACGTAGTAGGTGCGCGCGGCGGTGAGCTGCTCGCGCACGCCGGGCAGCGTGTCGCCCGCGGGCAGCTGGCGAATGCGCCCGCCGACCCTTACAAGTGGCCGCCGTGCAGTCATTTCAGAGGGTCACGTAGCCAAGGTCATCCGTGACCAGCTCGGTCGCGCTTTTGGCCGTGCCCAGCTCCTGGCAGACCTTGTTCGCATTGGCCGTGTCGGCAGGGTCGAGCGCCGCCGTGATGACCCCGCCAGCAGTACCCAGCCAGTAACGGCTGCCAGGTGTCAGGCCCGTGAGCGCGGAGTTCGTGGTGTCCAGGGGGTAGACGGTGGCATTTGCAGCCGAGGCCACGGCATCCTTCACAAAGCCATCGGCTTGGCGGCCGTTGCTGTTGTCGGCCAGCCGCACGTTCAGCGCACCAGCATTGGCATGGAAATTCACGAACTTGCCCGCCCCGATGGCCTCGCTTGCCGGTGCGATGGTCGTATTGGCGCCGATCCCGGCGGGCAACAGTGAGGTGTCCAGCCGCCCGTCCGATCCAGTGGCCACGAGCTTGCCGGCATCCGCTGCGCCGGCAGACACGGCCAGGCCGAACAGTTGGCGGGTCTTGCCCGAGACGCGGGCCAAGAATCCCTGGGTGGGTTGAGTTGCCATGGTGCTTACTCCAGTGAAATAGGGTCTTGCAGGTTCAGGGTGATGCGCGTGGGGGATGTGGCGGAGCCGATGAGCAGGTCAAAGCCACTAGTGGGCGGCGTCTGGGTGAGCGCACCATTGGCGCCGAGGTACACACGGCCGGGCACCCAGTTCCAGGCGGAGTCCTCAATGGCACCCAGTCGCTGCACATTGACCAACTCACCGGCTTGGGCCGCCGTCAGCGTGATGCCCAGCAACAGGTCGATGTGCACCGCATCGTCAGCGCTCAGCGCGCGCACCACGCCATTCAGTTCGTACACCGCGAGCAGGGCCGACAGGTTCGTGCCGGCCGTTCGCTGCACCGATGCGCCGCCGGCAGGGCCGGGCTCGCCGGGACGGCCAGGAGGACCCTGCTCCGCCACAGCCAGGATCTCGATTTCCTCGACCTGCTCGACCAGCACCGAGTCCTGCGCCTCTTCGGCCAGGATCTCGACCTCTTGGACGATCAGCAAATCAGTCACGGGTGACCTCCGGGCTCACGCAGCAGGAGCCTTCGGCCAGGCGAGTGACCTCGCCGCCAGGGTGGACGATCTCCAAATCGTGAACACCACCGCTCCAGGTGATGGCGGCCGTGGTGCCGGCATCGATCAGCAGGTCCACCGTGCCAGCGGCGCCTCCCAGGGCAATGCGCCCGTTCTCGGTGGTCAACTCCAGCAGCGCGGCCGTGGACTCCACCTCCTCGCGCACCTGCATACGGGCCGTGCAGCCCGTCAGGTCGATAGGGGTCTTGTCTGGGTTGAGCCAGCGCAGGCGCCGCCGGAACGTGGCGCCCTGGTAGATCGTGAAGTTGAGCTTGGCCGGCTTGGTCATGCCCCGCAGTTTCCCGGCCAGGGCGCCAAGGAGCGAACCCTAGCCGGGGGCGGCATCAGATCTGACCGTTGTAGCTCCAGCTGACGCGGCCATCAATCTGGGCCTGAGCTGTCACCATCGACAAGGCGCTGGCCAGTTGCTGGGCCTTTGCAGTGAGGCCCACCTTCGCAGCCTCCATGCGCGCATCGTTGGCATGGGTGACGGCATCATTGTTGGTTCTGGCAACCTGGTACGTGATGTTCATCCCGGCTTCGTATTGCTTGATCTCGGACTCCCATCGACGCGCATACGATGCCGCCTGAGCCTCAGCGGCAGTTGCGCCGATGCGGTAGCCGTCGACAAGGATTGCGGACTGCCGGGCCGCGCTTTCGGCACGGGCCGTGGCGGCGGACAGGCGAGCTTTCCACCCGTCCCATTCGAGACCCTTGGCCGAGATCAGGGCCTGGTACCGGGCCACCTCGACGCGTGCCTGCTCGGCCTGGGCGCCCACCTTGGATGCATAGGCCTGCGTGAGCGCACGATAAGCGTCCACCTTCGCAGTCTCAGCTCCCACCTGGGTCTTGTAGATGTCAACCAGTGCTGTCTGTGCATTGACCGTGGCCACGAAAGCCTTGACCTCTTCGCCCCCGGCCTGGATGCGTGCGCGCTCGAGCTCGACAAGGGTCTGGGCCGCGCCCACGCGGGCCTTGTAGATCTCGACCACCGCCATGCTCCCGTCGATCTCGGCGCGGTAGCGGTCCACCAGGGACTTGTTGATGTCGGCCTTGGTCTTTTCAGCCTCCAGCATCGCTTTGTAGACATCAACCTTGTTGAGCTCGGCCCGGATCACCGTGTCATAGGCGGCAGCATAGGCCTGGTAGCCGGCCAGCAGCGCCTTGTAGTGCTCGACCGCCGCATTGAAGGCGGCCAGGGCATTGTCTGCCGTGGTCTTGGCGGTCTCGAAGGCCAGCATCTCCAGCTTGTAGGCGTCGTCCAGCAGCGTGGTCTCCAACTGCAGGGCCTGGGTGATGGCGTCCTTGACGTTCTGCTGCTCCATCTCGGCCTGCTTGATGGCCACGTCCCGCGAGAGGCCCGAGAGCTTGTCGTGGAACTCGCGGCGAGCGTCTGCCAACTGGCCCGCCAGCGCACCGCTGGGCAGCGGGAAGCCCAGGGCCTCGGCGCCGCGCAACACCTCCTGCTCGCGCGCCAGCGCCAGGGCAGTCTCACGGTCGCGTGCACGATCCCAGATCTGCTGCTCGACCGCCGGAGCGATCCCGGAGCCGCCCTGGATGCGCGCATTCAGCGAGGCCTTCAGGTTGTCCAGCAGCTGCGAGGCGTATTTCGCCCCGGGCTTGTGCTGGAATGGCGCGGGCTGCAAGACGGACAGCGTCGGGATGTCGTCCAGCTTCTCCAACCAGTCCTCGTGCAGGTCAACCCCGCCGAAGGTGTGCGTCTGCAGTTGCAGGAATTCCGGCGCACCAGGCAGCACCACATCCGGCGCATCAGGCACGGCTACGTCCCGCAACTGAGGCAGTGTCGGCGCCTGGCCGATGGTCAAGACAGGGGCCTGCCCGAAGTTGAGTGTGGGCGGCACCACATCGAACCCGTCGATGGGCACGTCCCGTATCTGCGCCGACAGCGGCCCGGGCATGTCGGCGGGCTCCACAAGCGTCGCATCGGGCAGCGCTGGCATATCCGGGATGGGCGGCAAGTTCGGCGCAGGCAGCGTCTGCCACCGAACGTCGATCTGCGAAGGCTTGTAGAGGCTGTTCCTCAGATCGTCCGTGAAAGACGCAACTTCCTTGGAGGCGGCGTCAGCCATCGCCATGCTGCGCTCGTACTTGTCCTGGACGATCTCTGCGGGTCCATTCAGATCCAATGCCATGTCAGGCTCCTACGCGACGGTTTTTCGAAGACACGGTCGCAACCTCAATGCGATCGAGCGTGAAGGCCTGGCCCGCCGGAGTGCTCAGGCCAAAGCCCAGGTAGTTCTGGCGGATGCCGCGGCCCGGTTGGCACCGAGTCTGGCCGGAGCCCACGAGCGGAAAGCTGTAGCTCCACCGCTCAGTGCCAGGGCCCAGCACCGAGAACTGGGCGCAGCCGTGGCCGCGCATCGACAGATAGACCATCTCCAGGTGCTTTTTCAGCGTGTTCTCGCGGATGGTTGCTGGCAGCCGCAGCTCGGCGACGATGGGTAGGCCGTCGTCGGTATCGCCGCTGGCCAAGGCATATAGGCCCGTGGCGCTGCCGCCATGGGTCGGTGTCAACGCATGGAAATCGTGGCGCGTGTACTCGGACACTGCGCCGCTCAGGGTGTTGCATACGACGGTATTCATACTGAGAAAATCTCCGCATTGCTTCGGGCCTTGACATTGGGGGCGGCGGGCAAACGCATCAAATCCTGGATCTGCTTCACACCATGGTCGTCAACGGCGAAGATCCAACTCCGCCGTACGGCGCGGGTTTCCTGCAATACCTCCTGCAGATTCACAACGATAGCGCCCGTCATTGGATCAGAAGCAAAAATAACGACATGGCGATAAGGACCCATGGGGTCAAAATCCATGGTCAGTACGCTTGAATTATTGAGCGATACATTCAGAGAGTTTGACTCGGAATAGACATCTGAAGTGAGTTCCTTCCTGTATCCGAATTCGGCATCTGGATCAGTTACGTATTGCCACGCGGTACTACGGACCTTGTTTTCTTCATAATAGATTCTAAATTTGTAGTCCAGATCATCGAACAGCAGAGATTGCCCACCAGTGTTAATCATTTCAGAGCCTTCTCCACTGGCTGTTGTGGACACTTCCGTGGCGATGGCTTCGCTTTGCAAAGAAAATGAATCACTGTATTGAAGGGTAGTCCTGTCACCGCCAAAACCGCTCACAACATCAGTGCGGCGACGAGTTTCGCTACTAGAGCCAATCGTGTGCAATGGCGTTGTCTCTGTAGGAACCGTGATAATACTAAAAGAGGAGTATTTATCAGAGTAGCTTGAGACGGAAGCAGTACGAGTCTCATCCTCCCCAGACAAAGGTAATCCACGTCGGCTATAAGCCCAATCCCCTTGGGTGTAGTCCTTGAAGACAAATTCACCCGAACCGTAGTCGCGCCCCGGACCTAAATAGCCATTTACCGTATCCACGGGGGTTGTGCTGCCGTATTCGGCGCTGCCGTCGCCATAACCGAATATGTCCCAAGTCTGCCTATTATATCCGGGTTCATTGGGCGTTCCGGACTCCTCAACCTTGAATGATCGATTATAAAATACACCAGTCTGCCTGCTACTGGGAAGTTCTCTCACAACAGAAACTCCAACGCTAGCAGTGGTTATTAAAAACAGGACGAATTTTGTCTTCCCAGACTCATATGCGATTGCTCGCGCAGACCTCCCATCAGAGCTGAATGTTATCGTCCTGAAATCCAACCCCAATCCGGGCGGTAGCATTTCTCTCCAAACGACTTCGCCAACATAATCGCTTCCACGTTGTACGATGGGCCCAACACGTAATTGCATCCAGTATCTGGCAGGGGAAATTGCGTCCGGCTCAATATCAATATGCATGGAGTATTTCTTACCGCCTCGCTCGGTGTAAACGAATGGGATAGGCGACGTTGCAGAACCAGATACCGCTACTTGAACAGACTCCCGGGACACAGCGACATTTTCTTGCATGTCGTCGTACCAGTAGGCCTGCCCATTGAGACTCACTGCCGAACGTATGAAAGGGATGTTTTGATCAGCCACCCCTTGAACACCTGCGAAATAAACCCGACCCGAGCCGTCTGCATTCACTGCCTTGCCGCCCTGCAGCACCTTCCTCCTGCGCACGCGCCAGCGGCCTGAAGGTATGCGGCTACCGCGCACAACTTCAGGCGTGAGCAGGTACAGGGCTGGCGCGTCGCTCTCGACATGCCCAGGAATTGACTTGCCCTCCAGGTCAGTGAGCACGATGGCGATACCGCTGTTGCGTTCGCCCTCATCCGCCTCTTCGGTCCAAATTTGCATAGTCGTGGAGTTGCCCACGCGCACGATGCGGTATGCAGTCCCGTCGGGCAGGCGGCCGGTCTCCACCGGGTTGGGGGCCTGTGATACCCGGGCCTGCATGCAGAAGCGATAGAAGGTCGCCTGGGCTTGGCCGAGCTGGTCCTGCGTGGGCGGTGCGCCGTGCACACGCAGCGCGGCAGGCGCCACCGGGCCGATGGGCACGCCGCCGGACTTATAGGTGTGCGGGTCCCAGATGCTCATTGCGGCACCGCCAGATACTGCGGGATGTCATTCACCACGCGGAACGTGGCTGCGACTTCGGCCACGGCCCCAGGCATCTTGAAGCGGTTGGCCGTGAGGCTGGCTGTCTGGCCGCCCGCGAAGCCGGCCACGATCTCGCCGCCTGCGATGCACACCATGGCAGAGCCCGATCCGGCGCCATCGCCCAGCTTCAGATGGCGGCCTGGCGCCGGCACGGCAGAGCCAGGCACCACAGGGCCAGTCTTGCGCTCCAGATAGGCCAGTTGGTCGAAGGTGGTCCCAGACAGGAAGACCAGATCCTCGGCTGTGCCCACATAGATGCCATCGTCCACGGGCACGATGCCGGTGATCGGCGCAGGCATGGGCCGGAAGTCGCGCCAGTCAGCAAGGTGCGGTGCCATGGGTCGGCTCGCCCACAGCACATTGCCCTGGGCGACAAGCACGCGCCCGCGCCACGCGGCGGTGATGGTGCCCACGGGGAACGGTTGGGCGCCCAGGGTTCGGCAGGGCAGCACCAGGGCCGAATTGGGGCCGCTGACTTCAAAGCTGCTGCCCGTGGCCACGCCGGCCAGATAGGCGCCCTCCCCGTCCTGGCCCGACAGGTACACGTTGAGCGCGTAGCCCTCGCGCACTGGCAGCCCATCCAGCCGCAGGCCGCCCTCGGCGATCTCGACGGGCGCGGAGCTGATGGCCGGTCCTTCAAGGTGGTCCGCCAAGCGCACATGGCTGAGGTGGTAGCGGTACTGGCCCCGGTGCAGTTGCCCGAAGGCCGCGTCTGGCGCGCCCAGGCCCGCCGGCGTGGGCACGCTGCGCTCCTGGTTGGCCAGGCCATCGGTCACACCTTGGATCAGGCCGTTGGTCCAAATCGTGCGGCCGTCGGGCAGGTTGCAGTACCAGACCCGCTCAGGCCCAAGGGATGGGTGGATGACGTGGCGTGCGCCGTCGGGATGGATGGCGGTCAGCTGCGCGCCCACGGTGGCGAGCAGGTAGCCGCGGGATTGGTGCAGGTTCTTGTGGCACAGGTCGGAGACCTGGGTGAGGCCGGCGCGGCGGGTGATCTCGCCCGTGAGCCCGATGTCCACGTTCTCGGCCGCCAGCAGCGCATCGCCGCCCAGGCGGTGCTCGGGCAGCACGTTGTTGATGCCGCTGAATTTCTCAAAGGTCAGCATGTGTTCTCCCTGGCCACGGCCGGCATGCCCAGTTGGAGCGGGAAGCCGGCGCGGGCGCGGACGGTGGTGGATGGCAGGCCCGGAGAGCCCAGCTCCAGGACATAGACGCTGGCGGCCAGCAGCTGCGCGGTAGGCAGCGCGATGCTGGCCGTACCCCCACGCACCAGGTCGATGCCATCGACCCGCAGCGCCACGCCCACGGATGGCGCGCCCAGCCCCAGAGGCCGGGCGGCGCCGGCCTGCAGGCGAATGCCCGCGGCAGGCATGCCGATTTCCAATGGATGAGCGCCCTGGGCCTGCAGGCGGGTGCCGGCGCCCGGCATGCCCAACGCCATCGGTTGAGCGCCGGCAGGCTGCACCGTGACGGCGCCTGGCTGTGCTGCTGGCACGCCCAGTTCCAAGGGTCGGGCACTGCGGGCCTGCACCACCTGATCGGGCGCGACCTGATCCAGCGTGATGACTGCAAAGTCCGTGCGCACGAGGTCCAGACCATCGATCACCAGGGCCACATCGAGCCCGTTGCGCACACGGGGCGCGCCCAGCTCCAGCGCCTGCGCGCCCTGTGCCTCCAGCATCGGCATGGCGACGGCCTGCCCGCTCGACACCAGGTCAATGCCCGGCGGCCGCAGGGCGGTGTTGTAGCGGGCGATGGCCTGTCCGGACGTGACCAGATCCAGGCCCGCAGGCCGCAGTGCAAGCGCAGCCCGTGGCGCACCCAGCTCCATCGGCAGCGCGCCAGCGGGCAGAAGTGCAGGCCGGGCAATCGCCTGCCCCGAGGTCACAAGGTCTATGCCGACCGTGGCCTCGCCAGCCTCTTCTGCGTTAATGGCAGCGCCGTTGATGAGCGGGTAGCTCATGAGTTCAGCCCTCGACGTAGAAGCCGCGCCAGTAGAAGCGGCCGGCGAACTGCCCACCAGCGGCGAGCGTATCAACTCGGAACGTCAGGGCGTTCGACAACTGGCCGCCCACGGCGATAGGAATGCGATGCGACTCGCCCCCGCCTGTGATCTGCGACAGCCCCACCGCATTTGCAAAACGTGTTGGCCGGGGATCGGAGGAATCCAGGTCGGTCCCGATGGAGACCGTGGGTGGCGAGCTGGCTGTGACCACGCTGGCGATGAAGCCAACCTCCTCCACAACGATGCGCACGCCCTGCAGCCGCACCAGCAGGCTCACTGGCATGGGCACCGGGACCCAATACCCTAGCGCCAGGTTGTCCGGGTTCAGCGGCACGTGCGTGCCAGCGCCCTGAAAATCTGGAGCGGCGTCAGCGTAGACAGGGCTGTCTTGATTTGTGCATGCCCAGTACTGGCAGCCATCCGGCGTGGCTGGCAGTACGACATCGCCGTGCAGGATGTTGCCCGCGGCCCAGGCCGGCGGCGTGCCCAGGTCCACGAACATGGAGCCACCCACGATGGACATGCCGTTGCCGGCGCGATGGAAGGACGAAGCGCTCGCCAGTGGCTGCGGCCACGCCTTCTTGAGCGCCGGATACCCCAGCGCCGCGAAGCGGTCCGCACCAGACAGGGCCGGCCCGAAGAAGCCATTGGGCTGCATCTGGACGAAGGTCTCCAGCATCCCGGCGGTGACGCGCACGCTGACCTTGGCGCCAGCGGGCCAGTCCATGGGGCCGCTGGCATCCCAGGGCAGCTCTACCCCGCGATCCACGATCAGGTTCACGCCATCGATCTGGCGGATGGTGACGACTTCCCACTGGCCGGGCATGGTCGCGTCCGTGATGGTGGCGCGCAGGGAGCGCGTGCCGCTGGGGTTGGCAAAGCCGTCCAGGCCCGCGCCCGTGGTCACGATCGTGCCGTAGCCTGGGTCGCCGCTGTCGCTGGTCAGGGCCGAGGCCAGCGCGGTCTCGGCGTTGTTGGAAAACAGGTCCATGGCCCTGCCCCTTACGCCGGCACCAGCGAGAAGATGCGCGCGGCGCCGTTGGACCACTGCACCACCAGGCCGCCACCATTCGTTGCCAGCGGCAGGCCCAGCACGTCGGTGATGCGCGCGATCACTGGCGACGTGGCCGCCGTGCCCGTGTCCTTGTACAGCAGCACGCTGCCGATGGTGGAGCCGGCGGCCAGCGCGCCGAAGTTGGCATCATCGGCATCGAGCACGCCGCCGGCAACGCTGCGCCCATCCAGGGGCAGCGCCGAACCGATGAGCGTGCCCACGTCCGGCAGGAACTCGTGCGCCGCGTCATAGACATAGGCGCTGGGCAGCAGGGCAACGCGGATGTTGTCGGCCGCAAAGTCGATGGAGCCGGACCACATCTTCTCCGCGCCCTTCGGGTAGATCGGCAGATTGAGCCGTGCGATCTTCTTGACGCCGTTGTCCCAGGGAATGGTCACGGCGCCGCCGTTGGTGGCCATGGGCAGCCCTGTCACCGTGTCCAGGAAGAACAGCACCGGCGACGTGGAAGTGTTGCCCGTGTCCTTGAAGATCACGACCGAGCCGATGGTCGAACCTGGCGCCAGGGCACCGAAGTCCAGATCGTCCGCGTCCAGCACGCCGCCGGTGATCGTCTTGTTGAGCAGGGGCTGGGCCGTGCCGATGATCGAGCCGAGCTGGCTCACGAACTCATGCGACACGCTGAAGGCGTAGCCGCTGGGCAGCAGCGCGGCCTTCAAGGTGTCGGTGGAGGCATTGATGGAGCCGGAGAGAAGCTTCTCCATGCCCTTCGGATAGCTGGTGTTCGACATTGGAAGCTCCTGCGAAGTGAATTCCCGCAGTCTTCCAATGCCGCCCTTTCAAGGCCAACCCTGCAAGGGGCAAGCGCTATCGCGCCTCCGCTGCCATCTCCCGCATCTGCTGACGCAGCGCCTTGGGCGAGTTGTCCGCAATGCGGTCTGTCCGGTCCTTACCCATCTCCCGCACCTTCTTCCACACGTCGGGCATCTTGACGACGATGGGCTGCTCCGGATTGTTCTTGTTCCAATCGGCCAGCCGTTCGCGCACGCGCGCCAGGGCGCCCTCGTCCTTGCGGAACAGCGCATCCGCCCACTGCGCCTTGATCTCGCTGCTGGTCTGGCTGTAGAAACTCTTGGACCGCTGCATGAAGCTGTTGGCTTCCTGCACCTCGGCCACGCTCTTGGGCTGGAAGCCGGCGGCCTTGGCAATCGCCTCGGACAGCGTGGTGTCGATAACCTTGTAACCCTTGGTGTCCTTGTACATGCCGCTGGCGGCCATGTCCGCGCCCTTGAACGCATTGCGCACGGCCGTGGGCGAGACCTCCAACGCCGCGCCAGCAACGTCGCCCGTCAGCACCTTGCGCCCAGCAGTGAACCCGCGCATCACCAGATCACCGGCGGGGCCGGCCACCTCCAGCAGATCCCGCTCGCGGCTCTGCTTGGTCAACAGCAGGCCGGTGCCGGGCAGCAGGTTGCCCATGCCCAAGCGCCCGGAAACATCGATGGGCGCGCCTGGCAGGCCCGAGACACCCTGCTCCAGGAAGTCGGCCAGCTCCTTGCCCACGATGCCCGCGAGCGCCTCCTTGCGCCACTGCTTGGAACTGAGGTTGTAGCCCATCATCTGGCCCACGCCGTCGATCAGGTCCTCGGCGTCCTCCATAAAGGGCACGCCGCCCGCACCGCCCATCAGCAGCAGCATGGCCAGGGCCCAGCCCACCGCGCGCTTGCCCTCTGGCCCTCCCTGCTTCCACATCCGCTGCATCAGCTCCAGGTAGCTGACGGAATAGGTCTTGAAGGTGAAGAGCGTGCCGCCCACGGCGCCGCGTGCCCACTGGGGCTTGTTGGCCTTGGAATAGACGAACTGGGTCTCCAGCACGGCCTTGCGCGCGAAGGCGCCTGGATCATCCATGCCCTGTGCCTTGGCGATGCGGAAGGCTGCGATGAATGTGGAGCGCCGGTTGAACTGCTCGGCCAGGGCGAAGGGCTGACCCCAGGCTACCTTGGCTCGCTCCCAGGCATTGCCTGCCGCCGCACGCGCATCGCCGGACTTGGTGCCGTCGCCCGAGCGCAGGCCGCCCGCGCCGCGCGCCTGTGCCATCAGCTGGTGCACTTCCTGTGGCGAGACCACGCCGTCATCCTCGGCGGACTTCAGCGCGTGGGCTAGGTCAGGTTCGTATTTCATGCCGCGCGTGCCCATGTCCTTCAAGGCCCGCGCCATCTGGCCGCTGGCCGCACGAATGCCGCCGAACTGGCTGAGCCAGGGTAGCGTCACCGCAAAGGGCTGGGTCATGTTGACCACGGCCGAGGCAAGCGAGCCGCCCAGGTACTGCGCGAACAGCATGCCGCGCACGGCCTGGCCCTCTTCCTGTGGATCGCGGATGTAGCTGCGCAGGCCCATGGCCAGGTCCTTCAGCTCGCCCTGCTCCTTCGGGATGTCGTTGATCGCGCGGTCCATGGTGCCGGCATTCAGGCCCGCCGCGCCCTGGCGCGCATTGCTGTAGATGAAGTTGGCCACCACGCGGCCCACGTCTTGGCTGTAGCCCTCGATGCCCTTGCGCTGGATCAGGCGCTTCAAGGCGCTGTGGTTGTTCTTTGTCAGCTTCAGGTATTCATCGAACACCTTGCGCGTGGCCGCGTCGGCTTCCTTGCCCACGACCATGTCCTTGAAGATCTCCAGTGTCTCGGGAGTGATGCCCGCGAACAGCTTGAAGGACTGCTGGCTCATGGTGCCCTGGGTGATCACCGCGCCGGGGAAGGCCTGGGCCATCTGGATCTTGGCCAGGTTGGCGTCCTTCATGGTCTCGTACATGCCGAAGTACTGGCGGTTGCCCTCCTGGTCAACCACGTCCAGCGTGTACCGCCCGAAGCGCGACAGCGGCGCATACCCCACGTCCTGCAGGTCCTTGGCTGTGGCCGCCCGGTCCACCACCATGTTGTTCAGCTGCAGCAGCCGTTCGGCCAGGTCCGGCTTGGCCTTGGCATCCTCCTGCAGCGTGGTGGTCAGCAGCTCCAGAGCATCGGACAGCTTGGGCGCGTCCAGTACCATGTCGCGCATTTCAGCGTACTCGTCGCCCAGCGCGCGCATCATGTCCGCGCGGGCCGTCATGTCGATGGAGCGGTCAATGGCCGCGCGGGCTTCACGGTACAGGGCGATCTGGTTGGGCGTGGCGCCGAACATGGTCTGCAGCTCGGCATCCGTCCAGACCGCGCCGGCCTTGAGCATCTTGCTCTCGAAGCGAGAATTCACCAGCGCTTCGTACTGGGCCAGCGGCAGCCCGCGCCACGCGCGCAGCATGCGGTCGTCCAGACGGCCGGCACGCAGCAGCAGCTGGGCCTTGTCGTCTGCGGGCAGGTTGCCGTACTTCTTGGTCAGCTCGTCCACCAGCACGGCCTTGCCGTCCACGTCCCTGCCCCACAGCAGCGTGCCCTCGAAGAGAGGCTTCGCCACGGCCTTGTTGTCGGCGGCGGAAACAGGCGTCTTGCGGTTCTTGCCCACGAGGTCGCCGATGGTGTCCACACGCGGCAGCAGGCGCGGCGCCCGGTCGGCCGCATCGTTGGCCAGCATAGACACGTCATCGATATTGCGCTGGGCGGTCTCGTAGACCGGCTTGAAAGCTGGCGCGCGTTCGGCCAGGTGGCGCATGGTGCCGATGGTCTTGTCCCAGACAGAGACCTTGCCAGGGTGGGACATCGTCTTCTGGAGCTGGTCCAGAGCGCTGTCCTTGATCTCCGAAAGCCGTGAGCGGCTGAAGCTCAGTTCGTCGGCGTCATCGCCTTGGCGAGGATTGCCTTGATCTGCGCGCTCGCTTGCGCGTCGTCCTTCTTCAGCGATTCGATCTCGGAGTCGCTCAGCCGGTTCGAATCGCGCGAGGTATCGGGCCTCAGACTCGGTGAGCGCGTCGAAGCCGTAGCCTGTGGCTGCACGGAATTGGTCTTCGAGGTCACCATGTTTTTGCCGGAGAGTTGCGAGAATTTCAGGAGAGAGCTGGATTTTTGCACTGTACTGCTTACCGGTCAACACAACCACGCCCACCACATTGCCTCCACCTTCATGAATGTGGCTGGCCAGGGCCGCGAACGTGCCGCCCTGCGTGAGGGTGTCATCCACCAGGAGGTAGTCGCCCGGCTCTACGGTGCCGGCGAAATCGACAGGTGCAAAGATGCGGTCCAGCCAATCAAGACCCGTGCGCTGTGCACGGTTCGCCTGCACGATGCCCGTCGCCGTTTCCAGGCCAAGGCGTGCCGCCAGGACTTCGGCCACGGCGCGCGGAATCTTGTTGCGACCACTGGACTCAACGGCAGCCACAGGCAGCACGCGCGGCCGCGCACCACCCAGCGCAGCTGCCACCTTCGCCGCCATCTCAGGCGTCACGAGGTCCACGGCCAGCCGCGTGGCCGCCGCAACATCCCCGCCCTTGGCCGCAGCGTAGTCGGGATGCTTCGATGCGCTGCCCAGTGTGCTGCCGATGATGGCGTCGGGCATGGCGGCCGCCGAGTCCGAACGGCTGAACACCGGCTCGATACGGTCGGTAGCGGTACGCTGCCCGCGCTCCACGAAATCGCGCGCCGGCAGGATGTAGCCCTGGATGATGTCGGCGTCCGACAGCTTCAGGCGCCCGAACCAGGGCACGTTGGCCCGCAGCCAATTGCGGATGGCGGCCACGGCACGGCGCACGAAATGCAGTTGCGGGGTCTTCTCGGCCATCTCGGCCAGCACTTCCTCGGCCGCATGTCGCCGGCTCAGGTCCGTGACGCCGCGCAGCCCATATTCCTTGATCTTGGCCGCTACCTCAGCTTGGCGCATGGCGGCCACTTGGTTGAGGATCTTGTTCAGCTCCGGCCCGAACATGCCGCGCAGGCCGTGGTGGCCCAGCACCTCGTGGTGCAGCACGCGAGCCGCGTCGGCGGGCGTGTTCAGCTTGCTGGCCAGCAGGTAGGCCTTGCCGCGCCAGTAGAAGCCCTCGGGCGCACCGGAGGCCCCGCCGCTGCGCTGGCGCAAGTCCGCGCGCCGCGCCGCCTCCGGCACAGCCGGGTCGGACATGTCGAAGGCCACCACCACCTCGGGGCCGTTGCTCCAGCCCTTGCGGATGGCATCTACTGTCTCGCGCACCTGGCGCACGGCCTGGGCCCGCGCCGCATCGGAAAACGCCGCCGGCTCGGGCCGCATGATGCGCAGCAGGTTGGCCATCTGGTCATCGGTCAGGCCCTGGCCATCGGATTCGCCACGGCGGAACGGCAGTTCCTCGGTGCGCTCCACAGGCCCGGCTTTCAATTCGCGGGCGCTCGGTGGCGTGGCATGGGTGCGCTCGCGCACGCCCGGCACATCCTGCCAGCCTGAGCCCTGCTTCTCCACCTGGCGTACCGTCACGCTCCAGACGCCATCGGCATTGGCCGGCGTGTATGAAACCACGCGGACATGGCTATCCCCGTACCCCTTCACGATGTTGCCCGGGGTGAAGTAGTCGGCGCGCGCCGCTTCCTCAGCGGCAGCCTTCTTGGCCAGGACGCCGCGAGGCTTCTTCGTTGGTGCAGGCGCTGCGCCGGGCAGCGTGCCGGCCGGCCTCTTCGTCTTCGCCGGATTACGCAGCCAAGCCTTGAACTCGTCCTGCGTCATCTGCGTGATCGCGCCCAGGCCCGTCCAGCCCTTCTCATAGTTGCCGAGGTAGGTGGCCCGCGCATCGGCCTCGTCGGCCGCACCCAGCACCACCTTGTGCTCATCGAACGAGCCATCGCGGTTCACCTGGTCCACGACGAACACCGGCAGGTCCGGGTCGCTCGCGCGGTTGGTCATGAACACGTCCACATGGTCCTTGTCCGCACCCACGGAACCCTTGAAGTAGCCGTAGTGGTTCTGCAGCGGAGGCCATTCGGGCCGGCGGCGGCTGCCGGCCGGGTTCTCGATGCTGATGTCCAGGCCATTCAGGCGGACATGGCCCTTCTTGTAATTGCCCGCTTCCTTCTGGGCCTCGGTGGGCTCGGGCAGGTCGTTGGCAGGGCTCGTCGCCGCAGCGGTGGCTGCTTCGTCCACAGCATCCAGAATCGCACTTGAGGCATCAGCGGCATTGCCTGTGGCAGCTGCACGAGCCACCACCTCTGACCGTTGAGCGGGCGTCAACTGGCTCACATCGAGTTCTTGCCGTGCGCCCTGCTGCAGCCCTCGGGCTGCCTCATCGCGCACGGCCGCTTCATCAAGCGCCCGGGCTTCACCCCTCAGGGATTCAAGGCGCGCGACCTCGGCGGTCAGCGCCTGGACGTCATGACCATTGGCTTTTCGCAGCGTGGGCGACAGCGTGGACGCTTGCTGCAGCTTCTGTTTCGCATCGCCAATTCGGACCTTGAGCTTTTCTGCATAGGTGCCAACACCTGCACCCAGCTCATCCACCAAGGACGGCGCCTTCCGGGCTGCAGGTGCTGCAGGTGCTGCAGCAGCATCGGGCATGGCGGCGGCAAGCTTCTCGCGCACCTTGGGCGCCAGGTCAGCCCATGCCCGCGTATGAGCGCCCGCCCGTGCTGGTGCGTTCAGCCCCTTCGCGGCCTTTGCCACAGCCTGGCGCTCGGCCGCCGGCATGCTGGTCCAGCGCTCGCTGGCGGCCAGCAGCTGGGCGCGCCGCGCCTCGTTGCCCTGCTGTGCGATGGCCACGGCCTGCTGCTGGCCCGCCGTGGGCGCTGGTTCAGCAGCAGGCTCTACAGCGGCAGCCTGTTCGCTGGAGCCACTTCGGCCAGGTACAGCAGGTTGCACGCCGGCAGCAGGCTGTCCGGCACGGCCACCTCGCGGCCCAGCAGGCTGCGCATCTGCCGCGCGTCCTGCCGGCTCACCGCCCCCAGCCTCCGCAGCAGCCGCAGGGCCTGGTGGGCGTTCATCTGCCAGCCGTACTGCAGGTGCGGGTGAATCATTGGTCTCTCCCTGCGGCGCCATGGCGTCCGCGATCTTGCGTTGCAGATCCGCATTCAGCCGCTCCCATGTGGCGCCAGGTAGGGCCTTGCGGATGACCGGCTTCAGGCCCTCAAGCTTTCCTGCCAGGGCCTTGCGTTCTGAGACGGGCATGCTGGCCCAGGCCGCGCGGCCGGCATCGATGCGCTGGGCTGCTGTTTGGACTGGCGCTTGAGCCTGCGGGCCTGGCGCTGCAGCTGCTTGCGCGCCATCGTGCTGAGACGAGGTGGTGCCATTGGTCAGCTCCTGCGCAGGGCCAGAACCTGCAGACGGCGCTCCTTGCGCTCCTGCTGCCTGCGAAGATTCCGCGCGCGGCGGCTGGGCTTGATCGGCTTGTGTGCCATCGATGCTTCCTTGCTGGGTGGATGGATTTGCGGATGCGGCCGGCGCGGTGGCCGGGGTCTGCTGGTCACGCTCGGCGCGGCGGCGCGACAGCTCGCGCGCCAGCCGCAGGCGCACGTTCTTGGCCTGCGCAGAGCGGAATGCGTTGGACAGGTCTTCATCCGTCCAGGTGGCCATGGCCCCGCCCGCGATCTCGCCAGTGGCAGGGTCTGCAGTTACCCGGCGCTCGGATGCCTTCTTCTTGGCTGGTGCGCGTTCCGCCTGCTCTGCGGCCTGGGCCATGGCACTGGCCTGCTGGGCCTGAGCCGCCGCGCCGGAGTCCACGGCAATGGCAGCAGCTGCAGACAGGGAGCCGGCAGCCGGGTCCAGCCCCATGGCGCGCGAGGGCGACAAAGGCGCCGCGCCCGTGGACTGCAAGATCTCGTCGTCTGGGGATTCGACCGCTCGATTGGCCGCGCTCTCCGCATCGCGCCGGTCCTGTTCTGCCGCGCGCTGCTGCGCCAGGGCTGCCGCGCCATCGGGTGGGGCGGACTGCGGCACCTCGGGCTCGCCGCCCTCTTCCTGCTGCAGCTGCGACATGCGGGCATCGAATTCGCGGCGCACGGCATCCAGGCCTGGATTCGGTACCAGAGCATCCGGCTCAGCCGCCGCGCCCGGCGCTGGAGCAGCAGCAACATCCGGAGTACCTGCTATGTCCGGTGAAGCCTGCCGATCCTCCTGGCCCGCCGCATCGACTGCCTGGCCGGCCTCGGCCGCGCCCGCACGTGGCTCGCGCGCCGCCCGATACCCCGCCGCGCCGCCGCCCATGGCCGCGCCCGACAGCGTGCCCAGCACCACTGCCGTATCCACATCCTGGGACCAGTCCTTTCCCAGGGCCAGGTTCTGGAAGATCTGCTCTGCCACCGACTGCGGCAGCTCCTCAAGGAAGCCTTCGGAGATGGCCCCTTCGATCACCTGCCGGGGAATGCTCTTGACCGCGCGCTGTTGCAGCAGTGGATTCGACGCAGCTGTGGCCGCGTCATCGGCGAACTGCTTGGCAATGCCCTTGTTGCCCTGGGCAAGCATGGTCTCCGCATCACCAATGCCCAGGCGCTGCGCCGCGCGCCCACCGGCATATCCGAAGCCGGCCGTGGCCGCACCCGTGGCTGCCGCCGCCGCAGCCTGGCCCGGGGAGAGCAGCCCGTCATCGGTTTCCTGGCGGATCTGCTCGGCCGCAGAGCCCGCGCCCACGATGCCCTCACCCAGAGCACCAGATGCTGCAGCGCCCTTGGCTCCAGCCTGGCCAAGCCGCGTGGCTGCACCCAAAGCGCGCGCCGCCACACCGCCCGCGCCCATGGCCGGCAGCGATTCAACGACCGCGCCGACGATGTTGGACGGGTTTTCAATAGCGGCCTTGAACTTGCCGCCCAGGCCCTCCGCCTCCTGGAACTTGCGCTGGGCTTCCTTGGTGGCGTCGGAATGCCATTCGTTGATGGCCTCGCGCGCCTGCTTGGGCCGGAAGCCGACAGCCCCACCCTCGTTCTCCAGGAGCTTGCCCGCGCGCCCGCCTGTTGCGATGTCGGCCAAACCGACAACAGCTTCTGGCACGGCCACGGCGCCCTTGGCTGCCCAGGCGGCCGCGTCCCGGACGTAGTCAGTGGCGGAGCGGCCAGGCGACTCTGGCTCGACAGGCTTTGCGCCCGCCTTCCACCAATCGCCGTCTGGTGAGGACGACTCAACGGGGCTTGCGCCCTGCTTCCACCATTCGTTGTCGTTTGCCATCCCCCCACTCTCCCCTCGAGGGGGAGAGTGGTCGAACCCTAGGCGGGGGGGGCGAGGGAAGATCGTGTGCCGCGCTCCTGGCCCTCACGCTGGGGCCTAGAGATCCCTACTCAGATGCCGCGGACCGGGACTGTGCTAGCCAGGTCCACGCTCAGGATCTGGAGCAATTCGCCGAATAACCACCAATCCCACTCCGAATTGTCGGAGACTAACAACATCACTGGACGGAATTACAGGCAATTGACCGCCGATGTACGGGAATTGCTAAGCAACTGGGCAGATTCGCCACAGGAGAGGTATCGTAGGGATTGCCGGTAGTGAAAAACAATTTGTAGCAAGCGTAAGTGCCGCCTATGATCTCTCTCATCCAAGGATCGGTCCTACAGGCCGATCGGTCTACCGACATAAGATGGAGAACAAAGGTTGTACTTGCAAGGAACTCATGGAACTAGTCGCTCTAAAGCTGACTCCATTATTGACCAGCAATCGTTCATCCCTACTGGAGATAATGGGCATGTAGGCCCTGGAATTTATTTTTGGGCCATCGAAGGAAATGATGACCGCATTGCAAGGCACCTTGCACAGGCTTGGTGGAAAAAGTATTTGGACGAAGAAAGGTACAAAGATGATGAAAACACTGACTTCGCTGTCGTTAAAGCCCACTTTATCCAACCTAACGAGCCTGAATATTGTGATGCCAGCACACAAGATTTTCGGAATTCTGTCCTTTCACTTGCCCCGTCTTTGTCCGACCCACCGAAATCGTTCGATGTGCCAACAGCTATCGCCACTGTAATAAACAAACTAGAAGCAGCGGCGGGTAAGAAAATTCTGGTACTCAAGGCGCTGGTTCAGACGCCGCAACCTAAAGGCTTCCAATCTCTTGTTGCCTTTTACTACAAAATGTCCGATGTTTACGTAATCCGACAGGGTGGCGAAAAACTTATAAAAAAGATTGAACTAGCTAACCCATAAATAAATAAATAAACAAATACAGAAGGTGGAACCAAAATGAAAGACCTATTAGCTCAAGTCATCGCTGAACTGAAGGCTCTGTCTCCCGCAGAACTAGCAGCAGAGTTTGCCAAGCACAGGGACTCGGATATCGCACAGGCCCTGCGTGAGATCGATGAAGTGGCTTCGCTGTCGTGCTCCAAGCTCGATAAGTACTTTGAAATCATGCGGCTACGCTCGTTCGCTCATGTAAGGGATGAGGATTTCCATACATATGCCCTGGATTGCGATCCAGCAAACGATGAACGATTTGCCCTTGCAGCGTGACTGAACTACACCCAATACAACTTCGTGAAATCACGGTGTCTCAATTGAGCATCGTGGTTAACGATTTCAACGAAGCGAAACATTACGAAGGCGAAGTGGATCTAGTTATCAAAGTTGGTACATCCGACTTTGACGAAAAAGACCCGTTTATAGCCGTCGGCATTGAGGTGAATGTTTCTCCACGGAAATCCGATCCTGAGGCCTCGGCCTCATTCGAGATTAAAGTTGAGCTATCCGGCCAATTTGAGGTGAATTATGAGCTTTTCAAGTTTGAGCACCTCAATCGCTGGGCGCAGATTAACGCACCTTTTCTTCTCATGCCTTTCGTTCGCGAGCAGGTCTATGGGCTCGCACTGAGAGCTGGAGTCAAGGGAGTGGTTTTCCCACTCTACACGCAGCCAATTCGTCCGCCGTCGAATTGACACACAAGAAAAAGGGCCAGATGGCCCTTTTTTCATGGATCATTCATGGCAAAGCATGAATTATATTTTTCGGACTGAGTACTTTTTTAGGGGTCTGAGAAATCATCCCCGATGGGATCGGCAATGGACATGTTGAAAAGGCTTTTGGCCACTGCTGTGCTGGGTTTCCTCTCCACCCCCTCGCTGGCCGCGGACTACGCCACCTGCCTCCTAGACAAGCTCCCTGGGGTGAAGAACGCGCCGGCCCATGCTGCCGCGCTGAACCTGTGTGCCCAGCAGCACCCTGACAAGTTCTTCGAAGTGCGCCGCGGCTCGGGGCGTGGTCTGCTGGGCCCGAAGTCTCCAGAGCAGTGCACGCTGGACAAGGCGCGCGACACCTCCTGGCAGCCGGCAGCTGGGATGATCATGCGCGCGTGCGGCTGCCTGTACACGCCGAGCGCAGGCCCGACGGAAATGTGCGAGCGGTATCCGCTGTCTGCGGAGATTCGCGCGCAGCACCCAGCCGCCAAGACCGATGCCGACCTGCTGAAGCTGGAGACGCACTACAGGAAGATCTACGCCGCGCACCCAGATGCTGATGCGCTGTTCGCGCGCAAGGACTTCTGGGCCTGGGTGACGCAGGACAAGGGCAGGGAACAGACCCTGACCAAGGGCTCCACGGCCGATGTGGTCAGGGTGCTGGAGGAGTTCAAGGGACAGCTTGACTGGTGGAAGCGCGACGCCGTCCCTCTGAATTAAGCCTTCCGATACTGCTTGCCATCGGGGCCAACATACACCGAGCCCGAGGGGAGCGCGGCAAGGGCACGGCGGCCCGCGTCGTCATTCGTGATGGTCTTGGGCCCGCCCGCCATGCCCGCATCCACCTGCTGCACCTCGCCCGTGACGGCGTTGTGCCGGATGATGCTGCCCTGGCTTGTGGAACCATCGGCATTCTTGACCGCAGGCGTGACCGTGACCTTCCAGGGCGACGGATCTGCATCGCCCCGAATCGCGCGCATGGACTGCTGAGCCTGCTGCTTCTGCTGGGGCGTGGCGTTGGGATCGAGCAGCGTATTGCGCAGCTGCTCTTCCTGGCGTTGAGCCCGGGTCTTGAAGCCGCGCGCTTCTGCCTCGCCCTGAAGGCGCTGCTGCTCGATGCCCACTCGCATGCCCGTGCGCCCGGTTTCCCCGGCCTGCTGCATGGCTTCGCGCTGCAGGCCGCCTTCCTGCTGGATGCCTTCGCGCGCCAGGCCCGCGTTCTGGCGCATGGTCTCGGCATCCAGTCCTGGCTGGGCCTGGCGCAGCGCCGAGTCGGTCTGCAGGGCTGCCTGGTAGGCGGCCACGGCCGGCGGCGGGCCGGACTGAGCGCCACCCCCACGGAAGCGGGCCATGCCTGTGCCGCTCCACTCGGGACGATTCGCGATGCTGCTCGCGCCGGTCTCCAGGTTCTGGAGGTCCTTGCGGGCCTGCCAGTCGTTGCCAGAGTGGGCGACGGTTGGAGCACGGAAGCCGGGGAATCCCAGGCGGGGCTGCTCGGCCTCGGTGCGCTGGCCGGGTGTGAAGCCGCGTGCGGTGTACTGGCTGGCCAGGTTCTCGCCGGCCGCGTCGTTGCGCCGCGATGGCAGGCCCCGCGGTTCGTTGCCCAGGGCCGCGCCCTGTGCGCTGTCGGAGAAGCTGTTGCCCTGACGGAAGATCCCGGGCTGGACTTCCTGCGGCGCGGCCGAGCTGGGCGGGCCCATGGTGCTGCCGGCGGGAGGCGTGGCCTGCGGCGTTGCAACTGAGCTTGCTGGAGCCGTGGAGGGCGCGGGGCTCGCCATCGTGGAGGCGGCAGCAGGTGCTGCGGCTGCGGCGGCACCGCCCCCGATCCCGGCGCCGACCGCAAGCCCGCGCGCGGCGTTTGTTCCGGAGTTGATGGCGCCACTGATTGCCCCACCCGTGCGCGCGAGGGCAGACGCGCCGCCGCCCAGCGCACCAGGCACGGCATTGGCCAGGTTCGACACATTGCGGCCCAGCTCGGTATTCATGGGATTGGACTGCGAGCCGTCTGGAGTCGGCGCCTTGGGGTAGCCGTCCGTCGGGATCTGGTCTTCAGGCCGCCCACCGTTGGCGAAGAACACCTTGGGCTTGAAGCCGCGCGGCACGAATGCCTGTTCGGGTGCTGGCGTGTGGGTGGCATCGACGGCGGCCTGCAGCGCGCCAGCGCCGCCCATGGCGTGCACGGTATCGGGCGGCAAGACGAATTCGCCCGGCTTGAACATGCCGGGGATGGAGTCTGGCGCCTGGTTCTGAGCCTCGGCCAGAGCCGCGGCCTTGCTGCGCGGGCGAAAGCCCAGCCGCGGCTGCTCTGCCGCCTGCGCTTCTCGCCGACCTGGTTGAAAGCCGAACATGATGGCTCTCCTCAAAGAATGATGGATTCGGTGACGTGAGGCTGGTCCTCACGGGTTTGCCGGCGCAAGTCGGAGTCGGGCCGGCGGCCGAAGTACCGCGTGAACTCCGCCTCAGCCAATGCCGCGCGCGTCGGGTCGAAACCATCGGCGTCTGGCTGGGAGAACGCACGGTGCAGGGCCCAGAGCACCAGCTTTTCATGGCTGAAGGCATGGATCTCGGGCGACTCGCCCGGGCTGCACATGGGTCGCATCGGAAGGCGGTAGCCCTCCAGCACCAGACGCCCATCGCGCGGCGGCGCCGGCACGAGTCGGACGGATCGCTCCCCCTGCACAGCCCAGCGCATGCAATCAAGCCGCTTGTGGCGCCACCCTGGCTGATGGCGGTCCAGCCATTCCGTGGAAACCAGCGTCAACTCCTGTGGTTCCCGCGCGCCGTCGATCTCGTAGGCGAGATAGGTGATCTCGTACAGGGCGGGGTGCAGAGGATAGGTGGCCTGGCCTTCCTTCACCGGCACTTGGCAGACTTGAGGGCGCTCAACTTCCAACAGAAGCCGGCCGCGCACCGCCGCTTCAGCCACGGCCTCGTTCAGCCAGGCTGTCACCAGTTCCTCGCCCCAAAGGTAGGGCTTCACGCAGTCTTTGGAGTCGGCGCGGAAGCGGTTGATCAGATCCTGGAGCGTCATATCAGCGTGCTCCGAACTGCTCGATCAGGTTGGCCACCTCGGCGCGCATCTTGGCCTCACCCTTGCGCGCGTCGAGCTTGACCTCGTACTTCGCCGCGTATTCGGCCAGGGCGCCCTTGTCCATGCCCTCGATGGTCAGCAGCATGGCCTCGGTGGCCGCGCGCTCTTGCTGCTGCAGCTGCTCTGCCTGCTGCTGGGCGGCGTGCGCTTGCTGGAGCGCTGCATCATCAGCCTGCTGGTCCGATGTGTCGGGCTGCTGCGCCTGCTGACCCTGCTGGTCGGCAGGCTGCAGCTGCTCTGCCTGCTGCTGATCGACGGGCGCGCGGCGGAACTCCACGAAACGCAGCAGCTTGCGCGCGACGGCCTCGGGCACCAACTTGGTATCGCCAGGCTCCCAATGGGTGGCAGCGTGACGGTCGTGATAGGGCTTCTTGCCCGTGTATTCCAGCTTGTCGAACTTCATGATTCGCTCCGTTCATGTGAAACAAGCCGGACAGGCCGGCTTGCTGCATGGTTCATCGCCGCGAGCGCGGCTTCGATCAGGCCACGCCTTCGGGGACGCCCAGCACCACCACGTCCAGCGCGCTGGCCTTGGCGTTGTCCGCGCCGCCCACGGTCAGGATCAGGTAGGCATCCTTGGGCAGCGTGATGACCGGGTTGGCAGTGGCGTTGCGCAGGCGCGCCGTGGCGGCCAGGTTCACGGCCGCGCCGAAGTAGTCGTCGTCCTGTGGCACGGCCGGCACATCCACGCCGTCGGCATACTCGAAGCCGATCTTGGCGGTGACGGATGCCGTCATGCCAACGGCAATGACAACCAAGCTGTCGATCAGCTTGAAGCCAGCGGGCAGCAGGCCCAGGCGGATCTTTGTGCCCTGAATGGCGGGCGTCAGGATGTCGCCGCCCAAGGCCGCGCCGGCCGCGTTGGTGGCCAGGGTGTAATGCAGGGCGCTCAGGTTGCCCCACGGAGTCGCACCCAGCTGGTTGCTGGAGGACTGCACTTTGGTGATGGTTGCCATGTTGGCCTCCGATGAAATGGTGAAGAACTCAGCGGAGGACAGGCGATCAGCAGACCGCCCGCCCTGGGGCGCGTCAGTTGCGCTCGCCGATGATGCGCACGGCTGTGTCGATGGCCGTGACGCCGTGGTCGGTGTAGTGCTTCTTGCCGTTGCCCTGCGACACCAACCAGCGGATCTTGAAAACGCCCATGATGGCGCCGATCAGCAGTTCCATCTTGTCGCCGTGGTCGAAGTCCTTCTCGCTCCAGAAGAAGGGCATACCGCCGTGCTTGGACTTGCCGAAGGCCTGAGCCAGCGACTGGCCGCCCAGCAGGATCGCGCGGTCCACCGCATGGGTGGTGCCGAACGAGGCGGGGACGGTGCAGGTGCTTTCCGTCTCGGTCTCGTAGGAGGCGCAGTAGCGAACGGTGTCGCCAGCATAGAAGCGGATGGGCTTGGGCATCTTGCAGATCAAGATGCCGTTCCACAGGCCCACTTCGCCGAGGAACAGGGGGTGGTTGTTGGCTTTGGACGCGCGCGCCAGGGCGTTCGCCTGGAACTGGCGGAAGCCAGGGTCCTGGGCAAATGCGTGGTACTGCGCGGGCGAAACCAGCAGCACACGCAGCGGCGAATCCTCGGCCACCTTGTCCTCGGGGATCTTGATGGCGGGCGGCGGCAGTGCGATGGACTCCATCACCGTGCGGATGCTGTCCACCACGTCCATGCCGAGCACGTCAGTGGAGGCAATGTCCAGCTCACCCGCGTTCACCGACACAGTCTTGATGGAGTCGCCATCGGCGATGTAGTGCCGGTTGCGTGTGGGCGCCTTCACTTCGTTAATGGCGAACTCCGCGAAGTCCGGATGGGCGCTGGTCGGCAGACGCCATTCCATGCCGTCTTGAAAGCCGCGCGCGCCCGCCAGGTGGGTCAGCATCAGCTGGTCCTGGTAGCTGTTCATCAGCGACAGCGCAATGGGTCGGCCGATGCGACGGAATTCCACGGGGGAATTCATATCGGTCATCGTGTTGCCCAGGTCCACAGGGAAGCGGACTTGGTTCACGCGCACGCGGCCGTTGTCCAGCTCGATCCCCGTGCCCTTGCCCTCGGCCATGCGGTTGCCCATGATGGGATAGGCGTTGGTGGGCTGCACGAAGTGGAACTCCACCTCGGAGCCGTGGCCGCGCGTCAGGTCCACCGTGCGCACGATGGGCATGTCGGTGGCGGTCTGCTTGCTCAGCACGGCGCTGACGTGAGCCTCGCCCTGGGGGACCGTGCCCACCATGCGGTTCAGCGTCGAATTGCGCTGCATGGACTGAGCGAACAGCCCGGCAGCCTGAACGTATTGGGCATTCGGCGAACCGGTTGCCACATTGGTTTTTCCGGACATATGTCCTCCGTCTTGGGGAGAGGGCTGCCTCATCACGAGGTGGCCCGGGTTTCAAAAAATATTCAGCGATTCACGCCAAGCTGTTCATCAAGGCATCGATCTTTGCCGGTGACATACCGCTCATCACGTTGAGCAGCGCCGCGGGGTTGTTGGCCAGTGCCTGCGCGCGCTCCGCTTCACTGGCACCAGCAGCCGCGCCAGTCAGTTCGGACAAGCTCACCGGCACAGCCTGCTCTGCTTCAGCCTTCGCTTTTGCCACGGCCGCGTCCACGGCATTGGCAGGAGCGACCGGGCTGGCAGCGGGAGCAGTTGCGGGCCGGGCACCCTTGAAGGTGCTGAAAACTTCCACGATCTCGGCAGCGGAACCGTTCTGCAGGACGTTGGCCACGGCCGCGCGCGCGAAAGCAGGCTGGGCATCCACCCACTGCTTGAACTCGGCAGAGTCGGCAATTTCGTCCGCGTCGGCATGCGCCGCATAGATCGCGTTGTCGTGCGCCTGCTGGGCGCTGACCTGTTCACGCTGCTGCAGGGGCTGCATGGCCTGGGCCAGGCGCGCGTCCACCAGTGCTGCTGCACGCTGGTCCACCAGCGCGGCCACGCCCTTGGCTATCCCCTCCTCCGAGAAGTCGCCGAACAGGGCCATGTCCACGCCTTGGGTGGCAGCTGCCTGGGCAATGGCCAGGTTCTTGTCGGCCGAGGTTGGCGCCGCGCCAGCTTGCTCGCGGGCCGCGGCATCCGCCTGGGCCTGAGCGAGGTTGCTTTGCTGACTGCGGGTCAACTGGTCGATCTGAGCCTTCAAGGTGGCGTTCTCGCTCTCCAGCGAATCGCCGCGCGCCTTGAACTGGTCACGCTCTGTACGGGCCTGGGCCAGCTTTTCAAAGGGGATCGTGTAGCTGCCCGACTTGCTGGCAATGGGCGCACCGGCCGGCTCGTCATCCTGAGCGGGCGTCGCGCCTGCAACAGGTGCAGGAGCAGGGGTTGCTGTAACAGCGGTGGCTGCAGCAGGAGCGGCAGAAGGCGCTGCAGCGGCTTGCTCAGCACCAGGGGTGGCAGTTGCGGGAGTAGCAGTGCTCGCGGCGTTGCTGGCTTCGGCGGTCTGGGCCGCGTCCGCGTCCAGATCCAGTTGTCCTGCAAAGGCGGATTCGAGCAGTTGCTCAGGTGACATCGGCATGTAGGTGCTCCACATCCCCGGCTATCCGGCCGGGCCTGTTTGAAGGGGCACGCAGATTCGAGGATCAGGCCGGGGCCGAAGCCCCGACCATCACGCTCTCCAGCTGCGGGAGGTGCCGACCCATCACGGGCAGGCTTCTCGTCTCTGGCTTTCGCCTTCAACGTGGAACACAGTGTCAGGCGACGCGCCCGCCGCATCCAACTCTGGACGGAGTGAGCTACAGGTTATCGGCAGGGGTAGCGGTCTCGATCCCTTGCATGCCGCGCGCCGGCTCCTGCGGAATGGGCGGGTATGCAGGGCTGGTGTTCTCGTGCACCTGAGCGATGTCGCCGGCTGCGCCAGGGCCACCCGACTGCGGAGCGGGGCCGCCGGCCGCCACGTCCGGCACCGGGAAGTCTGGATCGTCGCCACCAGGGTTGGGCTTCTGGTAGCCCGCGCCCTGCATGATGGCGTCGGCAATGGGCGCGATGGCAGGATTCATGGCGACCTGGGCCCCGCCCTGCATCGCCGAGAAGGCGGCCTGCACGCCTACCTGCACAGCGTCGGCCATCACCTTCTTGATCTGGGCATCGGTGAGGCGCTCCTTCATTTCCAGCTCGCGCGCCTTCAGCTCGTGACCTGCCTTCACCAGCGCGGCCTGCACCTCCTGCTGCACACGCTGCTCGATCTGCTCCGGCGTCTGCTGGCCAGTCGCCGCGCGGATGGCCTCCACCACCTGCTTCTTGCGGGGCAGATCCATCAGGTCGATCAGGAATGGCAGCGCGACCACCTGGATATGCTCCGGCAAGGATTTCACCGCCTCGGACAACGAGCTGAGCTGCTGGCCTCGGAAGCTGCTGGTGCTCGGCACGTCCTCCAGAGCGACCTTCATGCGCGTGCGCAGCACATCGTTGGACCGATAGGCCAAGCCTGTGTCGGGGTCCTCTTCGGCCTTGTTCAGCACCACGGTGCGCGGCGGGTTGAGCACATCGCCCTCGATCACGATGGTCTGCTCCTCGTCGCCCATGTCCTCAATGATCAGCGACATCAGCAGTTCGCCGACCATCGTGCGGCCGTCCTTGGTGTTGTCCATCATGTCGGCGATACCGATCTGGGACTGCTCCACCTGGGTGGTTTCCTGCAGGCCGCTGCGCGCAGTGCCTGCCTGGCCCTGCATGGCCGGCGTGACCGGGCTGACGCGGCCCAGAGCGCGCCGGCTGTCATCCATCAACTGCAGGTGCTGGGCGTTGAGCTGGAAATCGCGGTCCACCTCGAATATTCCGCCATCCTTCATATGCTCAGCGTCCAGCACGATGTCGGCGTCCGGGCGCGCTAGCTGCTGGCGGATCTGAGCGCTGGTCATCTCCGTTGCGCCCTTGGTGCGCCGCACCCGCGTCGAGGCCATGCCCCAGCGCAGCTTTGCCATGGTGCTGTTCAGATTGTCTTGCGGGAACAGCATGTCGCGCACCAGGCCGAACGGCATGCCCGTCTGGTCTTCCCGGTAGCCCCAGAACGGCACATATGGGAAATGCTGGTGCGGGTATGGCGTGGGGCCGTCGTGCAGGCAGATGGGACCGATCCAGTAGGACCGGCGCAGCCGCGTGACGGTCTCGCGCGACAGTGTGCCCGCGCCAGAGGCTACGGCCAGGCGGTGCTGCTGGTTGGACTCATCGAACTCCACCACGCGGCCGCCACGCAGGCGCAGCACCAGCGCCGACACCCAGCGCCGGTACCAGAGCTCGCACAGGCTGAGCTCGTCGGTCTCGGATCGGTACCAGGCATGCTCGCGCGGAGTCCAGGCCCGGGACACATCCAGGCCCGGCACCAAGCCCGTGGAATAGCCGCCCTCTCCCAGATAGCCGCCATAGCCGCCAGGGCCGGATGCGGAGTCCGCACGCATGATCAGGTCCCGATACTTGGGGAATGCCGCCGCGACCCGGTCCTTGCGGATGAACCGCTCCCGGAGCAGCCAGTGGGCATCGGACAGGTCATCCTCCTGCGCCCGGATGTCCCACCAGATTTCATTGCGGTGCACATACCGGCAGCGGTAGGGATAGGCAAATGGATCGCTGGCCCGCGCGACCTCCACCCAACCCAGGCCCACGCTCACCTGGGGCTTGAAGGCATCGCTGATCGCGCGATCTGCACGGCTGTGGCGTTCGGCCTGGTTCAGCCGGAAATTGAGCGCATCGGCCACGTCCTGGCCACCCGGGTCTCCGTCGGGCGTCACGCGCCAGTCGGTCCGCGTCTTGGCCTCGTATCCGCACACGGCCGCAATCGCTGGGCCGATGATGTTCTCCTTGGCCGGCGGGATGCCGAAGCGCTTCATGCGCGCGAGCAGTTCGCTGCCCAGTTGGTTGCCGTCGGCATAGTCGGCTTCCATGTCGGCCTGCCGGCGCCACGGCGGCTGCTCCAGGATGTCATCGATGATGCGGGCATATTCCTGCGGCGTAAGCGCCGCGCCCAGGTCTGCTGTGCTTGGGGGGGTTGCATAGTTCATGGCAGTGCCTCACGCGCGCCAGTCCGGCGCATCCTCTTCCTCTTCGGGCTCGGCGCGCGCGCCGTACCCATCGTCTTTGGGGTTGAAGAGCCCGCTTTCCTTTGCCTGCGCCCACTGCCGAAGCGCGTCCGCGCCTTCCGTGCAGCCGTTGGACTTGTCGGGCTCATCGATGAACTTGTTCAGGGCCCGGCTGAATTTCTTGCTGTAGCCGCGCAGCCGCTCCAGGCCGAAGGCACAGGCTTCCCGGTCGAACCAGGCGCCGCGCAGGTGCTTGCGCACCAGGTTGACGCCTGTCTGCAGCTCGGTGATGCGCGGCACCACGGTGAATTTCTGGCCGGGCATGAGGGCCTGCAGCTGCTGCTTGGTGGATCGGTTGGTGTCGCCCAATCGCTTGTGATTCGCGTCGTGCGGCAGGAAGTGCGCGCCGAACACGTAGCCGAGGCCCTGCAGGTGGCGCACGTAGTGCCGCAGGTCTTCCTCGTGCTCTTCGTAGTAGTTGATGAAGCGGTCCTCGCCGCGCAGGGACTGCATAAACCAGATGGCCGTCCCGTCCGCGCGCCCGATGTCCCAGAAGGTGTAGACGGGCATATCCAGCTCTGGCACCGAGGTGATGCCGCCGCGCTTCGTGAGCGCGACCATGGCCTTGGCGTAGTACCGGCCCGCGCTCGACTGCTGGAATGCCTCGGCCGGCGTGGAGGGGTACTCCTGCCACATGCGCTCGGGCGCACCGGGGAAGTCAGCCTCCTGGGTGGCCACATACCAGGCCCGCTGCTCCAGATCGATGTTGCACTGCATCTCGACCTCGACCTGGTCGAAATAGTCGTGCTGCTCGCGCGTGACATGGACCAGGCCCGCGTCCATGCGGTAGTTGGGCTCCTGCCACCATGCGTAGAAGTGGAAGCGGTAGTCGCGCGGGCTTAGCTTCTTGTGCGTGTAGTGCAGGGCCTCCGCACGCTGGGACAGGTGGTAGAACTCGCCGTTGGCGCCTTCGGCCGTACTCTCGATCACCAGGATGCCCGTGGTGGGCACGGCCGGGATGGAGCCGGTCATCACCTCCTTGGCCTTGTGCGGGAAGCGTGCCGAGATCTTGCCCAGCTCGGAGACGTGCAGCCGGTGGATGGTGCCCGAGCGCATGGACGTGGCCACGCGCACGCTGCTGTTGTTGTGGGCAAACAGCAGTTCCACCGCGCTATCGCGCGCCAGGGGGAAGCGGTCGCGGATCTCCTCGGGCAGGTTCTCGTAGGCGTACTTCACCTTGTCCCGGAAGATGGCCTCGGCCGAGTCGCGGTCGTGCGCGATGATGCCGCAGCGCTGATCAGCATTAAAAAGCGCGTGGTCCAGCCACAGGATGGCGATCAGCGTGGTAAACCCCAGCTGCCGCGCCTTCAGGATGATGTTGCGGTGCCAGAGCCGGCTGATGAACCGTTTCTGCGCGCGATTCGGCCGGAAGGGCATGGTGAAGGTGTCGGCCTCTTCCCCGTCCTTAGAGTCGCCCTTGACCATGATCTTGTACAGGCAGCCGGAGAACAGGCGCCATTCGGGATCACGCAAGCACCGCTCCAGCTCCTCGGGCGTGTCGGGGAGCCGGTTCAGGGGAGCACTGTGGACGCGCGCGGCCACAGCCTCAGCCCTCCTCGTCCGTCGGGTCTTGCTTCACCTGCAGCGTGGATCCCGGGCGCGGGCCTGTGCGCTCCGGGTCATCTGCAATGGGCGCGAAGCCGTTGCCGTTCTCCTTGGAGATGCGATGCAGCAGCGCGGCCAGAGGGTCCGACTTCTGCTGGTTGTCCTTCTCGTACAGGCCCAGGTACTTCCACAGCTTCTCGGCAAAGGCCTCCTTGCTGTGCATCAGGACCTGTAGCCCTTCCTTCGTGCGCTTCACGCCGGCATAGAGCTGGACTGCGGCTGGGCTCAGGTAGCGGGTGTCCTTGATGACCTCGCGTGCATATCCATCCCCAACGCATGCAGTGCACTCCGGGTGCGGCGGCCGGTGGGGATTGAAGCCGATGCCGCCTTCTTCATCGAAATCCTCGGGCGCCTTGCCTTCAGCGCGCCATGCTTCGCGGGCATGGTTCATCTCGCTGACGGTGCGCTGGTAGCGGAAGTTCTCCCCCCAGCAATGGCGGCAGCATGCGACCTTGGTCTCGATCAGTTCGCGTGCATCGGCTGTGGCGATCAGCCAGGCCTGCTGCAGCATGGCATCGGCAGTGATCTGCGTGCGCTCCTGCTGCTGCTTTCGGGCTTCCGCAATCGCGACTTGGATGTGAGGTTTTGACAGGTTCTCTGAGGCGATCTGCCGAGCTGTCTTGGCGCTGTAGCCGGCTCGAATCGCCGCTTGGGTTCCATTCAGGTCCACCAGGAATTCATCGATGAACTTCGCTTCCCTCGCGGTCAGCGCCTGGGCGCCCGTGCTCTCGGTGCGGACGGCCTTTTTTGCCGGAGCCTTCTTCAACGCCGGGTTCACCGTGGCGCTCGGAGGCTTCTTGACCGCTGGGCGCTTCGCAGGAACGGCAGAGCCTGCGGCCTTCTTCGCGGCAGCAGGCTTCTTGGGAGCGGCTTTTTTTTGAGGCTCGGACTTGCCGGCAGGACGTTGGGCCATGGCCGGAAGTGTTCCGGCATGACCTAGGGCCGTCGAACCCTAGGCGGGGCGCGCCGCGTGACGCGACACTTTGCGCAATCGTTGCGCATAGAATCACGACATGACAGCAAAACCGCCCTCTGAACACACCGCCGGAGAAATCGCGACTTGGATGGCCCGCAACGGACTGACGCAAACCGCGGCAGCCGAGGCCCTGGGCCTCTCCCGCCGCATGCTCCTATACTACCTGACCGGCGAAAAGCCCGTGCCCCGCACCGTCGCCCTGGCCTGCCTGGGCTGGGAAGTGGAGCGCGCAAACGCGGCTTGAGTGACGTCTGAAAAAAGGCGTTGACTGCGCAATCATTGCGCATTAATATTCTTCCCATGGCAGCAACAAGCGGCCACTGGCTCGGCAGATCCGGGAAGTCTCGGCCGCACAGGTCGAACGCACCAAAGGGAAAAAACCATGTCCTACCTCATCAGCAACGGCCAGATCGTCGCCAAGACCTCCGCCACCCTGGCCAGCGGCCAAAGCGTTGCATTCAGCGGCACCCGCGTGGCCGAGGAAATCAACGCCGGCCGCCAGTGGAACCTGGTCAACGCGCAACGCGCCACCATCGGCAACGGCAAGTCCTGGGATGCAAAGTGGGCCAAGCTGGAAGATGGCCGCATGGCCAGCGAGATAAACCCCGGCGAATTCTTCATTGCCTGACTGCTATAGTGGCGCCATCCAGATAGGCGCCGACTGCCGAGCAGGCAGCTTAGGAAATACCGCAGTGATGGTGCTCCATCAGCGGGCTCCACTCTCTCCACTACCGAACAGGTAGCTTCTCTGCCGCATAGGCAGTACCACTGGAGATTGATGATGCAAACCGAAGACCAGGAATTTGATGCCGAGGTGCGCGCCTTCGTTGCCTCGTTCGGCTGCGTGCAGCGCACCCGCTATGGCCGCTGGTTGGCCTGGCTGGACCCCACGCACGACTTTGTGCGCGAGGGCCTGCAGCCGCCTGGGCAGGTCAACGTCTACCTGCACGGCGAACCCACATGCACCGCCCAAAACAGCTACTGGGACGGCCAGCCGCCCATAGGCTTTGCCCGGGGCAAGCCCCTCTTTGGCGGGCCGCTGGACTTGCGGAAATCCGCCGACCGGGAGCTATGGCGCCAGGCGTGGGCCGCGCGCCCGTATTTCGAGAGCGCGGAATCGGCGCGCCGCAAGATCGAAGAATGGATCTGGGACAACCGCCCCGACATCGTGCGCACGGCAAGGAATGAGGTGCGCGAGGCCATTGCCTACCGCCGCCGCATGAGCTGGAAAGCCCGGGAGCAGGCCCATGCCTGAGTGGCGCATCTACCAGGGCAACACCCTGTATTGCCAAACCGATTGGGCGCCCATGGCCGTGGCTGCCTGGGACCGAGCCGCCCGCGACACCAACAACGACGATGAGCGCCGCGAGGTGGTGCTGGAGAGGGATGGGCAGTTGCTGGAGCGCGTGCTGCCTCGCCGTGCGGGCCACCCTTGGCCCGACAGCAGCACCACCGTGCCAGAGCTGGGGGATGTGGCGGCGGCCATCCTGCAGCTGGCACGCGCTGCAGGCATCGACGCCACTGCGCTGGCCGATCAGATGACGCGCAGAGGCCTTCCCACCGCGCGCAGCCGCCTGGACCGCATCCGCACAATCTCGCGCGACAACAGCGCGCACACATCAAGCGCCGAGTTGATGGCCATGTGCTATGCGGCCGTGGGAATTTTGCGCAACAACGAAAAAGGGGATTGACTGCGCAATCATTGCGCAATAGTATTGAACCCATGGCAGCACACCGCCGCCAGCGGCGCCTCCCGTCAATGAGGGGCAAGAGAGAACCACAATGACCGCAATTTCCTATATCTGGGCCGCAGAACAGACCGAGCCGGGCATGCATGGCGTGCAGTACGCCGCGACCAACACCGCCGCCGCCCCCGTCGCCCTTCAGGCCGTCCCCGTGGCGGGCGCCAAGGGGCTGGTGCATCAGGAAAGCCTGTACGGCGACTGGCAGTTGCTGGGCACCGCCAAGGGCGCCAGCTACAGCAACGATTACGGCCACTTCATCGAGCTGCAGACACCAGAGATGGAAGGGGCGCCCATCGAGGTGGCCGAGGTGGTTAGGCTGGGTTGGTACAGCCGGGCATGAGCCAACGGGCAAAGCTGACGGTAGACGCCACGGGGCCGTGGCGTCTCTACCAATGGGTTGAGCTGCCGGGCTGGGAAATGCTGGGCACTGTACAGCGCGGCCACGAAATCGGCGCGCTGGCGCGCAACCTGCGCACCGGCCAGCTGGTCATGCTCAGGGCCGGCGCGGCCTCAACTCTGGATCAACGCAAGGCGGCGGCGTCCCTCGCTGCAGCAACGAACGAAGGGGAAAAGTCATGAACGCAGCAAGCCAACTGATCGAGGAGTTCAATACTCGTCGCCCGGCTTTGGGGGGATGCCGCAGATGCGCTACCTGAGCCCCGGTTCGGCCGTAGGTGGCTATGAGGTGCAGATCCATTTTGATGACGATGCCGGTGTGGCCTATGCCTACCTGTACCACCCTGAGCGCGGCGAGTGGGTCACCGCCCACCCCTTGGTCGAGGCAGAGGACAAGGCCCGCGAGTGCATTGCAGCCAGGCGGCAGGAAATGGAGCGGCGCGGCCTGACCTTCGGCGAAATGGAGCGGCACCAGGCGCTCACAGCGGCGGCCAAGGCTCTTGTGCTGGCCTCGCCGAATGCACTGCTCACACCACCCTGGTGGCGCCAGGAGCGCAAGGCAGCTGCCTGACCAACAAAAAGCCCGCACGCAGCGGGCTTTTTCTTGACTCTACGCCGCAGCTTGGCCCGACAGCGCACTGAGTAGATCACCCTGACGCCCGTCCACACGCCGCTGAGCTTTTAGCGCTTTCACTTCGCGCTCCAGGTCTCTAC
Organism: Delftia sp. CH05; assembly: GCF_009827015.1. Lineage (NCBI taxonomy): Bacteria > Pseudomonadati > Pseudomonadota > Betaproteobacteria > Burkholderiales > Comamonadaceae > Delftia > Delftia sp. CH05. The sequence continues at coordinate 13,659 of NZ_WUMG01000038.1, read as the reverse complement.
GTCTGGCCACCTCCTCCAGCAGTTGGTCCTGCAACTCCGTGACGCGCGTCAGTGCTGTGTGCTCGAGTGCCACGCCCGCCAAGCCTTGGCCAAGGCGCGCGGCCTCAGGGCGGACGAGGTGCAGCACATGCTCGCCGATCTCCACCATGGTCCGACCATCGTTCAGGTGGACGATCACCACATCCCGCGCCGGCCCATGTTGGTGCACCGGGCGGTAGCACTGCTTCACCGCCGCAATCATTCCCTCGCCTCGCAGCACCTTGATGCGGTCGTCCACTGTGGTGAGGTTCAGCCCCGTCATCTTGTGGATGCGGTCGCGCGTGGGCTCTTCGCCGGCCTCATGCAACTGGCGAATCGCCTCATAGACCTGCGTCAGCGTGGGCACGGCCTCGACCGCGCCGGTGTCCGGATTGCCGCCGGCTGTCTTGTGGATGGTGCTGGTGGTGACTTGGTTCATGCGGTTTCACTCCAGAGGGGCAGGCGTTGTGGCCATTGGCCGGATTCCAGGATGGTGTGGCGGGTGATGCGGCCCCACTCGAGGCCGTAGTCCCGGTGGGCTTCGCGGCCGCCGTCAACAAGGCGGTATTGGTCGTATGCGACGTGGCAGCCCTCGATGTCGGGGCGCGTGCAGCACAGGGGGAATCCGGTGCGGTCGTCGGTCTTGAGCGCGAAGCCCTTGCCGAGGTTGAGGTGTGCGTGCTGGGAGAACCCGCAGATGCCGCACCAGATGCAGGGCAGCGCGGCGACGGCGCGGCGGTAGGCTTCGCATTCGAGGATCTCGGCCTTGGGCACGGCCAGGCCTGTGCTGGCTGCGCCCATCACCACGATGCTGGTGCACGCCAAGCCGGCTGTGGCGCGGGCGCTGTCCATGGCGCGGGCAGCACGCTGCGCCAAGCGCTCTTCGCGGTCCAGATTGGTCGTGCCTGCCACAGGCCATGAACTCTTGGACTTGAACGGCCTGCGTGTCAGCGCCATGGATGCACCTCCCGCCAGGAATCCAGCCGGTCCATTACCTCCCACGGGAAGGTGTCGAACACGCCGCCGGCGGGCAACGCTGGGCGGACAGGGCAACGCTGATACAGGATGTTTGCTCCGTTCAACGCTGCCCGCGTCAGAGCGGCCTCGCCCTCGGGATTGGGGTCGGCCATCAGCGCATCCACCAAAGGCTTCCACGAAGGCGGAAGGATGAAACAAGGCCTGTTGGTCGGGCGGTCGATCAGTTCACGGGCCATTTCGGAGACGACTATTACCCTCATCGGACATCCCCTTCAACATCGACCTGCACCAGAAAGCCGTGGTCGCCCATCACGCACACACGCGTGGGGCCGTACTGCTCCAGGCGGCAGCAGCGGTTTTCCGACCAGACGGAAAAGCGGTAGCGGCCCAGGGCATCAGGGCCTTCGATGCGCTCGCGCATTGCGGCGCCACGCCACAGGGGCGGGTGCTGGGGCGCGGCGCGCACGGGGCCGCGCTGGCCGCGCCGGGGCAGATCGGGGCGGAAATCAAGCATGTGCGCCGCCCTCCCCTGCGCTGGCATCGAAGTCCTGCACCTCCATGCCCAGATCCAGGGCTAGGCCGTGCTCCACACGCGCCCCCTTGGAGCCGCGCCAGCCGGGCAGCATGTAGACCGCATCGCATTTGCACAGCTGGGGCAGCGCCAGGCGCATGTATCCGGCCCAACTGCCGCACGCTGGCGCGGGGTTCTCGGCCGGGTTCTCGACGTGGTGGCCTTGGGCGCGCAGCGTGGCGGCGGCTCGGTTGAAGGCCGGGTAGTTGAAGTCGGGCAGGCCTGTCATCGGGCCGGCGATGTAGATGCGCTTCATGGCCGGGCCCTCCGGAAGGACCACGCGATCATTGCGGCGTCACGCTGGTGCTGATTGCTGCGGCCAGACCAGCCCGTCAGGCGGCTGAAGGTCGCGGCGTCGATCTTGGCTCCATGGGCGCCTCCGGCCTTCGCGCTGGGCGGCATGCCGAAGCAAGCAATGCCGAGGCTGGCGCACAGGGTCTCGATCAGCACGCACCATGCATCGATCTCACCCACGTTGCGCGCCATCTTGGCCCGCGCCGCGGCGCTTCCCTGGCCGGTCCAGGTCTTCCGTGCCTTGCGGCTGTCCTCGAAGATCACCAGCGTGGGCGCCCTGCCCTGCAGCGTCTGCAGGATCTGCGCTGGTGCAATCTCCTCCAGCGCCTGCAGCTGACCGTCCACGATCCAGGCCAGGCCCGTGTGTTTGCCCGGGTCCATGCCCAGCACCGTGATCGGGCCCTGGTGGCCAGCCGGCAGCGTCACGCGCGGGGCGGCGGGCGCCAGGCGAGCGCCTGCAGCTGCTGCACCACCTGCCGCTCGATGTCCACGAACAGCCGAGACTCGTCCCTGTCCAGCTCCCTGGCCCTGGCCTTGACGTACTCCCACCACCCGGGTTGCTGAGCCAGCTTGACGAGGTGTGCCACGGCTTCCCCGCTGAGATTGATTTGATGTTGCTGCCATTGGTTATCAGACGACGATGAATTCATGGGTGTCGCTGCCGTGGCTGTTGACCAGCAGCTCGCGCAGGCGGCGTTCGGTGGCGCGGTGCGCGCGGATGAAGGTGCGGGCCGGGATCACCTCCAGCACCTGGCCGTAGGCCTCGCCGAACTCGACCAGGTGGCCCAGTTGCACTGCGTTCAGGCGCATCTCCTGGCCATGGCCGTGCTTGCGGCCCAGGTCAACCACGGCGGCCACCGCATCGGCAAACAGGCTCTGGGCCTCGGGCTCGGTGAAGACACCCATGCCCAGCAGCGTTTCGGACAGGTTCGCGGCGTCAGCTAGATCGCGCCAGTGCTGCACTGTCGGAACGGCGTAGCCGACGGCATGCACGGCAGCCAGGACTGCAGCGGCCAGGGGCTCGCGCTTGCGCTGGTGCAGCGGCTGCCGTTCGCTGGCCGACAGCTCCTGCGCGAGCGAGTAGGCATAGGGCAGCGCGAGGTAGGCACGGGTAGCGGCCGGATGGATCGCGCTCATGGCTGGCTCCCCTGCTGGTGCTGCGCCACGGCGGCAGCAGCGCGGCGCTTGGCCTGCCCCACGCGCATCCGGTCTGCGCGGGCCTGGACCTGCACGGGCGTGAAGCGCGAGGCCTTGAGCGCAAATGCTTCGCGCAGGGTGGCCAGCTTGGACAGCACCTCACGCTTCGGGCCGCTGGGCATGGATTCAGGTGCCGGCAGCGCCAGGGCGGCGCGCGGTGCCGGCAGCTGCAGCTGCTCGCGCAGGTCATCAGTCAGGCCCTCCAGCCCGCCCGGCAGTCGGCCCGCCGTGATGGCTTCCTGCACGGCGCGCGTCCGGGCTTCGGGGTCGTGGCCAAGGCTGACCTGCACCACAGGGCGGCGACGCAGGGCACGGGCCTCGCCCGTGATCCGGCCGTAGGCCTCGATGAAGGCCTGCCGGGCGCCGAACTTGTCGCCGGCATCCAGCAGCGGCGCGGCCACGGCCCAGGCCTGGGCGATCTCATCGGTCCACACCACGGTGGCCTGCTGGTCAGCACTGGTCAGCGCCAGGCCATAGGCTTCGGCGGGCAGCATGCGGCCCATGGCGTGGTCCACGTACTGCAGGACAGTTCCGGTCAGGATCGGACCGCGATGCTCGGCGCGGATGCGGGCCAGGGCCAGGCGCAGCACAGGCTTGTCGATGTGGGCCAGATCTTCCGCCAGCAGCAGCAGCGCAGCAGGCCGGACCTGCTGGCCGCTCAGCTCCATGGTGGCGCCCAGCTCCTCCAGCAGCCAGTCGGTGTCGTGGTGGTCAGACATCGATCACCTCCCCCTGGCCTTGTCCGGCGCTCGACGCTTCGCCCTGGGCTGCGCCTGCACGCTCTCGCAACAGGCGCTTTGCTTCCTCGATGGCGCCAGCGTTTGCGCTGGTCTGGTCGGCCTGGCGGGCCTGCGTGCTGGTCATCCCAACGCCGGTCTGGCACTGAGTTGACCACTTCTCCGCGTTCTGCTGCAGCAGGCGAACGGGGTGCATCTCCCGGACGATGAAGTCCTCCTGCACGCGGCGCACGTAGTGCACGGCAATGCGGGGGGCGATCTCGGCGCCGACGCGGTCAATGAAGTTGCAGATCTGGCCGCCCACGGTCTGGTTCCAGACGGGCCAGCTGCGGTACCGGCCCTCGTAGGCAATGGCGTAGGCGATCCAGGTCTTGTGGGACTTGGTGTCGGGGCCGGGGTAGCGCAGCTCTGCAGGGATCTCGTGGATTGTCCCGTTGGGGGCTGTGACACGCATCGGCTCAGCAGCAGCGTGGGGGGCTTCAGCCCCCGTCGCAATACTCTCTGCTGTAGTCTCTGAAGTAGTCTCTGTTGTAGTCTTACTTAGTTTAGATTGCGGGTTTCCTGCAGACCTGTTTGCAGCTTTCCCGCGAACCTGTTTGCGGGATTTCTGCGAACCTGCCTGCGGGGTTCCCGCATCCTTGATTGCAGGATTCCTGCAATCTTGTTTGCAGGGGGTCTCCAGGCCCTCCAACTGGCTCACCAGCGCATCGATGCTGACCCGGAAATACAGCTTGGCGGGGATGCCGCGGCGAGCCTCCTCCATGAGCCCCAGCGACAACAGTTTCTTGCGGGCGGTCTCCTGCTCAGTGCGGCTCAGGCCGGTTTCATCCTCCCACTCCACCTGCGTCTTGAAAAACCAGCCGTCGTCGTCGGAACCACGGTTGGCCCAATACACGGCCTGGGACAGCATCAGCGCGCCAGTGATGCCGGCGCCAAGGTGCACAAAGGAACGCTGGAAGGCGATGGGCCGGTCCAGCATGGAAGCGAGGTTCATGCACGCTCCCCTTGCGCCAGGCGGGCTTGGTGCTGGCCCCAAAGGCCGGCCACCCAATTCACCCCCTTGGGTGTGAACTTCGTGGCGTTGAAGGCGTGATCGTTGACATGGGCCACGCCCGTCTTCACGACAAAGCGGCCAGCATCAATGTGGCACTGATGCGCAGTCCATTCGCCGCCCAAGCGGTACATGATCTTTTCGTCCTGCAGCCACGCGCGGAACTCGTGCTCGTTCGCGCCCAGCAGCTTGGCCACCTGCCGGAAGCCCTTCGCGCCGTTGGCGGCCACGTAGCGGTCCACATACTCGGCCTTGGGAGCGGCCAGGGCCAGGGCGGCCTGCTGCTGCTCGATCTGCTCGGCTTGTTCAGCGGCCAGGCGCAGCGCCTGAGACATCGTGCGCGGCACGGCAGGAGCGGCCTGGGCCTCAAGCTCCTGCCAGCGATCCACCAGCCGCGCCGTGAACTCAGGAGACAGCTGCGCCACCACGACATAGCTGTCGCGTTTGCACAGTTGGTAGACGCTCACGGCCTGGCCGAGATGGTTCCGGACTTCCTGCAACGCAGGGAGTTGGATCACGCCGCGCGCGCCCAGGCGCTCGATGGAAGTCTTCACGTTGTCGTGGCGGGACTCCACCAGGGCGGCGATTTCTTCGCTGCTCATGGTCAGCACAGCGGCGGAAATTGCAGTGATCGCATTCATCGGGCAGGCCCTCCGAATTCGGGGCTACCAAAAGGCCCTATGAGCTTGGCCAGCGCCTCGGTACGCTGCGCGTCATGGTTCACTTTCTCCACCACCATCTGCCGATAGGTCTTGCCGTAGACCAGGGCGTACACGCAGTCGCGCAGCACCATGGATGTGTCCGTGGCCTGTTGGCCGCAGTGGCGCAGGAACAGGTCGGCCGTGGCCTCGTCCACCTTGGTGCGCAGCGGGATGTCCAGCTTGCCCAGCGGGCCGGCAATGCCGCGCGCGAACATGGGCCCGCCAGCTTCTTCGTCCAGTTGGTCCTGGACACGAGCCAGCACGCGCTCGGCCTGCTCAGCGTCGAGGTCGGCAAGAGCTGCCTGGATCGCCCGGAAGGCGGCCGCTTCAGCCCGGCTCAGCTTTTCGTGGGTGTCACGCATGCGGGACTACTCCTGGGGTTGATTCTGGGAAAAGGTGCCCGCCGCCTCCCGGGGCAGAATGGGAGTTCCTACACAACCATTCCCAGGAGGGGCGGACATGGAAATCGAAGATTTGAGAAAGCAGATGGCCTCGGACATGGCTGGCATGCAGATGGCGCTAGGGAGTGCGATACGTGCTCTCATCAAGACTCACCCCGACCCGGTTTCGTTGGTGAAGGAGCTGCATCGGGAGAAGGAAGAGACGATGGCCCTTTTGACGGCCTCCCCAGTTCCGGATCGAGCAATAGACGCTTTTCAAATTTCGATGCGTCTCGTGGATGCAAGCATCCAACGTGTACCGCCAGCTTCAGGAGCGCAGTCGGAAGGGGAGTGAGGGCAACGCGCTCAGCCATGGCCTTGCTCCTGGTAGGTTGGCGCCACTTCGGGCAGCGGAGCTCGCCCATAGACCTGGTCCAAGGTCACGGATAGGCCGCGTCCGAGCGCGAAATCGATCAGCTTCAGGGCAACGTTCACAGGCATGGACTGCAGCCCGGACTCGTAGTTGGCGATGTTTCCTTGGCTGCATTCGATTCCAACGCCAAGCTCTTTTTGGGTCACACCCAGGAGCGACCGTATGGGTTTGAGTGTCTGCATGACATTCATTATCAGCGGCGCTGGTTCATGCGTCAACCAGCGCCGCTGATCACAAAAAATCAGCGCGCCTGATACTTAAGCCATGAGTAGCAAGAAAGCCATCGTCACGGACGAGCACCGCGAAGAAGCGCGGGCCCTGCGTGAAATCTGGAACAGGGTCAAGCCCAGGAACCAGAAGGAGTTCGGCGCGGAATTTGGGATCGGCGGCCAGACCGCTGTCAGCAACTTCCTGAGCGGCACATCCGCTCTCAGCCTGAAGGCGGCCGCAGGGTTTGCCGCTGGCTTGGGCTGTCGCATTGAGGATTTCAGCCCACGACTGGCGGCCCCAGCAGCCCAAATCGCAGAGCTGACCCCGCCGCCTCCACCTTCCAGCGACGAGTACACGTCAGTCCGGTACGCCAATGTCCGCTTTGCCAATGGCACTGGCAAGGTGGCTTACGTCGCGGCTGACAAACCCGCCCTTGTATTCCGCACCGATTTTTTGAAGAAGGCTGGCGTCTCCCAGGCAAATGCTGTGGTCGTGGATGCCACAGGCCACAGCAACGAACCAAAGATCCCAGACGGGTCCATCGTTCTGGTAAACCGAGGGGACAAGGAGCGTTTGAACGGTGACTTCTTTGCCTTCCGTGCCGATGGTGAGCTGCTCATCAAGCGTCTTCAGGATGTGCCTGGGGCTGGCGTCTTGGCGATAGCCGACAACCCCAGCTTCAAGCCCAAGCAAATCATGTACCGGGAGGGTGATGATTTCGAGGTAATTGGCCGCGCCGTATGGGCAGGAATCATGCTCTGACCTGCCAGCCTCGCATCACCTCAGCATCCAAAAGACCCGCCTTGTGCGGGTTTTTTTTACGGCCATTCGCCGAGGGCACCAGCGCGCTTAGAAAAGAAAATCAGCGGCGCTGGTTGACACATAAACCAGCGCCGCTGATAATAAAACTCAGCAACCCAGCCACCACACATGCGGACCGGCCGGGAAGTTGGGCACCACGGCATCGACCGGCGCGCTCTGGCTCTTGCAGCAAGCACGGCTGGGTAAAGACAGGGCGCCGCGGGCATGGCGCGGTTGGGAATGTTGAACCTGCCGGTGCGAAGGCTAGTAGCGCTCTGCCCCTGGATGGGATCAGGCATCGCGAACGAGATATGGCGCCGCATGTATGCCGGACTTGAGCCGGCAGCAGGCGAGCTACCGCTGCACTGCGAACCGCCTCCTGGGTCAAGAAAACGGGAGTGAGGCATGAACTGGGATGCCAAGAAAAGAAAAGCCCAGATCAACGCCCTCCCCGAGCGCATCGGGGCGAAACAAAAGAGGCTTCTCGATACGGGAGGCCTCTTTTGTTTCCGCCACCACCACAGGAGAGACCACCGTGACCGTTTCCGCAAACACAGGCCTGCGCCACGCACAGGCCGCCCAATCCGCCATCGCTACAGCAGGCCTGGGAGCCATCTATGAGGGTACCCCGGCAACCGGCATTCCCGTCAGCCCGGTAGATGCGGCCATCAGCCAAGTCTCCGTAAATGTGCGCGACCTGCAGGCAACCATCCAACGCCTGCGCGCACGGCTGGAGCCGGTACTCATGCCGAATGACCCTATCGGGCAGGGTAGCCAGACAAACCCCGTGCCGGCCGCGCCCGCCCCGCTGGTGGGCCACATCGAAGACCTGTCCGGTCAGCTGCGCGAATCCTGCACCGCTCTTCAGGACCTGGAGCGGCGCCTGGCGCTGTGATTGCGATGGCGAACACCTTCGGGGCGCGCCTCATTCTCGCCAGGAACGAGAAGGGCCTGAGCCAGTTCACTTTGGCCGAGCGCGCCGACATGGCCCCAACCCAGTTGTCGCGCTACGAAACGGACAAGGTTCGCCCACGCCTTCGCATCGTCAACACGTTGGCGGCGGCGCTTGCTGTCGATCCAGACTGGCTGCTGAACGGCGACGATGACGCTGATCTTGAACCTGCAGATACAGCGCCCGCGACGCAGTGCAAGCTGCGCATCCCAACGGAAATGCACGGTCGTCTGGTCCAGCTGGCGAGCGCCGCAAACCGCAGCCTCAATGCCGAGATCGTCCACCGCCTGGGCCAGACCCTGGGCGAGGACTTCGCCGCAGAGCAGCCAGATGCGCAGCCGGTGCTGGTTCAAATGCTGGAACAGATGCGCGAGCAGACGAGCCACCTGCGCGAACTTGCGCGGATGGACTCTCTGCATCGTGATGACTTTCGAGCGTGACAGCGCCCCGGCACGGAGCCGGGGCCATCACAGATAGGGAATGCGCGGGCGATGCGCGGGGAATGGAAGCAACCGGAGCGACAGACTTCCTAGGCCGTACCCGCGAGGGCTATGCGGCTGCCATGAAAAACAGCGCTCGCTTCTGTGCCGGGATCGCATCCGGCCCTTATCTGTGATGGCCAATCGTGACAGGCATTTGCCCGCCTGCAAGCGGCGAGAGTCCGCCAAACCGTCAATAGAAGGAAAGCCGGGGCGAATACGGCCGGCCATCAACCCATACCCTGGCCACGGGGTCGCAGAGGCTTAGCAGGCCGCAGCAGGTGGGAGCCCTGCACCTTTTACTTTCCGTTCACATTTGCCCGGCCGTGGGCAGGGTATCGTGGACGCAATCAGTTTCCACGCCGAGCCTGGGCTTCCTCCTCCCTCCCTCTCTACTTCCCAGGCGCGCCTTCACGGCATCGGCACTTTCCAGCCAGGCCCTGCAGCTTCACAAGTTGCGGGGCCTTTTTGTTTCGTGGGGCCGCTCTCGCGGCATTGGCCCGCCCTGCAGCAATGTGGGGCGGGCTCTTTTTTGGAATCCACCATGAGAACCAGATTCACCCGGCTGCGCGGCGATCGCGGCCAAGCCGCCTATGAGCCGCGCTCTCTTGCCGAATGGAAAGAAGAAGAGCGCCTGTTGGCAGAGGCTGCAGCACAGCGCCGACAGCAGCAAGCCACCAACCCCACGAATCCGCCTCCTGGCGGATTTGTTGTTTCTGGAGAGCCCAAATGCAACGAGTGATCCCCTCCGAGCCCTTCAATCCCGATCCCGATGCGCGCTTCCTCCGCGAGGCCTCGCGCCCAGGCCCTGTGGCCGAACCGGGCCCGGCGCCCACGCCCGGCGGCTGGCTTCTGCTGTGCGTGGCCGTGCTCGCGGCCCTGGTGCTCAGCGCCTGTGCGGAGGCCGGCGCGGCCCAGGAGCCCGTGGCCAGCGCAGCGGACGTGCAGCGCGCGCACAGCGCCGCCCAGGCCTGCCCGCCCGGCCACGCCGTGGTCTGGATCGGCCCGCAATCCATGGAATGCCTGCGCGAGTTGCCATGAGCAAACTTTTCGGCTTTTTCCTCTGGTCCGCCTTCTCCGCCTTCGGCATCGCCGCTGCGGTCGCCATCGCCGGAGCACCCCTTTTCTGAACCTGGAGCACCCATGAACCAGTCCGAAGTCGCCTGCGACGGCGTGCGCGTCACGCGCGACATCACGCCGAACGAGAGCGCTCATGTCGTCTGCCACGTCGCCGACCCCATCATCGGCATCCTCAACGACTACAGCGAACGCAACAGCCAAGCGCTCGCGGTCTATGGTGGCCTGTACGCCATGGGCTGCGCCCTGGCCAGCATCGGTGCAGATCTGGGCCCGGCCGCTGATCTGCGCAAGCAGCTGTCCGCGCTGATCGACGGCTACGACGCGATGCAGCAGTCCAAGGCCCACTGATCGCCATGCCGAATCCCGAGAAGCTCAACCTGTCGCAGATCTGCGCAGCCTTCGCCCCAGTGCTGCAGCTCAACGCGGCAAACCTTGCAGCCCTAGGCGTGCCCTTTGAGAAGGACCGCAGCGCGGTGCTGATGAACGCCCGCGACCTGCCCCGCCTGGCCGACGCCCTGATCGACCAGCTCTATGTGAAGCGCGACGAATTCCTGGCCGGACCCACGCCGCGCGCGCCAGCGATCCCTGCACCCGCCATCCAGCACCTACCGGCCGACGACACCGAGGGCGGCGCCCTGTAACCCACCGTTTGGAGAACCCCATGTCGCAAACACCGGCAGATCTCTACGCGCAAGAAATGATCATGCGTGCCAAGGCCAAGGCCAAGGCCACCGAGGCCGCCGCGCTGCGCCTCGAAGCAAAGGGCGAGAAACGCGCTGTCGAAGCCTACAACCTGCGCGCACGCGCAAAAGCACTTTCGGCCGAGGCGGCCCAGTTGCGCAACGAGGCCAAGCTCGTTCACAGGGAAGCCGTGAAGGGCATTGGCGTCCAGGCCGAACAGATGGTGAAGCGCATGCCGCCCGAGTTCGGCGGCTGGGGGATTCTCAAGACCCGCGCCTATACCAAGCTGCTGGATCTGCTCGTGTCTCAGGCAAAGCGCGTGCAGCCCAACATGGCCCTGGCCACCCAGGCCCACACCCTGCTGCTGGGTCATGCGGCCTGGACCGATGCAGAAGCCAACCGCCTGGGCTGCCTGCCCAAGCATCCGAAATCCCTTGCCTGATACATCATGCTCACGAACCTAATCATTTACCGAATTTCCGAATCCTGGGCACCTGACCTCCAGGCTGTCGAGGCCGCCCTGGCAAAGTCACCGTTTGCCGAGTGCGGCGCCACACAGGAGCGTAGCGCCGGCTGGGTGCCGCCGCGCGGCGAGCCCCATGGCCCGCTGGCCGAGTCCGTGGCCAATCAGTGGGTGATGCGCTTCATGACCGAGGCCAAGATGCTGCCGGCCAGCGTGCTCAACCGCCGCGTCAACGAAAAGGCTGCACACATCGAGGCCACCGAAGGCCGCAAGCCCGGCAAGAAGGAAAAGAAGGAACTCAAGGACGAGGCCAAGCTGGACCTGCTGCCCATGGCCTTCACCAAGCAGGGCTCCATGTGGGTGTGGCTGGACCCGCAGGCCCGCACCCTGGTGCTGGACACCGGCAGCCAGGCGCGCGCCGACGAGGTGGTGAGCTCGCTGGTCGAGGGCCTCACAGGCTTTGCGCTGGCCCTGGTCGATACGCAGACCAGCGCACAGGCCGCCATGGCGCACTGGCTGACCACGCAGGAAAGCCCGGCCGGCTTTTCGATTGACCGTGAATGCGAGCTCAAGGCCGCCGACGAATCCAAGGCCGTGGTGCGCTACGGCCGCCATCCACTGGACATTGCTGAAGTGCAGCAGCACATCGAACACGGCAAGCTGCCCACGCGTTTGGCGCTGACCTGGGACGACCGCGTGAGCTTCGTGCTGACCCAAGGCCTGCAGCTGCGCAAGGTTCAGATGCTCGATGTCGTGACCGAGTCCAAGGATGGCGATGGCGGTTTCGATGCCGATGTGGCAATCACGACGGGCGAGCTGTCCAAACTCTTTCCCGACCTGATCGAAGCCCTGGGTGGCGAGGGTCGCACTGGCCTGGGGCACGCCCTTCCAGCCTCGCTAACCACGACAGGCCCGGCCTGTGCCCCTCCAGATCTGAAGCCTGGCGATGTGCCGTTCTGACATGGCCGCATCACCCGAAAAGGTCTGCACCACCTGCGGCGAGCCCTGGCCCGCCGACGTGGGCTTCTTTCGCGCCCTGGTCAAAAGCCCCGACGGGCTGGCCGACCAGTGCAACGCCTGCGTTTGTGACAAGTACCGCCGCTATCGCAAGCGCAATCACTCCCGCCCGCGTATCACCGACACGCTCGCCAGCATCTGGATGCAGCACCCGGTGGCCACGGCCTCAACAGCATGAACCAAGACACCGAACACCATCCCACGCGCGCCGAGCGCGATCTGCCAGCTGCGCGCCGCGCCGCCGAACGTGCCCGCGCCATCTGGTGGGACGAGCAGAAGCCCACGCACTGCTTCGGCTGCGGCGCCGAGCTGCCCGAAGACCATCACCGCGGCGATGCCCTGCCCTGCGGCCACTGATCACCCATCCAAGAAAGGAAACCCGATGTCCGAATACCAGAACCTGCTGGCACGCAAGGCCGAGATTGACGCCCAGATCGCTACCGCTCAGGCAGAGGCCAAAGCGAAAGCCGTGACCGAAGCCCGCGCGCTGATCCAGGAGCACGGCCTCACCGCTGCCGATGTCTTCCCCGCCGCGAAGGCCAAGGGCAGCGTGGGCGCCCCGAAGTACCGCGACCCCGCCACAGGCTCCACCTGGACGGGGCGCGGCAAGCCTCCGAACTGGATCAACGGCAAGGACCGCGCTCCGTTCCTGATCTCCGCCGCCTAACCCCCGAGGCATGAGCACAGCGCATGGGCGCTGTCCTGATCAAACCCCTTCCATTTCAACCATGGCCGCCACTGTGCGGCCTTTTTCATGGAGTCTCGCTATGAACGTCCACATCGGCACCAACACGGCGCCCATCATCTTCGTCCCTTCGCCCGAAGCCATGGCCAGCATGGAGGCTCTCATGAAGGGCCTGGGCCGCGTCGAGCCGGCTGCGCCGACAGCAGTGCCCAGCGCCGACCATGGTCGCCCCGCCATCGGCGACTACTGGGAAGGCCAGGGCGGCCACTACGCCGGCGACTTCAGGGGCTCCGATGGCTCAGTCTACGGCCTGATCGTCGCTCCGGGTGAAGACGTGGGCCGCGCCGCGTGGGGCCCGACCTGCGAGCGTGAGCTGTCCGACTGGGACGGCCTGGCCAACACCGCCCGCCTGCGCAACGAATGCCCCGCCGCAAAGCTGGCGGTCGGCTTCGAGAGCGACGAACACAGCGACTTCTACCTGCCGGCCCGCCGCGAGCTGCAGCTGGCAGCCGCCAACGTGCCCCACCTGTTCGGCAAAGAGTCCTGGTACTGGAGCAGCACGACGCTCAGCGGGGACTACGCCTGGGCTGTCGATTTCGAGAACGGCAACACGAACAACAACAACCGGTACAACGAGTTCCGAGTTCGGCCTTTCCGCAGATTCATTTATTGATCCCTTCACCCCTTTCTTCACCCTCAACCACCCAGCAGGAGCATCCATATGAGCAAGTCCATTCCCGCAATCGGCCAGGCATGGCCCGAGCAAGGCGGCATCTACATCGGCGCCCGCCTGATCGATGGCGCCGTCCATCACGTTGTCATCCCTGGCGGTGTCGAGCACGACATCAAAGACGCGGCATTCAAGGGCGTTCAGACCTGCATTCCGACCGAGTTGAACGGCCAGGGAGATTGGCGCGCGCCTGACCAAGAG
>NZ_WUMG01000037.1:0-58635 GCF_009827015.1 Delftia sp. CH05 | reverse complement strand
GAAGACCAGCGGGTGGGCGGGACCCGCCGCGGCGTCCCGCCCACCCGCTGGTCTTCAGGTCAATGGATGCCCGGGAAGTCGACGATCACGCCGATGATTTGCGGGTTCACCGAGGTGCTGCTGCCCTTGAAGGTATTGGCCTGTGCGGTGCTCTTGGTGTACTCGGACTGGTGACCTCCCGTGCCACCGAAAGTGAAGGGTCCGATGCGCACACCCGCGCTGCCCTCGAAGGCCTGCTTGTTCTGCTGATAGGTGTTGGCGCTCATCGTGATCTCGAACGAAGGCTTGTAGACGACCAGCAGTTCGGACACCCGTGCCGCAACGATGCCGTTCGGGCCGAACAGGGAGCTCGATCCCGGGCCACCGTTGGCCACCCACGGGGCGACGATGGTGTAGCCCTGGCCGTTCGGCCCCTGCTGGGCCTTGGCCAGTTCGCTCATGAAGCCGCCCGGGTACCAGTCGCCCGGATTCACCTTCACGCGCGTGGAGGACTCGCAGCTGATCTTCACTGCCGAACTCGAGTCCTGGTTGAACAGGTCGGACTTGCTCCAGCCGCCCGATGCGTTGACGCTCCAGAAGAAGTTGCCAACGCTGGTCGAGCCCTTGGCAAACGAGGACTTGAAGTCGCTGCTCGACTGCGAAGATTTCATCGCGATCGAGAACGCGCCTGCGCTGCCATTGCTGAGCGCTGCGCGCCAGTCCGCGCCCGTCGTGTCGATGTGGAAGTCCGGCTGCCAGCGCAGGATGCCCGAGCCATCCGGCACCTTGGTCCAGCCTGCCGGTGCGTTGTTTGAGGCAGGGTCGCCCGACGGAATCTGCATCATGTCGATGGCGCGCTGCAGATCGCTGGGCATGCTGGCCCGCTCCAGCTCCATCTTCATCTTCACCGCCTGGTTGTAGGCGTTGGTGGCCGCCTGGATGGCGGCAACGTAGGCAGCAGCCTCCGGCGCGTTGTTGAGCCAGGTGTTGATGTCAGGGTAGCGGGCTGCGAATATCAAGCCGCCGTTCTGCTTTGAACTCAGGTAGAACTGGTTCATGTCGCTGTTGGCCTTGGCCATCGCATTGCTTTTCTGGACGCACAGGTTGGCCAGCTCCGTCTGATTGGCCTGCTGCTCGGGGCTGACCTTGAATGTCACGTGACCAAAGATCTGACGGACGGCGTCGAAGAGCGTCGCATCGAGGCTGCCGTACTGGCCGATCGCGGACCACTGCGGCATGCCGCTGACGATCTGATAGGCGGCCGGGTCCCATTGCCCGGTCGGAGCCGTGCCCCAGCTGAAGTCCTTGGGGGTGCCGAGCAACTGGAAATTCGGGGTGCCGAGATTATCGACAAGGGCGTTGTACAACTGGCTGAACATGGCTTGATCTGACATGGCGTGCAATTCCTGAAATTGAATGGATAGGGAGCGACATGAGGTTTGAAGTCATGAACGCTTTTCTTTGCCAATGAGAATGATTGCCCGGTATTGGGCCTAAGGCATGGGATGCTTGGGAGAAATCGCAGGGGGTGACCGCGAAGAATGATTCATGGCGGGATACTCCTTTGAGTTGCGTGCAAGGATCCGACACGTGGGTGCCGGGAGGATGCCTCGACGGATGCGGACCGTAGAGGCGGAAAAAATAAAAGGCGAAGAGACTAAAAGGCGAAGAGATATGAGCTTCTGCAGTCGTTCAAGGCTCGCGCGGATATTCCATGTCAACCGCGCAAACCTCAAATGCAATGGTGCCTGCTGAAGCCGCCATAAGGAGATTGCTCACCCTTCGGTTGATCCAAAGTCGCGAAAGTCAATGTCCGAGATTCGTTGTGCTCATCATGCCCAATTGCACCAGGAGGGTGGAATACTTCCAATGTCGTATTCGGTGGGTACGGACAGGCGATGCACGCTGGCCTGGATATCAGGTGTCGCCGCCATTGCGAGTTGCCGTTGGCGCGAATGTCTGCAACTGGGCCGTGCTTGTCAGGCCCAGTTTGCGCAGAATGTTTTCGCGATGCTTGCGCACGGTCAAGTCACTGAGGTAAAGCGAACGTGCAATCTCCTTGCTGGTGTGTCCCGCCAGCACGTGCGCCAACACCTCCTGCTCGCGAGGAGACAGAGGGAGCGGTGAGCGGGCAGCGCTCAACCAGCCTTGCCGCCTGGCATGCGTGACGAGTTCTACGGCATTGCGCAGGCCCAGCCGTGTACACATATTGCTGCGGTGCTTGCGTACCGTGTGTTCGCTGATGCCCAGCGTGTGCGCAATGTCCTTGCAACCAAGGCCTTTGGCCATCGCTTCGAGTACATCGATTTCGCGCGCAGTGAGTGCAGACGCGATGACTTCATCTGCTGTTGGATGCTCAGCATCGAGATGGCATTCGCTATTTGCCAAAGCTATTTCCGATATGTCCATGGTATGTCTCCCATTTTCTATGTGCCGATGCCATAGGGCTATTCCACGCCGAAGCCTCGGCGAGACTGCTTTGCACAGTGCCGTTTGAAAGATTGAATAACTCGCTAAAGGGCCTGTTTACCGACTGAATAAACTGGCGTCATGCCATTCGTGTAGAAATTGTGCGGTAAAGGATCAGCCGGAAAAAGCCTGAACATTGGACGATTGAAAATCGCGCGCATTCAGCCTGCGGCAGCCTTTTGTATCCAAGGCGGGAGATTAGTAAACCATTATCAAGATGGTGTGGTGCGTTGAGGGAGTATCAAAGTCGTTTGAGAATCTGTTATCGCCATTTCACCGTTGGAATGGACATCTTAGTGGAAATCTCTGGCGAAATCATTACATCTGGCTACAAAAAATCAACACCAAGGTTTTTGCAGCAGATTGTGGGAAAGCCAATGGTCTTCTGTGGGTCGCGCTTGTGTGATCAGGATTTTCTGGCATTGCCCATCCGAGTCCAGGATGCGGGCTGTAGCGCAGGTCTTGAGACATGCGGGTAAGCAATTGCTGCCATGGCGCATCGAGAAGCGGCTGGGTGCCTGCGATGTGCTTCAAGGGAAGCACCTCTTTTGCCAAAAGCGTTCCCGGGTCATGACGAAGGGCGTGAGCACCACGACCGTCGCCAGTTCCAACGACCTGGATAGACGCCAGTTCAAGGGGCAGGGCGGGTGCCCTCGTCAGGCCCGCCCTCCAGCACGCGCAGCAGCAGGGAGAGCCTCTCATCCAGCGCGGCCAGTTCGGCGGCGGGCATGGGCGCCAGCATGGCGCGCTCGTTGTCCAGGTGCGCTTCCACGGCGCGGTCTATCAGTTCCAGCCCCTGGTCGGTGAGCTGCACCAGCATGCTGCGCGCGTCCTGCGGGTTGGGCAGGCGCTGTACCAGGCCGCGCGTCTCCAGGCTTTTCATGCGGTGGGTCATGGTGCCCGAGGTGACCATGAGCGTGGAGAACAAGGCCGTGGGCGTGAGGCAGAAGGGCGCGCCCGAGCGGCGCAGCGTGGCCAGCACGTCGAACTCCCACATGGTCATGCCGAAGCGTGCAAAGCATTCCTCCAGCCGTTGCTCCAGCAGGGCAGCGCAGCGCTTGATGCGGCCTATGGGGCCCATGGGGCTGGGGTCCAGGTCCGGGCGTTCGCGGCGCCATTGGGCCAGGATGGTGTCGACATGGTCGGGCAGGCGTTGGCAGGAGGGTTGGGTCATTTGTCTTGATTTTAAGATAAATCGTGCATAATGGGTTTGTCTTGAATTGAAGATAAATCCATGTCCTCCTCCTCATCGTCCTGTGCCTCCACGGCTCCTGCTGCAGCCAGCGCTGCCATGTCATGGCGCGACATCCTGCTGACCGCGCTGGCCCCCGCCATCTGGGGCTCCACCTACATCGTCACTTCCGAACTGCTGCCGCCGGACCGGCCGTTCACGGCCGCGCTGATCCGCGTGCTGCCGGCCGGGTTGCTGCTGGTGCTGTTCACGCGGCGGCTGCCAGCGGGTTCGGGCTGGTGGCGGCTGGCGGTGCTGGGCGCGCTGAACATCGGCGTGTTCCAGGCGCTGTTGTTCGTGGCGGCCTACCGGCTGCCGGGCGGGCTGGCGGCCGTGCTGGGCGCCGTGCAGCCGCTGCTGGTGATGGCCCTGGCCTGGGGGGTGGATGGGCGCTCCCCCGCGCGGCTGACGCTGTGGGCCGCCGTAGCCGGCATTGGGGGCATGGCAGTGCTGCTGCTGTCGCCGCAGACGGTGTTCGAGCCCGTAGGCATGGCGGCGGCGCTGGCCGGCGCGGTGTGCATGGCGGCCGGCACGTGGCTGACGCGGCGCTGGCGCGTGGACTTGCCGGTGCTGGCGCTGACGGGCTGGCAACTGCTGTTTGGCGGGCTGATGCTGCTGCCGCTGGCCTGGTGGGTGGATGCGCCGCTGCCCGCGCTGTCTCTCACCCAGCTGGGCGCCTATGCCTATCTGTGCCTGGCCGGCGCGCTGCTGGCCTATGTGCTGTGGTTTCGCGGCATCGGGCGCCTGCCTTCGGTGGCCGTGTCGTCATTGGGCTTGTTGAGCCCGCTCACGGCCGTGGTCCTGGGCTGGGCGCTGCTGTCGCAGTCCATGACGGGCATGTCCTTCCTGGGCCTGCTGGTGGTGCTGGCCAGCGTGCTGTTGGTGCAGTGGTCGGCTTCGCGCGGCGCCTGAGTTTCTGGCATCGAGGTTCCTCTTTTTTCCCACCGAGCGTTTCACATGACTTCTTCCGAACTTTCCTCCATGCCCATCGGGCAGGCCATCGCTTCGCGCATTTCCGCAGACCGTTTCGAGCCGGGCCGCCCGCTGGCCGATGAGACGCTGGCCGCGCTGGTGGCCCAGGCCTCGCTGTCCCCGTCGGCCTACAACCTGCAGAACTGGCGCTTCATTGCCGTGCGCACACCCGAGGCCAAGGCGCGCCTGAAAGCCGCCGCCTATGGGCAGCAGAAGGTGGAGGACGCCTCTGCCGTCTTCATCGTCTGCGGCACGCTGGCCGCGCATGCGCGGCTGGCGGAGTTTTTGCAGCCCAGCGTGGACAGCGGCGTGATGAGCCAGCGCACGGCCGATGGCTGGGTGGCGCAGGCCCATGCCGCGCATGCGGACAACCTGCAGTTGCAGCGCGACGAGGCCGTGCGCTCGGCCTCGCTGGCGGCCATGACGCTGATGCTGTCCGCCCAGGGCCTGGGGCTGGCGAGCTGCCCCATGGTGGGATTCGATGCGGAACTGCTGGCAGCGGGCTTTGGCCTGCAGGCCCACGAACTGCCCGTGATGCTGGTCGCCGTGGGCCACGCGGCAGGCACGCCACGCCCGCAGAAGGCGCGCAGGCCGCTGGCCGACATCCTGGCCTATGCCTGAGCGTGGGATGGGTTGGCCGGGTGCAGGCTCAGCTGGCAGGCTGCAGCTGCATGCCCAGGCGCGAGAACAGGATCTGCCGACCGTCGCCCTGCAGGCGCTGTATCACCATGCCACCATCGCGGTGCAGGTAGATGCGCAGGGCGCTGCCGTTGCCGGGATCGTGGTCCAGGTAGCAGGGGTCCTTGTCCAGGTCCTTCCAGCCATGGGGTTCGACCAGCCGGCGGCCGGCGATGCGGCGCAGCTCGGACTCGGGCGCCGCGAAATAGGTGTGGGTCTGCAGCCACAGCGTGCGCAGCTGTTCGAAGGCCTGGTCGCGAGAAGAACAGGCGGGCGCAGCCTCCAGCAGGGACAGCAGCATGTCCAGAAGCTGATCGAATGAATACTGCATGCCGCGCCCCTTTCAGCGATCGACGGTGCGCACCGCGCATCCTCGATCAGCGTAACCGGATATGGCGCGAATGTGAACAAAGCATGACCGTGGTGGTTTGTCGCTATTGCCAGTCCGTACCGACAGTGATTGGCGCGGCTGTTGCATGTGGGGCATGTGAGGCATGTGGGGCAAGGGCCTGGATGGCCGGACAATGGCCGGCAGATCCGGCGTGATGCCTGTCTTTTGCGCCTGCCCCGCTGTTGCCGCCATCTTCCTGTTTCCCTTCACTTGTGCTGCCCATGGAACGCTTCACCATCTCCATCGACGACGACCTGGCCCGTGATTTCGACGGCTGGATCGCCGCGCGCGGCTACGACAACCGCTCCGAAGCCATACGCGACGTGCTGCGTGCCCACCTGGCCCAGGTGCGCGAGCGCGAGGACGCCGACGGCCTGTGCGTGGCCAACCTGTCCTATGTCTACAACCACCACGAGCGCGATCTGTCCGAGCGCCTGGCCAGCCTGCAGCACGACCACCATGAGCTGCACATGGCCACCACGCACGTGCACCTGGACCACGAGCAATGCATTGAAACCGTCATGCTGCGCGGCCCGGCCAGCGCCGTGCGGCGCTTTGCCGACACCATCACGGCCGAGCGCGGCGTGCACCACGGCCAGCTCAACGTGGTGATGGTTCGCAGGGCAGAGCCTGGCGGGCACGATCACGCGCACCACCATCCGCATTCGCACGACGATTGAGCCAGCCCGGGGCCGGGCGCCTTGCGCAGCCCCTGTCATGCAGGTCGGTATGAAGTTTGCTTTTTTCTTCATACAACTCCTGGAAACGCATGACACATCCCCTGAATTCCCCTTCCCGGCGCCTTGCCGTGCACCAGATTGCAGCAGCTGGCCTGCTGGGCCTGGGTTGCATTCCCCATGTCGGTGCACAGCAGGCGGGCGACGCCACGGCCAGCCTGCAGCCTGTCGAGGTCAAGGGCCAGACCGCGCGCGGCGCCTCGGCCGCCTACACCACCAGCGTGATCGAGGCCGAGGACATCGCCAACGCCCATGTCAGCCATCCGCAGGAGCTGCTGCGCCAGGTGCCGGGCATGAATGTGCAGAACTACCAGCTGTCCGGCGTGGGTGACGCCATCGTCATGCGCGGCTTCGGCGGTGGCGGGCACGGCGGCGACGTGGGCGTGGTGCTGGACGGCATTCCACTGAACGAGGCCATGTCGCATGCCGACGGCTATGTGGACCTGGGCGTCATCGTGCCGCTGGAGATGGAGCGCATCAGCATCTACAAGGGGCCGGTGTCGGCGCTGTACGGCAACTTCAACCGCGCAGGGCTGATGGCGATAGAGACGCGCAAGCAGGGCGACTACACCCCCTACCGCGAGGCCGACGTGAGCCTGGCCTCGCACGGCACGCTGGACGCTCAGGCGGCGCTGGGGCTGAAGCCGGGCGATGGCGAGTTCCTGAACCTGGCGGCCCAGCACTACCGCACGGACGGTTTCCGCGCGCAGTCGCAAATGCAGCGCAGCACGGCATCCCTGCGCTGGAGCAAGCGGCTCTCGTCACAGCTGGAAGTGGCGCTGTCGGCACGGCTGCACCACGGCGAGGGCGACTCGCCTTCGTACCTGACGGCGGGGCAGTTCGCACGCGATCCGCGTGGCATCGATCCGCGCGCCATGAACGATGGCACGCGCAAGAACTTCGCCACGCTGCGCGCCGATGTGCAGTACGCGCTCTCGCCACGGCTGACCTGGCTGGGCTATGCCTACACCACGCAGCAAAGCTTCACGCGCTGGTTCAGCCGGCCCATCGACGCACTGCAGTGGCGCCAGCGCGAGGAAAGCTATGACCGCGCCGTCTACGGCGCAGGCACCAGCCTCAATGGCCGCCATGCCACGGCGCTGACCCCGATCAACTGGGTGGCGGGTCTGGAGGCCGTGCGCGAGTCCACCGACTACCAGTTCTACGACGGCCTGCAGTGGCGCGAGCGCACGGGCGCTGCCCTGGATGACCGCAATTCCAGGCTCAACACCCTCTCGGCCTTTGCCGAGGTGGATGCGCCCGTTCACCGACTGCTGCAGCTGTCCGCCGGCCTGCGCTGGGATCGCTTCACGGGCGGCTGCCGTCCCAACGGCCCTGAGGCGGGCAGCGACCCCTGCGGCCCGCTGGCGCGCACCTCGCATGCCAGCCCCAAGCTGGGCCTGCGCTCGCAGGTGGCGCCGGGTGTGCTGCTGCGCGCCAGCTGGTCCGAAGGATTTGCGCTGGCCAGCGATTTCGCCAAGTACGCGCTGGGCGCCTCGCAGCTCGATCCCAACATCTTCCGCCAGACTGAAGTGGGCGCGCAGATCAAGCCCATGCCGGGCCTGGTGCTGGATGTGGCCGCCTATAGGCTGCAGTCCTCGGGCGAGATCCGCAGCGTGGCGCCCGGCGTCTATGAGAACTTCGGCGCAACGCGCCGCACGGGCGTGGAGGCCAGCGCGCTGTGGGCCGTGCGCAAGAACCTGGACTTGCAAGTGGCCTGGGGCAGCGCCCATTCGCGCGTGACCGAGAACGGCAACCCGGCCCTGGTCGGCAACCAGGTGGCCGGCGTGCCCCGGCAGACGGCCACCGTGGGCCTGGCCTGGCGCCCGCTGGCGCAGTGGGAAGGCTCGCTCACCTGGCGCCGCGTGGGCCGCTATGCCGTCACCGCCGACAACAGCGTCTTCTATGGCGGCTACGCCACCTGGGACCTGGGCCTGAGCTGGCGCCTGCCTTCGGCGCGCAGCCGCATCTACGCCGTGGTATCCAACCTGGGGGACAAGGCCTATGCCACGTCGGCCTCGGTCATCCGCGGTGTGCCGCTGTTCGCGCCCGGAGCGCCTCGCACGCTCAAGGTCGGCGTGCAGACGCAGTTTTGAGGAAACCCCAAATGAGAAACAGGTACATGACAGCCCGCCATCCCTTCGCCGCCGCAGCGTTCGCTGCGCTGCTGGCCTGCGCACCGCTGGCCCAGGCCCACAACGTCTGGCTGGAGCCCGACGCCGACGGCGCCTACACCGTGCAATTCGGCGGCCATGAGGGCAAGCTGGAGAACTTTGCGGCCGGCAAGCTCAAGAGCGTTGAGGCCTACGACACGCGCGGCCGCCGCATCGACGTGGCCGTGCAGCCCGTGCCCGGCGGCGCCCGCGCCACGCCGGCGCGCAAGGCCGCGCTGCTGGCCGCGCATTTCGACAACGGATTTTTCAGCCGCGTGGGCGAGGGGCCGATGGTCGAAAAGCCCATGACCGAGAACCCCGGTGCCACCAGCGGCGTGCATGCGCTCAAGTTCCACAAGACCATCCTCGAATGGGGCCCGGTCACCCGCGAGAAGCTGGGCCAGACCCTGGAGATCATCGCCAAGACCCGCCGCTCCCCCCACGCGGGCGAGCCCCAGCAATTCCAGGTGCTGCTGGGCGGCCAGCCCCGGGCCGGCGTGCGCGTGTCGCTGGGAGAAAAGGGCGAGCCCCTGGAGACCGATGCCGACGGCCTGGTGACCGTGCTGCCGCGTGCCGGGCTCAACCAGCTGCTGGCCATCGTGCGGCTGCCTGTCTCCGGCGATGCGCGCACCACCAGCCTCAGCTACGAATACCTGCTGGGGTTCTCGGCGCATTGAAAGGGGCTGGTGGCCCGGTCCGGCGTGGCCCGGCCTGGCGTGGCCCGGCGTTGTGGGGTCAGTCCAGCGCCAGGCGCCGGTCTGCAGCCAGCTTCTTCCACTTGGCGTTGTCCTGGGACATGAAGCGCTGGATCTCGGACAGGGACATGGGCGT
The DNA here is from genome assembly GCF_009827015.1 of Delftia sp. CH05. Taxonomy (NCBI): domain Bacteria; kingdom Pseudomonadati; phylum Pseudomonadota; class Betaproteobacteria; order Burkholderiales; family Comamonadaceae; genus Delftia; species Delftia sp. CH05. Next base: position 49,194 of record NZ_WUMG01000037.1, on the reverse strand, counting down.
GGCCACGGCCCCGGCGGCCTGCAGCGTGGGGCGCAGCTCGGGCGACTGTATGGCCTGGTTGATCCATTGGTTGAGCTGGGCCAGCCGCTCGGGGGGCGTGCCGGATGGCACGGCCACGGCATACCACTGGGTGGCCTCGTAGCCGGGCACGCCGGCCTCGCGCATGGTCGGTACATCAGGCAGGCTGTCTATGCGCGTGGCGCTGGTCACGGCATAGGCCTTCAGCCGGCCCGACTGGATGTGCGGCAGCACGGGCGTCACGCCCAGCATGGCCAGGGGGATCTGCCCGCCCACCACATCGGTCACGGCCTGGCCGCCGCCCTTGTACGGCACATGCACCATGCTGGTGGCCGCCAGGGCGTTGAGCAGTTCGCCCGCCAGATGCTGGGAGGTGCCCGTGCCCGAACTGGCGTAGCTCCATTGGCCCGGTTTGGCTTTCATGGCGGCTACCAGTTCGCCCAGGCTGCCGGCCGCACCCGGGGCAGGGCCCACCAGCACCATGGCGCCCCGGGCCATCACGGCCACGGCGGTCAGCTCGCGGCCCACCTCGGGCTGGCGTGGGCCGGACAGCTGCGGTCCGGGCACGGAGACCAGGGTCAGGCCATCGGCAGGCGCCTTGGCTGCCGCCTGCAGGCTGATCGCGCCCGAGGCGCCCGGCCGGTTCTCCACCACCACGCTGACACCGGCCCTGGCCTCCAGTTGCCGGGCCACATGGCGGGTCAGCACGTCCAGGCTGCCGCCGGGCGCAAAGCCCACGATCCAGGTGATGGGCTTGCCCTGCGGCGCGTGCGCCGCCGGCTCGGCCGCGCGGGCCGTGGGCAGTGCAAGGGCCAGCAGGGCTGCGGCGGCCAGGGGGCGCAGTGCATGGCGGCGGGTGGTCGGCAGGCGGCCGCTGGCCTGCGGGGCGGGTAGGGGTGCGCAGGTCATTGGTCGGGGGCGCCGGGCGCGGTGTTGGGGTGTGCCTTGCAGCTTTCGTTGAAGCGCTGGACCATGGTCAGCATGGGGTTGAGCACCCAGGTGTTGAAGATCAGCACGTCATGCTCCTCCTTGGGATCGCGCACGATGTTGAACAGGTAGGGTGACTCCAGCTTGCCCTTGCTCTCGTTGACCTCGGGCTCCCAGTAGAAATGCAGCTTCCAGTCGCGCCACTTCGCGGCCCGCAGCTGGTCCTTGATGTAGAAGAGAAAGCCCTCGCGCGCGGACCGGGGCTCGCCCAGCAGGAAGGCCGTCTGGTCCAGGCCGTCGATGGGCCGGTCCTGTGGCATGGCGGCGCCCGCCACCGCCGCCAGGGTGGAGAAGATGTCGGTCACGTGCATGATTTCATTGCTGGTGCGCCCGGCCTGGATGCGGCCCGGCCAGCGTGCGATGAAGGGCACGCGCAGGCTGCCCTCCATGGCCGTGTGGTAGGTGCCGCGCCAGGGGCCGGCCGTGCCGCGGTAGGGCTGGCGGAACTCGGGGCCGTTGTCGCTGCAGAAGATGAACAGGGTGTCCTCGCGCAGGCCGAGCCGGTCGATCTCGTCCGAGATCTGGCCCACGCGATGGTCCATCTCCACCATGGAGTCGGCAAAGTCGCCCTGGCCGGTGCGGCCCGCGAAATCCGCATGCGGCAGCGTGGGAAAGTGCAGGTGCACCAGGGGCAGGTACAGAAAGAAGCGGCGGTCCCGGGCGTGGTTGCGGCGCATGAAGTCCAGCGAGCGCTCCACCAGCTCGGCATCGATGTTGCGCCGCGATTCTAGGTCGTAGACCTTGACATCGTCCGAGGGCGCGCCCGCGCGGCCTTCCATGATGTGGGGCAGGGGCGCCACCAGGGGGTCGTAGCCCGTGGTCGCGGTGAACTGGCTTTCGTCCGTGGTGCGGGGAATGCCGTACCACTCGTCGAAACCCCGGTCCGAGGGATAACGCCCCGGAATGTCCCCCAGATGCCATTTGCCGAAATGCGCCGTGGCATATCCCTGGGCCGACAGCAGCTGGGCCAGCGTGGTCTCGCCGCGCGTCAGGCCCTGTGGCAGCCCGGCCGGCACCGATTGCAGGGCACCCGTGCGGATGGGATGGCGCCCCGTCATCAGGGCCGAGCGCGTGGGCACGCAGTCGCTTTCCACGTTGAAGTTCTGCAGCAGCAGTCCCTCGCAGGCCAGCTGGTCGATGCGCGGAGTGGGCGCGCCGCGCAGCGCACCGCCGCCGTAGCAGCCCAGCTCGCCCCAGCCCAGGTTGTCCGCGACGATGAGCACGATATTTGGTGGGTTCATGATGTGGCTCAAAAAGTTTCCATGCCAAAACTCTAGCCACAAGCCCTGTCTTGGTGATAACCAAACCAGCGAAAATCGATGCACATCTGGAATGGCTTTGCTCGGCAAGGTAGCAAGCTTTCTCGTTTTTCTTCGTTGACAAGGAATGGCATGACGGGATTTGCCTATAACGAGCTGGCCTGCTTTCTGGCCGTGGCTGAGCATGGCCATTTCGGGCGTGCGGCCGCTGCCCTGCAACTGACCCAGCCGGCCGTCTCCAAGATCGTGCGCCGCGTGGAGCAGGGGGTGGGAGCGGCCCTGTTCACGCGCGGAACGCATGGCGTGGCGCTGACCAGCAGCGGCCAGCTGTTCATGGAGCCTGCGCGTCAACTGGTGCTGCGGCATGAGGAGACGATGCGCGCCGCCAGCGACATCCAGGCCCAGCATGTGGGCCTGATCCGCCTGGGCTTCACGCAGGCCACCTCGGAAAGCCGCGCCACCCGGGCCGTGGCCGAGTTGCTGCGCCGCCGCCCCGGCCTGCGCGTGCGGCTGACCGTGGGTAAGTCCGACGACTTGGAGCGCGCGCTGCTCGACGGCAGCCTGGACTTGGCCGTGGTGCCGTCCTACCCGGGCCATGCCACGCGCTGCGCCCAGGTGGTCATTGGCGAGGACGAGCTATGGGCCGCCGCACGGCCGCGCCACCCGCTGTTCCAGCTGGCGCTGGAGCAGGGCCTGAGGTTCGGGCATTTGCAGGGCTACTCCTGGGCCTTGCCGGCACCGGGCGCCGCCGTGCGCAAGGTGGTGGACGAGGCCTTCGCGGCCCAGGGCCTGGGCGCGCCCACCGTGGCCCTGGAGATCCAGCACAACACCGAGGCCACCATCGACATCGTGGGCCAGACCGATCTGCTGTGCTACGTGCCCAGCCATGTGCTGCGCAGCAATCCCGAGCGCCTGCAGTCCCTGCCCATCCCCGAGCTGCGCACGCGCCGCAGCTGGCTTCTCATCAGCCACCCCAAGGCCCATTGGTCGCCGCTGATGTCCGCGCTGCGGGACCTGACGCTGGGGTAGCGGCCCGTAACGCAGGGCCGGTGCAGGCTGGCCTCAGATGTTCAAGGTGTCTTGCGCTCAGGCAGAGACGGGCGTGGAGCTGCCCCCCAGGTGCCGGGCCGGCCGGTGCGTGTAGCGGTCCAGGGCCAGGCCGTCGGTGCTGATTTCGGGGCTGCGGCCGGTGATCAGGTCGGCGATCAGCCGGCCCGAGCCGCAGGCCATGGTCCAGCCCAGCGTGCCGTGGCCGGTGTTCAGGAACAGGTTGGAGTAGCGCGTGGCGCCGATGATGGGCGTGCCGTCCGGCGTCATGGGCCGCAGCCCGGTCCAGAAGCTGGCGCGCGCCACGTCGCCGCCCGGGAACAGGTCGTTGACCACCAGTTCCAGCGTGGCGCGGCGGCGCGGGTCCAGGCGCAGGTCGAAGCCGCCCAGTTCGGCCATGCCGCCCACGCGGATGCGGTCGTCAAAACGGGTGACGGCAATCTTGTAGGTCTCGTCCAGCACCGTGGACTGCGGCGCCAGCGCCGGGTTGCCCAGCGGCACGGTGAGCGAATAGCCCTTGACGGGGTAGACGGGCAGGTCCAGCCCCAGCGGCTCCAGCGCCTGGCGCGAGTAGCTGCCGAAGGCCATCACGTAGCGGTCGGCGGTCAGCAGTTCGCCATTGACGCGCACGCCGGCAATGCGGCCGCCTTCGACCACCAGGCCATCCACGTTCTGGTTGAAGCGCAACTCCACGCCCAGGCCGGTGGCGATGCGGGCCAATTCATTGGTGAAGCGGTGGCAGTCGCCGGTCTCGTCCTTGGGCAGGCGCAGGCCGCCGGTCAGCCGGTCGCGCGCCTGGGCCAGCGCGGGTTCCACCTGGGCCAGCTGGTCGCGGTCCAGCAGTTCGTAGGGCACGGCGCATTCGCGCAGCACGGCCACATCGCGCTCCACGGCGTCCAGCTGGGCCTGGGTGCGGAACAGCTGCAGCGTTCCGCCCGTGCGCTGCTCGTAGGCGATGCCGGTGTCGGCGCGCAGCTGCTGCAGGCAGCTGCGGCTGTACTCGGCCACACGCATCATGCGTTCCTTGTTGACGGCGTAGCGCTGGGCAGAGCAGTTGCGCAGCATCTGCGCCATCCAGCGCAGCTGGAACAGGCTGCCGTCCAGGCGCACGGCCAGCGGCGCGTGTTCCTGCAGCATCCACTTCAGGGCCTTGAGCGGAATGCCGGGCGCCGCCCAGGGCGTGGAGTAGCCGGGCGAGACCTGGCCCGCGTTGGCAAAGCTGGTTTCGGACGCGGGCGCATCCTGCCGGTCCAGCACCGTGACCTCGGCACCGGCCCGCGCCAGGTAGTACGCACTGGTCACGCCGATGACACCGCCGCCAAGAACAAGGACTTTCATGGGATTTACCGCCAGGTCAACAAGATGAAATCAAAGTCTATTGACGATGAGGCAGTGGAAATCACTGAAATATTGATACTCTCCAGTGATTGATCATCCCCGGGAAGCACCGCCATGGCCGCCAGAAGTGAAAACCGCGTGCTCGACCGCACCGACCGCAAGATCCTCGACATCCTGCAGCGCGACGGCCGCATCTCCATGACCGAACTGGCCGAGCAGGTCAGCCTCTCGGCCACGCCCTGTTCGGAGCGCGTGCGCCGCCTGGAGCGCGATGGCGTGATCACCGGCTACCACGCCCATCTGTCGCCCGAGGCGCTGGGCAAGACGCTGCTGGTGTTCGTGGAGATCAAGCTGTCGTCCAAGTCGGGCGAGGTCTTCGACAAGGTGCGCCAGGAACTGCTGCACGTGCCCGACGTGCTGGAGTGCTTCCTGGTCTCGGGCAGCTTCGACTACCTGGTCAAGGCCCGCCTGGGCGGCATGCGCGAGTACCGCCGCCTGCTGGGCGACATCCTCAAGAAACTGCCCGTGCCGGCCGAGTCGCACAGCTATGTGGTGATGGAGGAGGTCAAGGAGACGCTGGCGCTGCCTGTGGATCGGTGAGGGAGCCGTCCTCGGTGTTCCAGGGTCGGATCTACCCCCATTCCTTATTGTTATTTACTGTTTGAAACTTTTGTCACAATAGATTTGATTCAAATGGGGTATTGTGCGATCCCATCCAAATGGATATCGGACGGCAGATCGGTTGTTATGGAGTTCCGCATTCATCGGCGCTCTCCGTTGAAAAGTAGGCAGGACGACAACTTGGAGTTCCATTCCAATGGCGGTATTGCAAATATTTGTCATTGAATGGTGAATTTTTGGGATTGGTGATTTTTAAAGTTCAATGCCAGTGATAACTTGATAGCTCAAATCTATCTATCGCTGGGAGTTCTATGAAAAATCACGCCCTCATGGCTGCCTTGATGGCCGGTGCAGCAATCTCGGCCTGCCCACCCGCCAGCGCGCAAGTGACGCGTTACTTCGGGGAGATGAGAACCTCCTACTCGGATTTCCAGGATCGCACGGCTTGTCCACTGGGGCCTCACGGCTCATGCCAGGATTTTCCGAGGACCGCCCGCCTGGCCGGCTGGTTTGAAACGGCCGCACCCTTGCAGCCCGACCTGGACGAGAGCGAAATAAGGGCGCTGGTGACTTCCTATAGTTTCTCGGACGGATTGACCACCTACAGCAGTGACGACCCGGATGTGCGCGCATTCATATTCAGGGTTTCCACGGACAGTGGGTCCAATATCGTGAGAAACAGAATCCACCTTCAACGCTGGCTGACGGAAAACAATCCGCACCGCTCCATCAATGGCGTTGGCCCGGGTGGATCTCCCAATGATGTGGATATGCTCAGCCGGTTTGAAATGGCCACGGAACAGGTGGCGGCCGTGAACAACGCGATGTGCGCTTCCCTGTTCTCGGAAACATCCCAGCAGGTCAGCCATTCGGGTGAGAGCGACACCTGTCTGGGGACCTATGAGATGCCCGACAACGGCGTGTCCGTTGCGTGGACCGGGGCGCCCGTGCAAAACCAGAACGTCATGTCCTGGCACAGGGAGGCCGTGCATCCTGCCCTGTCGTTGACCCACAGCATCTCGCCCGCAGGCCAGGTGCAGGCGGGGCAGGAGGTGCTCTACACCATCACCGTCAGGAATACGGGGACCGTGGCCGCCACCCAGGCGCAGATTGCCGACAGCCTGCCTGCCGGCCTGGAGCGCGCCACCTGGACCTGTACGCCCGGCGCCAGCACGCCATGTCCCGTGGCGTCAGGCTCCGGATCGCTGGCGGTCACGGTGCCCGTGTTCGCGGCAGGAGACTCGCTGGTTTTCACCGTGATGGCCAGCGTGTCCAACCCGGCGCCCGCAACCATTACCAATGTGGCCACCGTGGATGCCGGGGACCCGTCGGTGCAGTGCATGCAAGCAGGGCAGGTCGTGGGAACGGTGCCGTGCATGGCTTCCGCGTCCATCAATACGGTGGCAGCTTTCCCCGGCGGTGGACAGGTGACCCCCGTGCCGACGCTGCAGCACACAGCCCTTGCGGTCCTGAGCCTGCTGGCCGCAGCCATCGGATGGATGGGGCTGGGGCGGCGCCAGCGGGTCGGCGCGGGCCGCTGACGCGGCCACAGGGGCGCTGGCGCAGCTAGGTCGCGCTGGCGTCCTGCGCGGCGGCGCCCATTTTCTGGCGCGTGTCCTCGTCGAGCAGGCTGCGCACCTGGGCGAACAGAGGATCGGCGCCCGTGTACTTCCTGCCGTAGCCCAGGTTGAAGCCGTAGTCGAAATCCTGCGGATTGATCCCCTGGTTGTGCTGCAGGATGGTCTCCAGCTTGTCCAGGGCCTTGACGGCACGGGCCTCGGGGGTGGCGGCGTCTTCGTACTCCTGCCACAGGGCCATGATGGCGTCGCGGTGCCCGGGCTGCAGCGAGCGGGTCAGGTGCAGCAGGTCGGCCTTTTCCTGCGCGCTCTTGTCGGGGTGCTGGTTCTTTTCCACAGCGGGGATGTCGCCGTGGATGGCCTCGCCCAGGTCGTGGATCACGCACAGCTTGAGCAGCTTGAGCATGTCCAGCTGTGCGAACTGGTCCTCGAAGGCGATGGCCATCAGGCACAGGCGCCAGCTGTGCTCGGCCGTGCTTTCGGTGCGGCCGGTGGAGGTGTGGGCGCTGCGCAGCACGCTCTTGAGCTTTTCCGCCTCGCGCAGGAAGTCCAGGCGGCCCTTGATGTTGTTGATATCCATGGCGGATATTCTCGTCGGCTTTCACCAGGGCCGCGCGCGTCCGGGCTCAGTCGATCAGCCGCCCCTGCGCATCCCAGAACGGGTGCGGGCCGTCAAACTGGCCGCTGGCTACGGCATGGCTGACCAGCCGGCCGCCGGGCGGCAGGGCGTGCAGCATGAAGCCGGGCGGCTCCAGCGTCCAGGCCGATGCGGCGTCGGGCGCCAGGTCCAGGCAGACCTGGTGGGCGGGCGCAGGCGAGGTCATGGCCACCGTGCCGCCAAAGGCGACCTGGATGCTGCGGTGCAGGTGGCCGCAGATGACGCGCTGCACGTTGGGGTGGCGGCGCACCAGGTCTTCCAGCGCCTGTGCACCCTGCAGCAGGCCGATCTTGTCCATGTGGCCTATCAGGGTCTCGAAGGGCGGGTGGTGCATGGCGATGACCACGGGGCGGCCTTCGCTGGCGGCCAGTTGCAGCTCCAGCCATTGCAGGCGCTTCTCGCACAGGGTGCCCTCGCTGTGGCCGGGCACCACGGTGTCCAGCGCGATCAGCCGCAGCGCGCCAATGTCCACGGCGTACTGGATGAAGCCTTCGCTGCGCAGCCAGGTGTGCTCGGGAAAGGCGGTGCGCAGCGCGTTGCGGTCATCGTGGTTGCCGGGCAGCAGGTAGACGGGCAGGGTGCCCAGCGGTGCCAGCAGGCTGCGCAGGTGGGCGTATTCGGCAGGCCGGCCGAAGTCGGTCAGGTCGCCGGTGATCACCAGGGCGTGCGGCTGCTGGGGCAGGGTCAGCACGCTTTGCACCGTGCGCTCCAGGTATTGGGCGGTATCGATGCGGCGGTAGGTCAGGCGGCCGGGTTCGCGGATGTGCAGGTCGGTGAGCTGGGCCAGGAAGGTGGTCATGGAAGTGCGCAGGGTTTCAGGCGTGGGCATGGTTGGGCATCCATTGGTGGGGGGCGATGCGCAAGGCCACGCGGTCGCCCGATTGCGCGGCGTGGTCGCGGGCCACGTCGGCCATCAGCGGCGTGTGGCCCGCCAGCTCCAGCGTGAGCTGCAGGCGGTCGCCCAGGAAGACGCGGCGCGCCACCGATGCGGGCACGGCGCCCGGCGTGCCGGCGGCGCAGACCTCGATGTCTTCAGGGCGCAGCAGCAGCCGGGCCGCGCCCGTGCATTCGGCCGGGCAGGCCAGCTCCATGCCGGCCAGCGCCAGCCGGTTGCTGCGCGCATCGTCTTCGCTGCGTTCGACCTGGTTCACGCGCCCCAGGAAGGTGGCGACAAAGGGATGGGCCGGTCGGCGGTACAGGCTCTCACCGTCGCCCACCTGCAGAATGCGGCCTGCCTGCATGACGGCCATGCGGTCGGCAATGGCCATGGCCTCCTGCTGGTCGTGCGTGACGTGGACGGCGGTGATGCGCAGCTGGCGCAGCAGCTGTGCCAGCTCGTCGCGCAGGGTTTCCTTGAGCTTGGCGTCCAGCGCGGTCAGCGGCTCGTCCAGCAGCAGCACGCGCGGCCGCGATGCCACGGCGCGGGCCAGGGCCACGCGCTGGCGCTGGCCGCCGGACAGTTCGGCCGGGCGCTTGTGCTCCAGGCCGTTCAGGCGCACCAGGTCCACCAGTTCGCCCACCACGCGGCGCTGCTCCTGCTCGGACACGCCGCGTATGCGCAGGCCGTAGGCTATGTTGGCCTGCACGCTCATCTGCGGGAACAGCGCGTAGTGCTGGAACACCATGCCCACCTGGCGCTTTTCTATGGGCACGCGGGTGACGTCGGTGTCGCCGAAGGCGATGCGGCTGCCCGCGTCCGGCGTCTCCAGCCCCGCGATGATGCGCAGCAGCGTGGTCTTGCCGCAGCCCGAGGGTCCCAGCAGGGCCAGCACCTCGCCGGGCTCCACGCGCAGGTCGGTGGCCTGCAGGCCGCGCGTTCCGTCGGCATAGGTCTTGGCGCATTGCCGGATGTCGATGGCGACGCTGTTACTTTCCATAATGCTTCTCGATGAAATGCCCCAGCGCCTGCAGCAGCCACATCACGGGCAGGATGACGATGAGGAAGATGAGGGTATAGGCCGAGCCCACCTCGATGCGCATGGACGCATAGCTGTCGGCCAGGCCCACGGGCAGGGTGCGCGTCAGCGGCGTGTGCAGCATCCAGGTCAGGTTGAACTCGCCCATGGACAGGGTGAACACCATCAGGCAGGCAGCCACGATGGCAGGCAGCACGGCAGGCACCAGCACGCCCAGGAAGCGCTGCGCGAACGAGGCGCCCAGGCTGCGCGCTGCCTCCTCCAGCGCCACCAGCTCCTGGCGGCGCAGTGCCGAGCCCACCATGCGCACCATGAAGGGCAGGGTGAACACCACATGGCCCACCAGGATGAAGGCAAAGCTCTGGCGGAAGGCGGCCACGCTGCCATAGGCCAGCAGCAGGGCCAGGGCGCTGGCCAGGCCCGGAATGGCCACGGGCAGGGTCAGCAGTTCCTCGAAATGCCGGGCCCAGGGCGAGCGGCTGCGCGCCAGCGCATAGGCGCAGGGCACGCCCAGCACCAAGGTCATGGCCACGCAGGCGCAGGCCAGCAGCAGCGACATCAGCACGGTATTGCCGTAGCCGGCCCAGACCTCGGCCAGCCAGCGCGTGGTCAATCCGCTGGACAGGCCCTGGCCGTAGTTCTGCACCAGCCCGGCCAGCACCGACAGCAGCATGGGCGCCAGCATGAACAGGGCGACGGTGGCGGTCACCAGCCACATCAGCGGTGGCATTTTTTGTGTGGTCCGCATGGTCAGACTCCTGTGGCGGCGGGACCCGCCCAGCGCCGCGACAGCCACAGCACCAGCCAGGTGATCAGCCCCAGGCTGATCGACAGGCTGGCGGCCAGGGCAAAGTTGGCGTAGTTGGTGAACTCGTTGTAGATGGTGATGGGCAGCACCTCGAACTTGCTCGACAGGGTGAAGGCCGTGCCGAAGGCGCCGACCGACGTGGCGAACACGATGGCGCCGCAGGCCAGCGTGGTGGGCAGCAGCTGCGGCCACCACACATCGCGCGCCACGCTCCAGCCATTGCCGCCCAGCGAGCGCGCGGCCTCTTCCAGGTGCGGGTCCAGCGCCTCGGCCGCTGCCGTGTAGGAGGCAATGGCGCGCGGCAGCGAGAAGTACAGGTAGCCCAGGAACAGGCCCAGCAGCCCGTAGGCGAAGGTGATCCGCTCGCCGCCCAGGGCCACCGACAGGTCGGCCAGCGCGCCCTGGCGCCCGCCCAGCAGGATGATGAAAAAGCCGATGATCACGCCCGGAAACGACAGCGGCAGCGTCAGCAGCGACAGCAGCAGGCCGCGCCCCGTGAAGCGGTGGCGCGCCAGCGCAATGCCCATCACCGCGCCGACCAGCAGCGTGGCCACGGTCACGGCCAGCGACAGGGCCAGCGTCTGCAGCAGGCTTTGCAGGTACAGCGCGTCGGTCAGCGTGGCGAAATAGGTGCGCCAGCCTTCACGCGCCGGCAGCGCCAGCAGCAGGCCGGCCGGCAGCAGCCAGAACGCCGCGAAGAAGGCCACGGCCGGCGCGCTGCAGGCCAGCAGCAGCGCGCGGGCGCGCCAGTCGCCTGGCGCTTGGGAGGGAATGCCCACGATGCAGTCCGCCCGGCTCAACGCACTTCACGCAGGTAGCGCGTGGAGAAGCCCTTTTGCACATCCGCCATCTTCTGGTAGTCCACCGAGGTGGCGCGTGCGTACTCGCTGGCGGGCAGGAAATGGCCGGCCACCTCCTTGGGCAGGGCCACGTCGCGCACGGGGCGCAGGTAGGCGTTGGCCCAGATGGACTGGCCCTTGTCGGACAGCACATAGTCCAGCACCTTCTTGCCGTTGTCCGTGTGCGGCGCCTTGTTCACCAGGCTCATCACATAGGGCATGACCACGGTGCCTTCCTTGGGGATCACGAAGTCCACGTCGGCCTTGTCCTTGTAGCGGGCGCGGTAGGCGTTGAAGTCGTAGTCCAGCAGGATGCCGATCTCGCCCGACAGCAGGCGCGCATACGAGGTCTGCTTGGGCACGATGGGCTCGTTCTTCTGCAGCTTCTTGAAGTAGTCGATGGCGGGCTGGAAGTTGTCCAGCGTGCCGCCCATGGCCTGGTTCACGGCCACGGCGCCCACATAGCCCACGAAGGCCGAGGCCGGGTCCAGGTAGCCCACCAGGCCTTTGTATTCGGGCTTGAGCAGGTCTGCCCAGGACTGCGGCACGGGCTTGCCGCCCAGCGCCGCCTTGTTGACCATGAAGCCCAGCGTGCCCGAATGGATGGTCACCCACTCGCCCTTGGGGTCCTTGAGGCCGGCGGGAACCTGGTCCCAGTGGGCGGGCTTGTAGGCGGCGACCACGCCGTCTTTCTGCGCCTGGATGGCGAAAGTCACGCCCAGGTAGGTCACATCGGCCACGGGGCTGGCCTTCTCGGCCACCAGCTGGGCCAGCGACTGGCCGGAGTTCTTGTTGTCGGGCGGCACGGTGATACCGGTATCGGCCTTGATGGCCTTGATCTGCGTGCCCCAGTCGGCCCATTCGGGCGGGCAGTTGTAGCAGATGGCGCTCTGGGCAAGGGCCGTTCCGCAGACGGCAGTGGTGGCGGCCAGCAAGGCAAGGCGCTTGAAGGAGAGCTTGAAGGGGAGGGCAGTCAGTTTCATGGTGCGTACTCGAAGAGGTGGGGGAGCGTGGGGAAGGGAAGGGCGCGGCCTTGGCTTGCGCGGGCCGCTGTTGTTGGTTTTAGAGCCGGCAGGACTCGCCGCTGCGCCAGCCATGCGGCAGGCACAGGCTGTCCTGCGCGGCCAGGGTTTTCTTGCCCGCCAGCGCATCGCACAGCAGGCGCACGCAGGCCGAGCCGATCTCGTGGTTGGGCTGGGAAATCGAGGCCAGCGAAGGCGTGAGATCGCCGGCCATGGCAATCCCGTCAAAGCCGACCACGCTCAGGTCCGCAGGCACGGAGAACCCGGCCAGCGATGCCGCGCGGATGGTGCGTATCGCCAGCAGATCGTTGCTGCAGACAATGGCCGTGGGCGGGGCCTGCTCGCTCAGGTGCTGCTGCAGCATCTGCACGGCGGTGGCAGCAAAGGGCACCTCCCAGGCGGGCAGCGGCGACAGGCCTGCGGCCTGCATGCCCAGCGCATAGCCACGGCAGCGCTGCTGGGCGCGGTCGGACGCGCGCAACTGGCCCGTGACCATGCCGATGCGGCTGTGGCCTGCCGCAGCCAGGCGCAGCACCAGCTCCCTGACCGCGCCCGTGTTGTCCACGCCCACGCAGGCATGCTCATGGGTGTGGTGATAGGCCAGCACATAGGGCTTGCCGGCCTGGCGCACACGCGCCAGCGCCGCCGAATCGCCAGGGTTGGAGACCACCAGCACCAGCGCATCCACCCCGCTGGCCAGCAGCCGCGTGGTGGCCGCGTCTTCACCGGCGTGGTCGTATTCGGTGGTGCAAGGCGAAATCGCATAGCCGCGCAGCGCCGCCTGTGAGGCAATGCCCTGCAGGCACTCGGCAAACACCGGATTGGTGAGCGTGGGCAGCACCACGCCCAGCACCTTGCTGCTGCGCGTGCGCAGCGTGCGGGCGCTGGCATTGGCCACATAGCCCACTTCCTGCGCCACACGCAGCACCGTGCTGCGCGTTTGCGCATTGACCACCTCCGGCGAATTGAAAACCCGCGAAACAGTGGCGACGGACAGGCCCGCGCGGCGTGCAACCTCGGTGATGCTCATGGATGTAAACGATTTCTTGAAAACGTTTACATTGCACCCGCTGCGCGTGACGGTGCGGTGACGGAGGAGTGAAGCTTTTGTGGCAGCCAGGCGTTTGGCGGCTTGGGCCCTGGCGTTGCCCGGTACCTAGACTGCCGTAGATGCAGCCCGCTGGCGCCGAATCCAGCTGATGAAGGCCGAAAGCTCTGCGTTGAAACGAGCTCTGGGTGCCTCGGGCGTCCTTGCCTGCGCCAGAAAGAAAGCCATGGACTGCGCCATTTCCGGATGGAGCTGCGCAAAGCAATCGGCGAACTCCTCCAGCGTGCGCGGCCAGAAGCCCCCTGAGCAGGGGCGCAGCACATTGGTGGCCCGGATCAGCTTGCGTGCGGCTTCGCGTTGCAGGCGCAGGGCCTCCATGTCGTCCCGGGTTCCGGCAATGCGCTGCAGGTAGTCGTTCAGCACCTGCACGTAGTCACCATTGACGGCTTGTGCAATCGCCCTGGACGGCTCGAACGCCTCAAACTGCTGCGCCAGGTCTTCTCCATGGATGCAGCGGCACTCATGCTTGAGCCAGTAGCCCCAGCTGTAGAGATGGGCCGGGTCCAGCACCTCTTGCCGAGTGCCCAGGTCGAAATCGATCTTCACGACTTCTGTGTGACGTAGTTGCAGGTCCTGGCGCAACTGCTCCAGCCGGGCGCTCTCCTGTCCACTAAGGGAGCGCACCAGCACCACCGTCAGGTCCAAGTCCGAGAAGCCCGCCCTTGCGCAGCCGCGCGCCACGCTGCCATACAGGTAGAGGCTGTCCAGCGCCTCGCCGAGGGCGCTGGCGATCGATGCGCGCGCATCTGCCACCAAATCCACAAATTCCGGCTGGATGGGGGCTCTGATAAAGACTTCGAGAGTGCCAGCGGAGCCGAGGTTGTTCATTGGTCTTGCAGTAGTGGAACGGGAGGCACGGCTCTGAGCCAGTCTCCTGCGAACAAGCCTGGAGCCTACAGGTCCCCTTCAGGGTCAGGCATAGGATTTGCAGCGATTGGAAACCGCATGCATCCCAGCGTGCGGGCGTCCATCATAAAAACACAACTCCAAGCCTCCTATGTCTTCATTCGATACCCAACTGCTGCTCATCGCGCTGGCCAGCGTGCTGGTCCTGGTCGCGCTGATCGTCTCGCGCGTCCGTCTTCATCCCCTGCTGGCGCTGCTGGTGGTTTCCATCGGCGTGGGCTTTGCCACGGGCATGGCGCCGGGCGAGATCGTCAAGAACCTCACCAACGGGGCGGGCAAGACGCTGGGCGCGGTGGGTGTGGTGATTGCCCTGGGCGCGATGCTGGGCAAGATCCTGGCGGACTCCGGCACCACCGAGCGGCTGGCCGGTGCCATCCTGCAGCGCACGTCCGAGCGCATGATTCCCTGGGCCATGACCCTGGTGGCCTTCGTGATCGGCATTCCCATGTTCTTCGAGGTGGGGCTGGTGGTCATGCTGCCGCTGATCTTCAGCGTGGCGCGCAAGCTGGAAAGCAATGAGCGCTTCAAGGGATCGGCCTATGTCTATGTGGGCGTGCCCGTGATCGCCGCGCTGGCCGCCATGCACGGCATGGTGCCGCCGCACCCCGGCCCGCTCACCGCCATTGCCACGCTGCACACCACGGTCGGCCCGACCATGCTGTACGGCTTTCTGGCCGTGATCCCCGCCATGGTGCTGGGCGGCCCGCTGTACGGCGCCTTCATCACGCCGCGCATGAGTACGCGCCCCGATGCAGCCCTGCTGGAGCAGTTCACATCAGGCAAGAAGGAAGGCGGGGAGGGCAGTGCGCCCAGCATCGGCATGGGCGTGCTGTGCGCCTTGCTGCCCGCGCTGCTGATGCTGGTGCATGCGCTGGCCGAGGTGCTGTTGCCCAAGGATTCGGGCCTGCTGCATGCGGCGGCCTTCCTGGGCAATCCGCTGGTGGCCATGCTGCTGGGCGTGGTGTTTGCCTCCATCACCCTGGGCTATCTGCGCGGCGCCGATGCAGAGAAGCTGCGCGACGCGCTGGGCCAGAGCCTCAAGCCCATCGCCGGCATCATGCTCATCATTGCGGGCGGCGGTGCGTTCCAGCAGATCCTGACCAGCGCCAAGGTGGGCGATGCCATCGTCCACATGACCCAGCAGTTCGCCCTGCCTCCGCTGGTGCTGGGCTGGATGATCGCCATGCTGCTGTCGGTGTCCACCGGCTCGGCCACCGTGGGCATCGTCGGCGCGGCTGGCCTGCTGGCGCCGCTGGCGGCCTCCGATCCTTCGCTGAACGTGCCGCTGCTGGCGCTGGCCATCGGCTGCGGCTCGCTGTTCTTCAACTATGCCAACCACGCGGGCTTCTGGATGGTGAAGGAGTCCTTCGGCATGAGCATGGGCGAGGCCACCAAGACCATTACCGTGGTGCAGTCCATCGTGTCCTTTGTGGGCCTGCTGATGGTGCTGCTGTTCAACCTGCTGCCCAAGCTGGGATAGGTGAAAGGCATGAGGCGGGCCGACGGCGGCCGCTTCGATGCCGCGGCAACCACCAAGGCAGTGCACTTCTTCCGGTTCGACTGCGAATTGCCCCAGTCGCGGCAGGGAAAATGCCGCCCCTTACAGGTGCGGTACCCGGCGCCGCTTCAACGCGGGTCCGGCAATTGACCTATACTGCTGGAGGTGCTGTCCTTGTTGTTCGCCTCCTCAGTGCCCGTCTGACATTCTTGCAGTCCCCGGACTGCCGTTGGCCGCCCACTGTGACGAAGTCCGCAACTGTCACTCCCATCGGCGAGCACCACGCGGGTCCAACACCCTTCCCCGGGCCCGCACTCTCCCTGCCACCTGCAGGGGCCTCTTTCCCTTTTTTCCGATGATCCGCTGCCTGTGTGCGGCGGTCATCCTGCGCTGGCCCAAGGCCGCAGCATGGTGCTGCACCGGCAACTTGCGGCGACGCACCCCTTTCAACATGTACTCACAGGAGTCCCATTGGCTAAAGAAGAACTGATCGAAATGCAAGGCCGGGTAGACGAAGTGCTGCCTGATTCCCGCTTCCGCGTAACGCTGGAAAACGGCCACCAGCTCATCGCCTATACCGGCGGAAAAATGCGCAAGCACCGCATCCGCGTGCTGGCCGGCGACAAGGTCACGCTCGAGATGTCGCCCTATGACCTGAACAAGGGCCGTCTCACGTTCCGTCATATTGAGCAACGCTCCGGCGGCGCCCCGGGCCAGCGCCCACCCCAGCGCCGCTGAGGTCTGCCAGCCCGCTCTTGCCTCGGAGCGGGCATGGGGGGTGCACAGAAAGGACCCGGCTTTGCGCCTGGTCCCATGGCCGGCAGCCCCGCCAGCCCGGCCGCCCGGGCGGCATCGGCCGGGACAGGCGAGTTCCCCGGCTTACTTGGACATTCCGTCCTTGCCCATGGAGTCCTTCTTCATTGCGTCCTTGGACATGCCATCCTTGTGCATGCCGTCCTTGTGCATGGAGTCCTTCTTCATTCCATCCTTGGACATGGAATCCTTCTTCATCCCGTCCTTGGACATGGAGTCCTTCTTCATCCCATCCTTGGACATGGAATCCTTGGTCATTGCGCCCTTGGACATGCCGTCCTTGGACATCTCATCCGCAGCGAATGCCGAGGTGGCGCCGGCCAGGGCGAGGCAGGCGGCGAGCACGGTGGTGGTGAACTTGGTCATTTGAGTCTTCCTTTGGATTAGCGGTTTGCAGGTTGCACAATCGGCCGGCCTTGCATGGCCCGGCCTCGCACCTTCGTTGGCGGCACAGCGGCTTGTGAGGCCGCTCAGCTGCCTCCGAACCAGTTGTAGCCCTGGTCTTCCCAGTAGCCGCCGGAGTAGGTGTTGGTGACGAACATGGCCTGGACGTGCTTCGGGTTCTTGTAGCCCAGCTTGGTGGGCATGCGAAGCTTCATCGGAAAGCCATATTTGGGCGGCAGGGGCTGCCCGTCGTAAGTCAATGCCATCAGCGTCTGCGGATGCAGGGCCGTGGCCATGTCGATACTGGTGAAGTAGTCGTCCACGCACTTGAAGCCGACGTACTTGGCGCTGGTGTCGGCGCCTATATGGCGCAGGAAATCGGCGAAACGCACGCCGCCCCAGCGGCCTATGGCGCTCCAGCCCTCCACGCAGATATGGCGCGTGATCTGTTCTTCCTGCGGCATGGCGCGCAGCTCGGCCAGGCTCCAGGCATGGCGATCGGCGACCATGCCGGTCACTTCCAGGCGCCAGCTGGCCTCGTCCACCTCGCGCACCTCGTCCTCGCCGTAGTAGGCATTGAAGGGGAAGGGGCGCGTGATCTCGGCTGCTGAATAGGTGGGCGCCAGCCGCGTGGGGCTGAACAGCAGGCCCTGCACGCGGTCGTTGAAGCGCGATACCTGGCTGAGCGCGGCCTCGACGTGGCTGTCATCGCTGATGCTGCAGCCCGTGAGCAGGGACAGGCCGCCCAGCGTCAGCGAGCGCTGCAAGAAGGCGCGGCGTGCGGGCTGGTCCAGCTTGCGGGCGATCAGCGAGCGTGCCTCGTGCACCACGGCCTCGCCATCGACGCCGGGCAGGGAAGGGGCTTTGAAGATTTTCATGGTGTCTTGGGCGCACGGCCGTGGATCATGGTCAGGAAGGTCCGGGGCACCAGGGCGACCATTGCCAGGTGCACCACCACAAAGGCGACCAGCGCAGCCATGCCGAAGAAGTGCACGCGCCTTGCGGACTCATAGCCGCCCAGCAGCTCGCGCAGCAGCGGGAACTGCACCGACTTCCAGAGCACCAGGCCCGACAGCACGATCACCACCAGGTCCAGCACCACGAACAGGTAGGCCAGCTTTTGCACATGGTTGTAGCGGGCCGGGTCGGCATGCGAGAGCCGGCCCTTGAGGGCGGACACCAGGTCCTGCCGCACGCCCTGCACCGTGATGGGAAAGAACTTGCGCAGCCACCGGCCGCTGGCGATGTTGAGCAGCAGGTACAGCAGCCCGTTGAACACCAGCAGCCACATGGCCGCGAAATGCCATTGCAGCGCCCCGCCCAGCCAGCCGCCCAGAGTGATCGAGCCCGGAAAGGTGAAATCAAAGAACGGCGCCGCGTTGTAGATGCGCCAGCCGCTGGTCACCAGGATGACCACGGCCAGCGCATTGAGCCAATGCGTGAGGCGCAGCCACAGCGGGTGGATGCGCTGGCCATCCTGGGGCTGTGCCGGTTGAGGGGTGATGAGGGCGGTGTTCATAGGTCCCATTGTTGGAGGGACCCTGTAGCGGATGTATCACGCAAACTTCAATTAATCGTGATAACTCCCAAGGCCGGCTCAGCCCGCCTGCGCGCACCCGGCCAGATAGTCCACCAGCGTGCGCGCCGCAGGCGATAGCCGGCTGCCGTCCCTGAAGCAGATGGCGAACTGGCGCCGCGCCCAGGCATCGGTGAGCGGCACCATGTGCACACCCTGCGCGCCCTGCACGCCCTGACCGGGGCCCGCCATGCCCAGGATCTCCCTGGGCATGATGGCCACGCCCAGGCCGGCGCGCACGCAGCGGATCGTGGCGTCGAAGGAGCTGACCACGGCGCGGTAATTGAGGGGCCGGCCGATGATGGCCGCCGCCCGCGCCAGCATGGTGTAGACGGCCGTGGAGGCGGGCAGGCCCACATGCTCGCAATCCAGCGTTTCGCTGAAGCTGCAGCTATCGCGCAAGGCCAGCGGGTGGCCGGCCGGCACGGCCACGGCCAGGGTGTCGCAGCGGTAGGGCAGGGTCTGCAAGCCCTCCAGATCGGCTGCGTTCCAGCACACGCCCACCAGGGCCAGGCCTTCGCGGATGGACCGGATGATTTCGCTGCTGGTCAGCTCCTCGATGTCCACGCGGATCTGCGCGTGCTCGGGCTTTTGCAGAAAGGCCGCAATGTCATCGGGCAGCGACTCGGCAATCGACGAGACCGAGGCCAGTATCCGCACCTGTCCCTTCACGCCATGCTGGTAGGCCGCCATGTCGCGGGCCGCGCGGTCGGCGCTGGCCAGCATGGCGCGTGCATGCTCCAGCAGCATCAGCCCGGCTGCGGTGGGCACCACGCCCCGGCGGTGGCGCTCCAGCAGCGGGGCCTGCACCTGCTCTTCCAGCAGCGCCATGCGCTTGCTGATGGCCGATGAGCCGATGTGCTGCTGCTCGCCCGCGCGGGCGATGTTGCCCAGGTCGCAGGCCGCGACAAAGAGCCGCAGGGTGGTCAGGTCCAGGTCTTTCATGGCGGTTATGGATTTCCATTTGGGAAACTCTGAGCCGAAAAATTATCGCTTCTGCACGCTGGTGGGAATGTCTAAAGTGCCATTCAAGACAAACCACCCTACGCGAACCTTCCCATGCCAGAACCCATCCGTGCCCTGCAGTCCGCCGTCATCCGCGAGGTCGGCCTGCGCGATGGCCTGCAAAGCATCCAGACCGTGCTGTCCACCGAGCGCAAGAAGGAATGGATACGCGACGCCTACGCTGCCGGCCAGCGCGAGATCGAAGTCGGCTCCTTTGTCCCCGCACGCCTGCTGCCGCAACTGGCCGACACGGGCGAGCTGGTGGCCTATGCCCGAACGCTGCCGGGCCTGTTCGTCTCCGTGCTGGTGCCCAATCTGCGCGGAGCCGAAAGCGCCCTTGCCAGCGGGGCCGACCTGATGCTGGTGCCGCTGTCGGCCAGCCATGCCCACAGCCTGGCCAACCTGCGCAAGACGCCCGATGAGGTCGTGGCCGAGGTGGCCCGCATGCGTGCCGCACGCGATGCCGCAGGTTCGAAGATGCTGATCGAAGGCGGCATTGGCACGGCCTTCGGCTGCACGCTGCAGGGCCGGGTGGAGCCGGCCGAGGTGCTGCGCTGCATGCAGGCCTTGCTGGACGCGGGGGCCGACCGCGTCAGCATGGCCGACACCGTGGGCCATGGCGGGCCGGGCCAGGTGCAATCGCTGTTCGAGCAGGCGCGGCGCATTGCGGGCGAACGCTTTTGGTGCGGCCACTTCCACGACACGCGCGGCCTGGCGCTGGCCAATGTGCATGCGGCCCTGCAAACCGGCGTCACGCGCTTCGACGCCACGCTGGCCGGCATCGGCGGCTGCCCCCATGCGCCCGGCGCCAGCGGCAATGCCTCCACCGAAGACCTGGCCTTCATGCTGGACACCATGGACATCGACACGGGCCTGGACATCGAGGCCCTGCTGCGCCTGCGCGCCAAGGTGGCCGCCTGGCTGGATGGCGAAAGCCTGCATGGCGCACTGTGGCGCGCGGGCCTGCCGCGCAGCGTCACCGCCGACGCAACCACCGCCGCTGCATGAACCCCTTACCTTCCCACGAGCACACCTGTATGGCCACCGAACCCCTGCTGCCGCTGTCCGGCATCCGCGTCATCGAATTCACCCACATGGTCATGGGCCCCACCTGCGGCATGATCCTGGCCGACCTGGGCGCCGAAGTCATCAAGGTCGAGCCGCCGGGCGGCGACAAAACGCGCACGCTGCCCGGCCTGGGCATCGGCTTTTTCCGCAGCTTCAACCGCAACAAGAAAAGCGTGGTGCTGGACATCACCACCGAAGCGGGCCGCGCCACCGCTGCCGAGCTGGCCGCTGGCAGCGATGTGGTACTGGAGAACTTCCGCCCCGGCCTCATGCAGTCCCTGGGCCTGGACTACGCCACGCTGTCGCAGCGCGCGCCCGGTCTCATCTACGTCAGCCACAAGGGCTTTCTGCCCGGCCCCTACGAAAAGCGCCTGGCGCTGGACGAGGTGGTGCAGATGATGGGCGGCCTGTCGTACATGACCGGCCCTGTGGGCCGGCCGCTGCGCGCGGGCACCAGCGTCAACGACATCATGGGCGGCATGTTCGGCGCCATCGGCGTGCTCGCGGCCCTGCGCGAGCGTGAGCGCACCGGGCGCGGCCAGGAGGTGCAAAGCGCGCTGTTCGAGAACTGCGTCTTCCTGTCCTCCCAGCACATGCAGCAGTACCTGATGACGGGAGAGGCACCGCCGCCCATGCCCTCGCGCGTGTCGGCCTGGAGCGTCTACGACGTGTTCACCCTGGCCGGTGGCGAGCAACTGTTCATCGGCGCCGTCAGCGACAAGCAGTTCGCCACCCTGTGCCGCGTGCTGGACCGCGCCGACCTGCTGCAGCGCCCCGAATACGCCGACAACGCCGCCCGTGTGGCCGTGCGCCCCCAACTGCTGGCCGAGCTGGGCGCCATCCTGGCCAGCCATGAATCGGCCCGGCTTGCGCCGCAGCTGGAGGCCGCAGGCATTCCCTACGCGCCCATCACGCGGCCCGAGCAACTGGTGGACGACCCGCACCTGCGCCAAAGCGGCGGCCTGGCTTCCATGCAGACCGAAGACGGCGGCCAGACCGACGTGGTGCTGCTGCCCCTGCTCATGAACGGCCACCGTCCCGGCGTGCGCATGCCGCTGGCCGGGATTGGCGAGCACACCGAAGAAATCCTCGGAGCCCTTGCATCACGGACCTGACAGCCATCCCCGGGCGCCGAAGGCCGCAGAAAAACCACCCCGGCGCGCATGAGACAACACAAAAAGGAGACAACCCCATGCACTCGTCCCATCCCTTCCGCCGCCGCACCCTGCTGGCCCTGGCCGGCGCATCGCTGGGGGCCGCTGCCCTGGGCGTGCGCGCCCAAAATGGCACGCCGCTGCGCGTCATCCTGCCCGTGGGGGCAGGCTCGGGCGCCGACACCATCGTGCGCTCGGCCCAGACTGCGCTGGTGCGCTCGCTGGGCGGCCAGCCCGTGGTCATGGAGAACCTGCCGGGCGCGGGCGGCATCACGGGAACGCAGGCCCTGGTCAAGGCGCCGGCCGATGGCAACACCATCGCCTTCATCTCCAACAACCACGCCGTCAACCCCAGCGTCTTCAAGAAGCTGCCCTACGACAGCCTGGCCGACATCACGCCGCTGTCCATCGTCGGCGGTTCGCCCTTCGTGCTGGTCGTCCACCCCAAGGTGGCGGCGCGCAATGCGCGCGAACTGCAGGCGCTCATGAAGGCGCGGCCCGGCGACCTCAACTACGCCTCGTCCGGCAACGGCACCATCTTCCACCTCGCGGCCGAAGTCTTTCTGGACGCGGCCGGCGCCACGGCACGCCACATTCCCTACAAGGGCGTGGGCCAGATGGTGGTGGACCTGCTCAGCGGGCAGGTGGACTTCGGCGTGATCGCCGTGGGCACTGCGCAGGCGCACCTCAAATCCGGCGCGCTGCGTGCCATCGGCATCATGGGTCGCGAGCGCGTGGCGTCGCTGCCCGATGTGCCCACCGTGGCAGAGCAGGGCTTTCCCGGCGTGGACATCGCCGGCTGGGTGGCCGCCATCGGCCCCAAGGGCATGCCGCCCGCCCAGGTGCGGCGCCTGCACGACGGCATCGCCTCTGCCTTTGCCGACCCCGAGGTCAAGGCCGGCTTTGCACGGCGCGACGAATACACCGTGCTCAACAGCCCCGAGGCCGCAGCCCAGTTCCTGCGCTCCGAGCAGGAACGCTTTGCGCGCCTGGTCAAGAAGGCCAATGTCACGCTGGAATAAAAACTCGGCCCTCTGACTGCTAAGGACAATGCTGGGGCTGTGATCAGCGGGGCGGAGTGGGTGCTGTTGCCGCTGGATCCGCAGCCGGTTGGCCGGACGACATCACCGCCTCCAGCCCGCTTCTCGGGAAGACCGGGCTGTAGTTCACCTGGATCTCGGAGAGCTTGTCATTCACCCGCGTCGTCATGAAATAGCGCGGCATGCCGAATCCCACTTTCATCACCAGGCCGCGAAGTTCGGAGAGGGCGCCGACCTTCACATCGGGATCGACCAGCACGGCAATGCGAACCGTACTTTTGGCATCGGGGGCAGCGGTCAGCTTCCTGGAGAGTGTGTTTCTCAACTGAGCCGGACTGACCCGCTGGCCATCCAGGCTGTACGGGCGATCATTGCCGCTTGCCGCATGCATTTCGATCACGGTCAGATCTGCAGCAAGAGCGGGTGGGCCGAGCAGGGCGGCCAGCAGCAGGAATCTTGTTGGTTTCATGGTTCTGTTGTGCGATGCAGCGCTTGTTGACTCACTCGCTCTGTGAGCTTGTACCAGCTCGTCCCCACTTCTCCCAATTTCCCCCCAGATTGGTCGCAAGAATTCCTGTGCAACTCCAGGAAAAGACCATGATTGATTTCTCGCAAACCAACGCTTCACGCATTCGCCCGGCCCTTGTGCTGGCTGTGGCGGCCTTCGCGGCGGCCTGCAGCCATGCGCAGGGCCACGGGGGGCACGGCAATCCGCCGTCGCCGCCGCCCGAGGCCTATACGGCCTGCCAGGGCAAGGCCGAGGGTGACAGCGTGACGCTGACCATGCCCGATGGCAAGACGCTGGCCGGCACCTGCCGCAGCCTGAACGGGCAACTGGTGGCCATGCCGGCCGGCGGGCCCGGCGCAGGCGGGCCGCCGCCCCATCCGCAGCAGTGATCGCGTGGCCCGGCGGGCCACGCCGCCGGGCTGTCTGCAACCCCACGGGCCTGCGCACAGGCCCTCATGAAAAAGCCATCCCCATGAACCACTCTCAAGATGCCCACGACCTGGGCCTTCAGCACGATCTGCAAGTCATGGCGCGCCGCCTGTTCGACCGGCGCCGCATGCTGGGCCTGATGGCCTCTGGCGGCGCCGTGGCGCTTCTGTCTGCCTGTGGCGGCGGTGGTGATTCCAGTGATTCGACAGGAACCGGTACGGGCACCGGATCCGGATCCGGAACCGGAACCGGAACGGGCACAGACACGGGTACGGGCACAGGTACTGGAACCACGACCGGCACCTGCATGGTCGATCCCACGGAAACCGAAGGCCCTTACCCCGCCGACGGCTCCAACGGCTCGCGCGGCAGTTTGGTCAACGTGCTGTCGCAAAGCGGCGTGGTGCGCAGCGACCTGCGCAGCAGCTTTGGCGGCATGAGCGGCACGGCTGCGGGCCTGCCGCTGACGCTCAAGATCACCCTGGTCAACGTCGGCACCAACTGCAGCCCGCTGGAAGGCTATGCCATCTACCTGTGGCATTGCACCCGCGAGGGCGAGTATTCGCTGTACTCCACCGACCTGCTCAACCAGAACTTCCTGCGCGGCGTGCAGGCGACGGACAGCAATGGCGAATGCACCTTTGTGACCATCTTCCCGGGCTGCTATGACGGGCGTTGGCCGCACATGCACTTCGAGGTGTTCCGCAGCCTCAACACGGCCGGCAGCTACACCAACAAGCTGCTGACCTCGCAGATGGCCGTGCCCAAGGACATCGCCAGCGCCGTCTATGCCGGTGTCAGCGGCTACAGCGCCAGCGTCTCCAACCTGTCGCGGGTCAGCGTGACATCGGACAATGTCTTCGGCGACAACACCAGCGAGCAGATCGCCTGGCAGACGCCCACCTTCACCGGAGACACCACCAATGGCCACACCGCCACGATATCCATCGGCATTGCCGTCTGACGCAGCAACTGAATGAGCCTCCGCCTCCCGCGACTGAAGCTGCAGCACAAGGCCTTCTTCGCCCTGGCCGTGCTGCTGGTGGCCCTGCTGCTGGTGTTTCTCGGCTTCTCGCGCCTGGGCCTGCAACGGGGCCTGGGCCCGTACATGGCCGAGGTGGAGCTGACCGGCATGGACGGGCTGGCCGAGCGGCTGGTCCAGCACCATGAGCAAAACGGCGGCTGGGATGCGGCGCGCGCCAACCCCGGTTTCTGGCGCGACATGGTGCGCCCGGGCGCAGGCATGGGCCGGGGCTTTCCTGCGGGCGAGCCCGGGCCACGGCCCCCCATGCCCATGCCGGAGCCGAGGCCTGGTTTTGAGGGAAGCCACGGTCCGGGGCCAGGTCCGGAGTTTCCACCGCCACCTGGGCCGGAAGGCGGAGAGCCTGCCGATCGCTCCGACCGTACAGACCGCCCAGGCCGCCCAGGCCCGCCGCCGGACCGCCCCTTCGGCGGCCCGTGGGCGCGCGTGGGCCTGCTGGATGCCCAGGGCCAACTCATCTCCGGCATGGCGCCGCAGCCAGGCGCGGCGCACCGCGTTCTGCGCGCCGTCAACGGGCAGGCCATTGGCGAGATCGTGCTGTCCCCCGTGCAGACCGGGCAGGGCATGCAGCGCGACCTGGACCGCGCTTTCCTCGCGCAGCAGATGGGTTTTGTGGCCTGGACCGGGCTGGCCGGCCTGCTGTTGGCGCTGCTGCTGTCGGCCTGGCTCACGCGGCGCTGGCTGGAGCCGCTGACCGCCTTTGTCGACGGCCTGCGCGGCATTGCGGCCGGGCGGCTGGACACGCGCGTGGCCATCAAGGGCGATGCGGAGCTGGCTCGCCTTGCGGAAACCTTCAACGACATGGCCGTGCAGCTGGCCACCATGGAAGCTTCGCGCCAGCGCTGGCTGGCCGACGTGGCGCATGAGCTGCGCACACCCCTGTCCACCATGCGCGCCGAGGTCGAGGCCGTGCAGGACGGCGTGCTGCCCATGGACGACCGCATGGCGCTGCGCCTGCACCGGCAGATCATGCGGCTGATACGGCTGGTCAGCGACCTGCGCGTGAGCCTGGACGACCCGCAGGCCCTGCACGGCTCGGGCCATGTGCCCGTGCATGTGCTGACCCTGCTGGGCGAGGCACTGGACGGCGCGCGGCCCGGCTTCGAGCAGGTGGGCATCGGCCTGGACCGCTCCACCGTGGACCAGCTGGCCGCGCGCGTTCCGCCGCCGCTGGTGCAGGGCGACCCGCACCGGCTGCACCAGGTGTTTGCCAACCTGCTGGAAAACAGCCTGCGCTACACGGCTGCGGGCGGGCAGCTGCAGGTGTCCGCCGAAATCGTCCAATTGCAGGACCGCAGCATGCTGCAGCTGCGCTGGGACGACACGGCTCCCGGCGTGGCCAGCCAGCACCTGCCGCGCCTGTTCGACCGCCTTTACCGCGTGGACGCCTCCCGCGTGCGCGACGGCGACGGCCTGGGCGGCTCCGGCCTGGGGCTGGCCATCTGCCGCACCATCGTCCAGGCCCATGGCGGCAGCATCGAGGCCGCCGCCTCGCCGCTGGGCGGCCTGCGCATCACGCTGTGGCTGCCCTTGCTGGAAAATCCCGCGCCATGAAGCCTGCCCGCATCCTCCTGGTCGAAGACGAAACCGACATGGCCGCCATCGTCATCGACTACCTGCGCCATGCAGGCTACGAAGTCGAGCACATCCGCCACGGGCGCGACGCGCTGGACCGCATGCTGCGCTCCCCGCCCGACCTCACTTTGCTGGACATCATGCTGCCGGGGCTGGACGGCCTGGACATCCTGCGCCAGTTCCGCCCCCACAGCGCCAGCCCCGTCATCTTGCTCACCGCGCGTGTCGAGGAAATGGACCGCCTGCTGGGCCTGGAGCTGGGCGCGGACGACTACATCTGCAAGCCCTTCGCCCCGCGCGAAGTCGTGGCCCGCGTCAAGGCCGTGCTGCGCCGCAGTGCCGGCCCCGGCCCCGCGCAGCAACGCCTGACGCTGCTGCCCGAGCAGGGCCGCGCCATGCTCAACGGCAGCGTGCTGCCGCTGACCAAGCGGGAGCTGACCTTGCTGCAGGCCCTGATGCGCCAGCCCGGCCGCCTGTACTCCCGCGCGCAGCTGCTGGAGCTGGCCTGCGCCGACACGCTGGACGTGAACGAACGCGCCATCGACAGCCACATCAAGAACCTGCGCAAAAAGCTCAAGGCGGCGGACGACCGCCATGAGTGGATTCGCTCCGTCTATGGCGTGGGCTTTGCGTTCGAGCCCGATGGCGGTTCCGACACGCGGGCGCAGTGAAGGCCCGGCGAGGGCAGGGCGCAGCCCCTACCTCGACTCGTCGAGGTGCTCCATGAACGTGGTGCCCGTGTAGCGGGAGCGGAACAGGCCGGCCTCCACCAGGCGCGGCACCAGCTGCTCCAGCACGCAATGCAGGGACTCGACGGAGCCGCCGGGCGCGGCCAGAAAGCCGTCGATGGCGCCGGCGGCGCTCCACTCGGTGATCTGCGCCACGGCATCGTCCACCGTGCCGACCACCTGCCAGTGCGCGGCGGAGAGGATTTCCGGCCGCTGCAGCAGCTGGTCGATGCGCAATGACTCGCGCTCCATCAGGCGCCTGAGCAGGCCCGCATGCGTGCGGCTGGACGGGGTTGCCACGGGCGGCGGAAGGTCGGCTGCGGTGATCGGCCGGTCTGCGGGCCAGTCCGTCAGGTCCAGGCCGACCATGGCCTTGATCGATGCCAGCTTGCGGCCCCTGTCCACCCGGCCGTGCGTCTGCTGGAACATCTCCCGGGCCTGCTCGCGGGTGTCGGCCAGGTACAGGCTCAGGCCGGGCAGCAGGCGCACATCCTGCGCCTGCCGCCCATGGCGCTGGGCGCGCCGAGACAGGTCCCGGCGCAGCTCCAGCGCTGCGTCCAGGTCCGGCGTGGGGGCGAAAACAATGTCTGCCACCGATGCGGCAAAGTCGCGCCCGGTGCTGGACGCGCCCGCCTGCACCAGCGGAATGCGCGGGCCACCGAACTCCGGCAGGTTCAGCGGGCCGCGCACCTTCAGGTGCGGTCCCTCGTGGTCTATGGGGTGGACCAGCGAGGCATCGGCGTAGCGGCCGCTGTCCCGGTCGATCTTCAAGGCCTCGTTGGGGAAGCTGGCCCACAGCCGGCGCACCACGTCGGTGAACTCTGCGGCCCGCGCATAGCGTTCATCGGCATCGGGCATGGCCTGCAGCCCGAAGTTCTCGTGGCCCTGCAGGGCCGTGACGATGTTCCACCCGGCGCGGCCGTTGCTGATCCAGTGCAGCGACTGCAGCTGGCGCGCCACCGCATAGGGCGGGAAAAACGTGGTCGATACCGTGGACACCAGGCCGATGCGCGAGGTCTCGCGCGCCAGCGCTGCCATCAGCACCGTGGGGTCCAGGCTGGCGAAGCCTGCGCCCGTCTCCAGCGCCTCCATGGGCAGAAAGCTCACGTCGGGGCGGAAGACGAAGTCCAGGTGCGCGGCCTCGGCGCGCCGGGCCAGGTCCAGGGCGAAGTCGCTGGAGTACAGCCCTTCGATATTGCTGCCGGGCCGCCGCCAGGCGTCGCCGCTCAGCCAGGTGGGGGCCAGCGAAAGGCCGATGTGCAGGGGTTTGCGGGTTGTCATGTCTGCTGTCATTCCCATCTCAGAACGTTCCGCGCACGCCCACGCCGATCATGCGCGGCGCGGTCATGCTGGCCTCGATGCCGCCGATGCCGCGGTTTTGCTGCAGATACGTCGGTGCGCGCCTGTCGAACACGTTCTTGATATAGCCGTACAGCTGCACGCGCGCGCTGTAGGCATAGGTCATGCGCAGGTCGGCGATGGTGTTGGAGCCGACCGCATAGGCGCGCGTGTTGGCGGTATCGGAGTAGTAGCCGTCCAGATGGCGCACCTGGCCGGAGACATTGAACCGGGGGCTGGCGTCCCAGCTCACGCCCAGGCTCAGGTTATAGCCGGGCGAGCGGGCGAAGCGGTTGTGCTCGTAGCCGGGGTTGCTGCCCATCTCCTCGATGCGGGTGCGCAGCACGCCCACGCCGGCCTTGATCCGCAGGTTGTCCAGCGCGCGGTAGTCGGCGCCCAGCTCGAAGCCGTAGGCATGGGCCTTCTCCGCGTTGATGGTGTAGGACTGGGCCACGCCCGGGGAGATGACCACGGGGATGTTGTACTGCGCATCCCGCATGTCCATGTAGAACAGGTTGGTGTTGAGCATCAGCCGGTCATCGAGCAGGCTGGCGCGGCTGAACAGCTCGTAGTTCCAGATCGACTCCTTCTTGAAATAGGCCCATTGCCGGCTGGTGAGGTTCAGCGACACACCGCCCGGGTTGTAGCCCCGGCTGACCAGCGCGCCCACGGTCCAGCGCGGTGTGGCGGCATAGGCCAGGGACAGCTTGGGCAGCAGTGCCGAGAAGGTTTTCGTGTAGTCGAGGGCGGTGGGTGCCAGCACCGAAGTGCCGGTGCGCACCACCTCGTCCTGCTGGTAGCGCAGGCCGCTGGTCAGGGTCCAGCGGTCGGCCAGGCGCCAGTTCAGCTCGCCGAAGACGCCCAGGTTCTTCTTCGTGTCGTCGAAGGCGGACAGGCCGCGCAGCAGCAGGCTTTCGTCCGTGCCGGTGCGCGCGTAGTAGACGCCGCCGAAGCCGCTCAGGCGGTCCTTGTCGCTGCCCACCAGGGCGCGGAACTCATTGGAGACATTGTTCTGGCGGATATCGGCATCGCCCTCGCCGGGGATGCCCGTGTAGCGCTGCACGGACGAGCGCGAATACTGGGACTGGTTGACCAGCCGCACGCCGTTGCCCAGCTCGTAGCTGAGGTCGAGGATGCCGGTGTCGGTCTTCTGCTTCCAGCTGGGCATGGTCGTCGTCCAGTGCTCCAGCGCGGTGAACGGAGCGGACGCTGCCTCCTGGCTGGGGCGGTTGCTGTCGTTGTGGGAATAGGTGAACTTGGCCTCCAGGCCGGGAACGCTGCTGGGCAGCCACAGGAACTTCATGCGTGCGTTCAGCGCGCGGAAATCCTGATCGGCCTGGCCCCGCTGGAACTGCGGATTGGTGTAGTCGATGAAGGTATCGCGCCCCGAGTAGTCCACGGCCAGCCGCGCGGCCAGCTCCTCGCCCACGGGGCCGGAGACGGCGATGGACGCACGCCGCGAGTGGTAGTCGCCCGCCTCCAGCTGGTAGGCCCCTTCGCGCTTGAAGCTGGGGTCCTTGGTGTTCACGACGATGGCGCCCGCAATGGCATTGGCACCCTGCGAGGTGGTCTGCGGGCCGCGGAACACCTCGATGCTCTCCACATCCCAGACCGAGGTCGCGCCGAAGAACATCTCGTTGTAGTTGAGATAGTGCCCATCCAGGTTGATGGTGGCGCGCGGCACCGTGCCGCCCCAGAAGACGTTCTGGCCGTTGTTGGGGCCCTGCGTGTCCTGCCCTCGGATGATGGGCGCGCCCACCGTGTCGGTGTAGACCACGTTGGGCACGTCGTGCAGCACCTCGTGGACCGAGGCATTGCCGGACTCCTGCCGGGCCAGGTCCTTGCCGGCCTTGACCGACACGGAGGAGGCCGTGTCCTTGAGTTCGCGCCTGACCTTTTCTCCGCTGACCACGACCGCTTCAAGCGCGTTGGATTCCCCCCCGGAACCCGACGCGCCCTGTGCGAAGGCGCCGGCCGGCGCCATCAGGGTAGAGAGTGCGAGGGCGCCCGCCCGGGACGGGAGCCTGCGATGGAAACACAGCTTCACAGCATCTTCCTTTGATGAGAATGATTCGTATTTTTCAAAAGTCGCCATCATGCATTGAAATTCCACAGTAGGGAATGCATTCCCACATGCGGAAGGAAGAAACAACGGCGAAATGGTGTGCGCGCACCCGTGCAGAGCCTTCGGCAGAGCCGGTATCATCGACACCGACGGCGCCCGCGCCGCCACCTGCGATGCGCCTGGTACAGGCAAGAAAGCCCAGCCCTTGAAAACAACAACACCTCAGACGACAGCCGGCGAGAAGCGCTCCGGCACCATCCAGTCCGTCTCCATCGCCACCCGGTTTCTCATGGTCCTGGCCAATGCCGAAAGCGAGCTGGCGCTGGGCGAGGTGGCCCGGCGAACGGGAACGGGGGGCTCCACGGCCCACCGCTACCTGCAAAGCCTCGTCAAGGAAGGCCTGGCCAAGCAGGACCCGGCCAGCGGCCTGTATGACCTGGGCAGCGCGGCGCTGAGCATCGGCATTGGCGCGCTCAAGCGTGTGGATGCGGTGGAGATTGCGGCGCAGCGCATGAAGGCGCTGACGCACAGCCATGCGCTCAGCGGCGGCGTGGCCATCTGGACCGACCGCGGGCCGACCCTGGTGCGCTGGTACCGCAGCGCCTACTTCTCGATCAACCCGCTGGCGCTGGGCGACATCCTGCCCATAGACAACACCGCCTGCGGCCTGGTGTTCCAGGCCTTCCTGCCCAAGGCCACCATCGACGCCGCACGGCGCCAGCAGCCCGCCCATTTCCGTGGCAAGCCGCCGGCCAAGGCCGTGCTCGACGAAGTGCGCGAGCGCTGCTGGTCCGAGATGACCAGCCACCTGCTGTCCAACGTCACGGGCCAGGCGGCGCCGGTGTTCGATGCGCAGCATGAAATCGTCTGCGCGGTCACCACCGTCTCGGACCTGGGCCAGCTCAAGTCACCGGAAGACCGGGTCGCACTGTTCCGCGAGGCCAGCCTGATCAACCAGTCCACGGGCGGGCGGGCCTTCAGCGCAGATTCGCCTTGAAAGCCGCGCGGGGAGAAATGCCCGGGCGCCTCAGTTCACTGCGGCGCGCTCCATGGCATTCGCGGCCCTGCGCCCCCTGGGCACCACCAGGGGCGTCCCCGACACGGGGTCCGCAATGATCACGGCCGGCAGGCCGAACACCTCCTGCACCAACTGCTCCGTGAAGATCGCCCCGGGCGCGCCCTGCGCGGCAATGCGCCCGTCGCGCATGGCGATCAGGTGCGAGGCATAGCGGCAGGCCTGGTTGAGGTCGTGCAGCACCGCAACCACCGTGCGGCCGGCGTCGTTGAGATCCGCCAGCAGCTCCATCAGCTCGATCTGGTGGGCGATGTCCAGGAACGTCGTGGGCTCGTCCAGCAGCAGGATCGGCGTCTGCTGCGCCAGCACCATCGCAATCCACACCCGCTGGCGCTGGCCGCCTGACAGCTCGTCCAGCAGGCGGTCGGACAGCGCTGCCACATCGGTGGCCTGCATGGCCTCGGCCACGGCCTGCTCATCCGCGTCCGTCCACTGCCTCAGGAAGGATTGATGGGGGTAGCGCCCCCGCGCCACTAGGTCCGCCACCGTGATGCCCTCGGGCGCCACCGCGCTTTGCGGCAGCAGGCCCAGGCGCCGCGCCACCTCCTTGGCTGGAAATTGCGAGATGTGCCTGCCATCCAGGATGACCTGCCCGGCCACCGGCACCAGCAGCCGCGACAGCGCGCGCAGCAGGGTGGACTTGCCGCAGGCGTTCGGCCCCACGATGACGGTGAAGGAACCATCGGGAATGGCAAGGGACAGGCCCTGAGAAATCGTGCGCTCGCCGTAGCGCAGCGTCACCGCATCAGCACTCAGGCGCTGCGTCATGGCCGGTCATTTCCCACAATCGATAGGTCCTTCAGTGTTTGCAATGTGGAATGAATTCTACAATACGGAATACGCTGAAGACGCCGCCCTGGCGCCCGGCCCCGTCGCTTCGGATCGAGATGAACAGACTCCAACTTGCCGCCCTGGGCGCGGCCGCCGCACTGGCCGTGCTGGCCTGTTTCGCATGGTTTCCCCGCGCAGCCGTTCCCGTGGCGGGCGCCGCACCGCATACGTCGGATACATCGCATGCGTCGCATGCATCGGGTACGCCGGCTGCAGCACATGCAGACCATGCACCGCTGCCCCGGCGCATCGTCTCCACCTCGCCCAGCGTGACCGGCATCCTGCTGGCCATCGATGCGCCGGTCGTTGCGACCGCCGCGACCACGCCCAGCCGCATGACCGACGACAAGGGCTTTTTCTCGCAATGGGCCGCGGTTGCCGACAAGCGCGGCGTGCAGGTGCTCTACCGCAACCTGCAATTCGACATCGAGGCCGCCATCGGCGCCAGCCCCGACCTGCTGGTGGCCTCCGCCACCGGGGCCGACAGCGTGGCCCAGCACCGCACCGAACTGCAGGCGCAGGGCGTGCCCATGGTCGTGGTCGACTACTCCAGCCAGTCCTGGCAGGACATCGCCACCGAGCTGGGCCGCATCACGGGCCATGCCAAGCAGGCCGCCGCAGCCATTGCCCGCTTCGATGCCCATGTGGCGCAGACCGCCGCCTCCATCACGCCCCCGGTCCGGCCCGTCAGCATCGTCGCCTACAACCTGGCCGGCAGCTACTCCATAGGACGCGCCGCCAGCCCCCATGCGCGGCTGCTGGCCGCACTGGGCTTCAAGGTGGAGGGCCTGCCGCCCGCGCTGGCCGCCCAGGTCACACGCGCCTCGGACTTCGAATTCATCTCCCGCGAGAATCTCTCGGCCGCCATCACCGGCGACTCCGTCTTCCTGCTCGGCGCCTCGCAGGGCGATGTGCAGGCCTTCCTGGACGACCCACTGCTGGCCAACCTGCCCGCCGTTGCCGGCCGGCGCGTCTATCCGCTGGGCCCAACCTCGTTTCGCATCGACTACTACTCGGGGCAGCAGATGGTCGACGCCGTGGCAAGCCATTTCCGCTGAGCCATGCGTGCACGGCTCCAAGGCGCGGTGGCGCGGCCTGCCCAGCGCTCCTGTTTGCGGTCCTCCTCGCGGTCCTCCCGACACTGCAGGCGTTGGCTGGGCCTTGCAGGCGGGCTGCTGGCGCTGGCCATCATCGCCGTGCTCGGCATCACCGTCGGCTCGCGCGACATTGCGCTGGCCGACATCCTCGGCGCGCTGCGGGCTCCGGACCTGCGTGATGACCAGCACCTGATCGTCAGCCTGCTGCGCATGCCCCGCACCGTGGTGGCCATCCTGGCCGGCATGGCGCTGGGCGTGGCCGGCGCGCTCATGCAGGCCGTCACCCGCAATCCCCTGGCGGAGCCGGGCCTGCTGGGCGTCAACGCGGGTGCGGCGCTGGCCGTGCTCATCGGCATGACGGCCTTCGGCCTGACGTCCGTGCTCCAGTACGTCTGGTGCGCCTTTGCCGGCG
Organism: Delftia sp. CH05; assembly: GCF_009827015.1. NCBI lineage: Bacteria > Pseudomonadati > Pseudomonadota > Betaproteobacteria > Burkholderiales > Comamonadaceae > Delftia > Delftia sp. CH05. Next base: position 15,452 of record NZ_WUMG01000037.1, on the reverse strand, counting down.
CGGGGCTGGCGGGCGCCGCCGTCTTCGCGTTCGGGCAGTCCCGGGGCGCGGGCGCGCACCCGGTGCGCCTGGTCCTGGCCGGGGCCGGCCTGTCGGTCATGCTCACCTCCAGCGCCGGCATCATCCTGCTCAACGCGCCCCCGGAAGTCTTTGACGGCTTCCGCCACTGGGCGGCCGGCTCCCTGGAGGGCAGCGGCTATGCCAGCGCCGCCGTGCTGGCGGCCGCCGTGGCGGCGGGGCTGGCGGCGGCCTGGGCCATCGTCGGCCAGCTCAACGCCATGGCGCTGGGGCATGACGTGGGCCTGGCGCTGGGTGTCAATGTGCGCGCCACCGCGCAACTGGCCTGCCTTGCGGTCATGCTGCTGGCCGGGGCGGCCACGGCGGCCGTGGGGCCCATTGCCTTCGTCGGCCTGGTGGCGCCGCATCTTGCACGCCTCTCGTGCGGGCCGGACTACCGCTGGATACTGCCGCTGTCCGCGCTCTACGCGGCGGTGCTGCTGCTGGGTGCCGATGTGCTGGGCCGCGTCGTCGCGGCACCTGCCGAAGTGGCTGCGGGCATCGTCGCCTGCCTGATCGGCGGGCCGTTCTTTGTATGGGTGGCGTGCAGATACCGGTTGAGCAGGCTATGAAGACCTCCGTGAACACATCGGTCGTGCGCTGGGGAGCCTGTTCGTTTCTCTGGCGGCCCAAGCCGCTGGCCGTGGGCATGGCGCTGGTCGTGCTGGCCCTGGTGCTGGGGGTGCTGCTGCTGGGCACGGGAACCCTGTCCCTCAGCCCCGCCGAAGTGCTCGACAGCCTGCTGGGCACGGGCTCCAACCCCGCAGCAGAGCGCATCGTGCAGCGGGTGCGGCTGCCGCGTGTCCTCACGGCCGTCTTCGTTGGCGCGTCGCTTGGCATGGCGGGCGCCATCTTCCAGTCCATCTCCCGCAACGCGTTGGGCTCGCCGGACGTGATCGGCTTCACCACCGGCGCGGCCAGCGGGGCGATTGCGCTCATCGTGCTGGGTGACGCCGGGCCGCTGTGGACATCGCTGGCCGCCGTGCTGTCGGGCATGGCCACGGCGGCGGTCGTGCTTGCGCTGTCCGGAGGCCGGCGTGCGGCCGGCGGCTACCGGCTGGTGCTGGTGGGCATAGGCGTGGGGGCCACGCTCTCGGGCCTGAACACCATCTTGCTGGTCATGGGGGACCTGGACCGGGCCGTCGCCGCGCAGCGCTGGCTGGCCGGCTCGCTCAGCGCGCGGACCTGGGCGCATGTCGTGCCCGCTGCGCTGGGCTTCATCGCCATCGTGCCCGTCGTGCTGTGGTGCGCCCGCCGCATCAACCTGCTGGAGCTGGGCGACGATGCCGCCACCCAGCTCGGCGTCAACGTGCCGCGCACGCGGCTCACCATGGTGATGGCTGCCGTGGCCCTGACCGCTATCGCCACGGCAGCGGCGGGGCCCATCGCCTTCATCGCGCTGGCCGCGCCCCAGGTGGCCAGGCGCCTGGGCCTGTCGCCCGACGTGCCCCTGTTCACGGCGGCAGCCATGGGCGCCGTTCTGCTGCTGGCGGCCGACATGCTCAGCCAGTGGGCACCCGTGCGCCTGCATCTGCCCATCGGATTGGTGACCGGGCTGCTGGGCGGGGTGTATCTGCTGTGGCTGCTGTTTCGCACGCGCAAGGGATAGACGGCAGTGCAGGGTGCAACGGGGCGCAGCCCCATGGCCTCCGGGACTACCTGACGCCCCGCGCTGCCCCAGGCCCCACCACGGTGTACACATGCCCGGCCTCTTCGGCAGCCACCTTGGCCGCCTCGCTGCGGCGCACCTCCGCCTGGTCCTCGTATTCGCAGTTCATCACCCGGGCTTCGCTGCCGGCGTATTCCGCCAGCGATTCAGCGCTGTTGCGAATGGTCACCAGCGCCTGCGCCACCACGTCCAGCCGCTGATGGCCCTCGGGAATCTCCAGCCAGGCCAGCGCCAGCTGGGCCAGGGCGGAAACCTCGGCACAGCCTTGCTGCACGAAGCGGTCCATTTCATGCAGTGCTGTTGCGAGCTTCTGGGCGTGGGTGTTTTCGGGGGGAGGGGATGGGGGGATGTGCTTCATGGGTTGCTGCTCCTGTGGGGCGTTACCCAGTCTGCAACTGGCAAGGAGTCTGTCGGCTTGTGTCCCCTCTGATGACTGGCGTGTGGCATGGCATCCTCTTCAAAAGTGGAGGATGTTCGCTTGTCTGAAGTGCTAGAGATACTACGGGTTTCGTAGCTGTGTGCTAAATATCTAAACAGCGGTTGAAAATTACATCGAGCTGCCGTATATCACATTTCCAAAGCTGTTTTGCACGATTTTCCATGAGCCATTTTTTTCTCCTCTTATTAATAAATCATTGCTACTGCTTTGATAGACGGTGCGGATATTGAAGAAAATGGGGGTGTGAATGTTTTGCTTCTCAAAGACGATTTCAACTTCGATTTGAGAAATTGCAGCAGACTCATCTGTAACGCCGATTATCGTGTATGAAATTGGTTTGTGCGAACCAAAATCTCGTTTGGTCCTGCCGGATCTTTTTCCTTTCGGTATATCTGAAAAATCAACTAATAGTTCAGCCATTAGTCCATATCTTCCTTTTTCCCAATTTTCGATGAATTCGGCAACTATGCGCTCTGGAGTTTGTTCGCGAATAGATGTTGCTGGACCATGAGATGGTAAATGAACTACTTCTTCCGATTGGCGAGGCTTCCAAGCTTCAAGGGCGTTCCGGATTTTTTTGTTTTCGGTAGCTTTTATGAATAGTTGAGACCAGCAGAAATCATCCATCGCTTGAGGCTGATTTCTGCTGTTGGCTACTGAATTAGCCCAATCTCGAACTGCAAAAATGGTTGACCAGCATTTTGCTGCAACCAATTTGTTATCAAAGGCGAGATCACGCCCGTGTAATATTCCGTTCCGAAATGGAATGCTGATTGGTTCCTCGTTTGTTTTGTTTCTTCCTGAGCGCATAATCTTGGCAATTGCTGAAAGCCCTGTCTCATGAGCAGCAATACTGTCCCATGCTGTCATGTCAACACTATCCGCGAAGAAGCCAACACTCTTAGATATGTCATTAACAAGGCCATCTACTATTGATAGTAGAAGAGGTACGCATGCATGAAATCTGCCTGCGAGATAGTCTGTTCTGGCCAATTCAATCAATCGTAGCCTCTTCCGGAATTCTGGATGACTATGAAAGCGGATGATTCCATAGTCTAGTGTTTTTTGATCGTAGTGATCCGCAAGTAACTGTTCCGCGTCTTCGATGCCAACAGTTGTTTTTCTTTCAAGCGCCTCAATCATTACGTCTATGTTCATTGACTCATAGGCAATCCATCCCATTTGTGAGAAGTTCTCATTAAAACGATCTGGGATAAAAAGTAGTTCAGATTGCTTTTTTATCTCTTGAAGGTCGGTGAAGATTTGCCCAGCGTTGGGGAGAAAATTTCGGGCAAACGGAACGTGTTTGTATAGCGCTTCAAGGTTTTCAAAAGCGTTTAAAAGTTCTATCATCTCTTTTGATGAGGGGTTGTTGGAAATTTTCTTCATATTTATCCTAATCAGTTGTGATTTAATTTTTGAATGTCAAATGTAATTATTGAATAGGTCTAATATCGGGGTCGTCAATAATCGGTCTGACTACTCACCCAAACAACCCCCCCTCATCCAACAACTCAAACGCCACCTCCGGCGTCCTCTCCATCCCCCGCCGAATCGCCGCAGGAATCGCCTGCCGTGTCTTGCTGCACAACCCGCGCATGGGCAAGACCTCGATCTGGATGCCGCGCACCGTACGCACTTCGCTGGCGCCGTGCTCGATGCGCACGCGGATGCCAAGCTGCTCATGCATGCGCTGCTCCACATGGCGCAGGTCTTGCAGACTGGTGATCTGCTCCAGCCGCTGCAGCAGGCGTTTTTCCTCTTCCCTGGTGAGGCGCAGGATGCGCTGGTCGGCCATGGAGTCGGCTAGCAGGGCATCGTGCTCGCAGATGCAGGCGCCCGGAGGGCAGGGGACTCGGATCGGAATCTGAACGGGAAAGCTCATCGATGCCCAAGGAAGATCCGCCCCGGCCGGGACGGTGCTGGCCATGCTAGTTCAAGGCTGCAGCGGGGCCAAGGGGAAAGCCCTGGGCAGAGGCTGCAGCCGCCACGATGCCAATGACAACCATGGTTCAGGCTGGCGTGCTTGACCAGCAAGGCAGAAATTCCGGTTCACGGATGAATTTTCGAGTGAAGTGTTTTGCTTGGGCACCCAGCATTGCACCTGGATTTGCCGCTTGCCGGCAAGGAAATGAGGCTTTCGCACTTCCCGTCTAACGACGATGGAGGCGGCGCTGGCAAGTTCAAATGCCCCTTGTGTTTATGGGATACAGACTGTGCGAGAGAGCGATAAGTTGCGAATTTCTTGACCGATCAGACTCTCGATGCCTTGGTTTTCAGGGGGAGTTGGGTTGATTGCTAAAAACCAGAATTTTCCTAAGACGAAACTATGGAAAAAGAAATGCGCGGCAACTAGTATCTGCAATAGAGGGCGGGCTTCTGAAGAATTGTAATAATATTTGCCGCACGTTCGATTTAAATGAACGCGTAATTTCTGGAATCAACTGGGAGTGTTGTGATGAATGAGATTGGAATTAGGCCAAATCTAGCCGTTGGGAAAATTGGTACTTTGGAAAGTGTGGTTCAAAGAATCATCAAAGATGGTTATTGTAAGTTTTCGGTCGATGATGATTTGTATAACCTTGTCCTTGAATTTGCTGAATCTGTGCGTAGTTCTGATTTCGAGTATAAATTGTCTCATTCCGATCAGAAACACAGCGATGGATTTATGGGGATTGGTAGCGAATTTTCCAACATCAATAGCTATGCTGATATTTGTGAGAGATTTTGTTATTGGTATTCAAGGAGTGAAGTAAACAAGAAAAATGGCGTGACTGATGCAATAGTCTACAAATTGGCCGAGCAGTTGGAGAATAGAATGAGCAGGCTTGCAGATTGTATTCTAGATGAGATATTCTCTAAATTCGACATGGATGATAAACCATCTGGGCGATGTTATTCATATTTGCAGGCATGTCTTTACTATAAAGACAATGCAGTCAATGGTAGGGATTATGCTCAAGAGCCACATGAGGATGGCCATTTTCTTACATTCATAACAGCTAACTCAAAGGGGCTTTCCTTGCATAATGGGAAAGTAATGGAGCAAGTAAATTTTGCAGATGGAGAATTTATTGTGATGGCCGGCTCGGCACTATCGATTTTGTCAGACCATGCGATCAAATCGATATATCATTCTGTGGACAATCAATTGGAAATGAATAGAACTTCAGTGGTCTATTTTCTTAATCCGGATTTGAATAAAAATTATTCAAGTTTCTACAAAAGAAGATTGATGAATTTCTCACGGCATATTCAGGAAAATCATATATCATTTGGTAATGCAGAGATAAATTGATGGATGAGGATACTTTCTTTCTCGGTATAGCTTTCGGTCTGGGAATCATCAGTATTCCCAGCCCAAAAGATATCTTCTTCATCAAGATGTGCGTCTTGCGAAGAGGTCTTCTCTCGATGGCATTTGTCGCGGTTGCCTCTGATGCATTTCTGATTGCGGCGGGGGCGTTGCTGTTTGGGATGACCAGCGGAATCTCTGCTGTGGGTATGAGCATCAGGGTGTTGGCAGTATTTTATATTGTGTATTTGTTTCTCTCGATTGATCGCAAAGGCCTTTCCGTGGATGCGGTGGGTAGTGATCGTCTCAGGGGTGATTTTCTACGCATGGGGGAGTTGTCTCTAGCAAATCCCTATTCGTGGATTGACACGGTAGTCTTTCTAGGAGGGATGGCCGCCGTATCGACACATCCGGTGAGCTTCATTTCGGGGGCCATCGTGGCATCAGTTATCTGGTTTGTGGCATTGATGTTTGTCTTTGGCTGGCTTCTGTCAGAGTCGATGAGAGAAAGTGTTTATAAATATCTACCAATGTTTGCAAAGATAATATTGCCGATTATCTTGTGTGTTCTGGTTATTGAGATTTACTCAATATTGAAAGAGCCTTGATGCCGCATGTTTGCTTGCTGCTGACGGCGGGCGATGCCATTCACGACTTCTGACTCCTCCCATAAAGATTCTCCAACCCCGCCCACACCCTGCGCGTGAGCGGCTTGCTCTGGGCTGCGGGTCGCCGGTAGAGCCGCACGTTGATGGGCACGTCCTTGTCGGGCCCGGCCGCGCGGGCCAGGCGGCCCTCGGTCAGGTCGGTCTTGACCAGGGTGAGCGGCAGCCAGGCCAGGCCCAGGCCCTGGTGGACCATGGCGTGCAGGGAGTCGGCGAGGTCGGCCTCGTAGACGGTGCGCAGGCGCGTGGTGTCGCACAGCTCGTGCAGGTGGCTGCGCAGGATCTTGCCCAGGGACATGCTTTGCGCGTAGTCCAGGTAGGGCACCAGCGGGCCGCCGCCGTGGGCGGGCAGGGCGTATTTGGGCAGTTGGGGGACCAGGGGGATGCTGACGGGGATCAGCGTGTCCTGGCCCACGGGCAGCCAGGCCAGGTGGTGGCCCTGCAGGCTGCCTTCGATGGCGGGCTGGGCGTGGCACATGAGCAGGTCCACCTTGCCTTGCAGCAGCATTTCCACGCCGTAGTCCAGGCTGGTGGTGACCACTTTCCAGCACAGCTGGGGCATGGCCTGGTTGAGGGCGGTGATGATGCCCGGCAAGACGGTGTGCGACAGCGTGCGGCCGGCCGCGATGGTGATGGTTTCGTCGCGCGTGCGGTGGGGGCGCTGCAGCAGGCCGTGGGTCTGCTCCAGGATGCCCAGCACTTCATGGGCCGAGGCCAGCAGCGTCTTGCCGGCGGCCGTGAGCGTGGTGGATTGGTGGCCGCGCTCGACCAGGGGCGTGCCAGCCCATTCCTCCAGCGCGCGGATGCGGCGGCCAAAGGCGGGGTGGGTGATGTGGCGGCGCTCGGCGGCCTTGTAGAGGCTGCCGGTGTCGGCCAGGGCCTGCAGGTCCTGCAGCAGTTTGAGGTTGAGTTCGTGCATGGGTAGGGTGGGTGCAGGGCTGTGCTGATCCGGCACAGCCCCGCCGCAATCGGCACAGCACCAAGGCGGGGCATGCCTAGCATGACGGCATGCGAGAGAAGCCCTGTTATGCCTGAAGTTTGCCTCAGGAAGATGCAAAGCCATTTCATTGGCGGTGCGCAGCGCACGGTGAGGGATCTGCCGATCCAGCACAGGGAAGTGGTGCGCAACGGCGGCGAGCGGCCGCTGGACATGAATGGCAGCTATGCCGTGGGCCAGATGTACGCCATGGAGTACCGGCTGGCGCGTCCGCGCAGCCCCCTGCCGGTGCTGCTGTGGCACGGCGGCGGCATGACCGGGGCGCAGTGGGAGTCCACGCCCGATGGGCGCCAGGGCTGGCTGTGGCGCCTGCTGGAGGCCGGCCATGACGTGGTGGTCTGCGATGCCGTGGAGCGCGGCCGCGCGGGCTGGGCGATGTTCCCCGAGATCTATGCCGAGGCGCCCGTGTTCCGCAGTGCCGAGGAGGCGTGGCAGCTGTTTCGCATAGGCCATGCGACGCCTTCAGGCGTGGACCTTGGCCTGGGCGAGCCTTTCGCGGGACAGCGTTTTCCGCATGAGCATTTCTGTGCCCTGGTGCGGCAGATGGTGCCGCGCTGGCTGGGGCACGAGGCCATGGCCATGGCGGCCTATGACGCGCTGCTGGAGCAGTTCGGCCCCTGCGTGGTGATGGGCCACAGCCAGGGCGGTGGCTTTGCCGCGCATGCGGCCAGCCGCAAGCCGCACCTGGTGCGCGCCGTGGTGGGCGTGGAGCCTACGGGCATGCCGGTGGTGCAGCAGGAGCAACAGGGGCAGCAGGGTCAGCAGGGTCAGCAGGGTCAGCAGGGGGCGGATGCCTTCGCGCCTGCCTCGGCCATCCCGCACCTGGCGGTGTGGGGCGACCATTTCGCGCACAGCCCGCAGTGGCAGAAGTACCGCGCGCAGACCGATGTGTATTGGCAGCTGCTGCGCCGCCTGGGCGGCCGCGCCGAGGTGCTGGACCTGCCGGCCGCAGGCATCACCGGCAATTCGCATTTCTGCATGCTGGACACCAATGGCGACGAGGTGCTGGGCCGGGTGCTGGTCTGGCTGGAGCGCCTGGGCCGGTGACTGGAGAGTGCTGGTCCCGAAGAATTTCAACGAGGAGAAAAATCTCATGCAACGCCGCAATTTCATGATCCGCAGCCTGTCTGCAACCACGGCGGCCCTGGCCCTGGGCGCCCTGGCGCCTGCGCAGTCGGCCCTGGCAGCCGATGCCGGCTGGCCCACGGCCGAGCCCATCCGCCTGATCGTTCCCTTCCCGCCGGGCGGCACGGCCGATGTGGTGAACCGCCTGTTCGCGCAGCAGCTGGGCAAGGTGCTGGGCGCCTCGGTGATCGTGGAGAACAAGGCCGGTGCCGGTGGCTCGCTGGGCACCCGCTTCGTGGCCGATGCCAAGCCGGACGGCTATACGCTGCTGGGCGCCACGTCCAGCACGCACGGCACGAATCCGGCCGTCTACACCAAGCTGCCCTATGACGCGGTGAAGGATTTCACGCCCATCACCCAGGTGATCACGGTGCCGGGCGTGCTCAGCGTGCATCCCTCGGTCAAGGCGGCGAATCTGAAGGAGCTGATCGCGCTGGCCAAGGCGCAGCCGGGCCATCTGTCGTATGCGTCCTCGGGCGCGGGCGGTCTGGGCCATCTGGCCATGGAGCTGTTCAAGGCCAAGGCGGGCGTGCAGATCATGCATGTGCCCTACCGTGGCGCGGGCCCGGCGTTCACCGATCTGATCGGCGGCCAGGTGTCCATGCTGTGGGAGCCGCTGCCGGCCTCGCTGCCGCACATCAAGTCCGGCAAGATCCGCCCGCTGGCCGTGGCCACGGCCCAGCGCAGCAGCGAGCTGCCCGATGTGCCGACCTTTGCAGAGTCCGGCGTGCCCGGCTACGCCGTGCAGGCCTGGAACGGCCTGCTGGCGCCCAAGGACCTGCCCAAGGACATCCGCGACAAGCTGCACAAGGCCAGCGTGCAGGCCCTGGCCGATCCGCAACTGCGCCAGCGCCTGGCAGAGCTGGGCGGCACGGTGGTGGCCAATACGCCGGAGCAGTTCGGCGCGGTGATCCTCAAGGATGTGACGACCTGGAAGCAGGTGGCCGCTTCGTCGCAGATCAGCCTGGATTGATGCGGCGGGCACCGGGGAAAGCCCTGTGTCCCGGCGCCCACGGGTGGCGGGGCCAGGCGTCGTGACGGTGCCATAGTCCGGGGGTGGCGGTCCGGGCGCGTTGCCTGCGGCCGCGCACAAGGCCGCAAACAAGGCCGCGAACAAGGCGGCCCGCCTGACCTGCCGCTCTCAAGCCATGGACATCAACCTCATCCGCAATTTCGTAGAGATCGTGGACGCGCGCAGCCTCAGCGCTGCGGCGCGCAAGCGCGATATCACGCGCTCCAAGGTGAGCAAGGAGCTCAAGGCGCTGGAGACGGCGCTGGGCGTGACCCTGCTGCACCGCACGACGCGCAGCTTTTTGCTGACGGCGGCGGGCGAGGTGCTGTACGAGCACGGGCGCAGCATCATCCAGGAGGTGGAGGCCGCGCAGGGCGCCATCGACGCGCTGCAGCATGTGGTGACGGGCTCGGTGCGGCTGAGCATTCCCACGGGCCTGGGCGAGCTGTACCTGGCCGACATGCTGCTGGCGTTCCAGAAGCGGCACCCGCAGGTGCGCATCCGCGTGCTGTTCTCCAACCGGGTGAGCGATCCCATGAGCGCCCAGGTGGATGTGGCCGTGCGCGTGGCGCGCGACGTGCAGGAGCACCTGGTGGCGCGCGATCTGGGGCCGGTGGGCTTTGGCCTGTACGCCAGCAGCGCCTATGCCAAGGCGCGGCCGTTCCACGACCCCTCCGAGATTCCCCACGGCGTGCTGCTGACGCCGCCCGGCGATGGCAAGACCTATGCCGTCTCGGTGAAAAAGGGGCAGCAGGAGATTGCGCTCAAGTGCGAGCCCTGCATCACCAGCGAGCATTTCCCCTTCCTCAAGCAGTCCATGCTCCGGGGAAGCGGCGTGGCCACCTTGCCCAACTACATGGTGATGGACGAGCTGCGATCGGGCGCGGTGCAGCGCGTGTGCCCGGACTGGACGGTGTCCGGCCTGGGCGACAGGCTGTACATCATCACGGCCGAGGACCGCCGGCCCTCGCATGCCGTCAAGGTGATGACCGAGTTCCTCAGGGCCAGCCTGCTGCGCTTCGTGGAGCAGGCCGAGGTGTCCGGCCCTTAGGCCCTTAGGCCCTTAGTTCATCACCTTTTCGGTCTTCAGTTCTCCAGCGCAATCGCGTTGTCCGCGATCACCTTGCGCCACATCTGGCCGTCAGCGGCCAGGAAGTCGTCGAGCTGGGCCTGGGTCTGGGGCTTTCTGGCGGCCAGGGTCTGGTTGCCCAGGGCACTGGCGAACTCGGGGTTGAGCATGACCTTGTTGACGGCGGCCTGCAGGGTGTTGCGCGCGTCCGCGGGCGTGCCTGCGGGCACGGCAATGCCGAACCAGGTGGAGGCCCTGAAGCCCGGCACGCCCGATTCGGCAATGGTGGGCGTCTGCGGCAGGAACTGCGAGCGCTCGGGCCCGGTGGTGGCAATGGCCACCAGCTTGCCGGCCTTGATGTGGGGCAGGGAGGTGCCGGCCACGTCCACCATGAGCTGGGTGTCGTTGGCCATGAGGGCGGTGAGGGCCGGCGCGCTGCCGTTGAAGGGAATGTGGGTGGCGGCCACGTCCAGGCGGGACTTGATCAGCTCGGTGGTCAGCTGCAGCGGGTTGCCCAGGCCGACCGAGCTGTAGTTGAGCTTGCCCGCGTGCGCCTTGGAGTAGGCCTTGAGGTCGGCCACGTTTTTGATGCCGGTCTGGCTGTTGGTGACCAGCACCAGCGGGGCCTCGGCCAGGATGTTGGTGAGCTTCAGCTCCCGGTCGGGGTTGTAGCTCAGCTTCTTGTAGAGCAAGGGGTTGAGGACCATGCTGGCATTGCTGGCCAGCAGCAGGGTGTAGCCGTCGGCCGGCGAGCGCGCCACGGCCGAGGCGGCAATCATGGTATTGGCGCCCGGCCGGTTCTCCACGACCACGGACTGCTTGAGCTCCGTGGACAGGTGCGTGGCCAGGGTGCGGGCCAGCACGTCGACCGAGCCGCCCGGCGCATACGGGGCGATGAGCTTGATGGGCTTGCTGGGGTAGTCGGACTGGGCGAACCCGGGGGCTGCGGCTGCGGTGGCCGCAGCGGCAAGCAGCAATGCAATGGCCTTGTTCATGCGTTGTCTCCTTCTCTTTCGGTGTTGGCGGGTTCAGATCTTGCGCTGCGTCGCGCCCCAGTGGGCGTCGCGCAGCTTTCTTTTGGCGATCTTTCCGTTGTCGTCGCGGGGCAGGCGCTGGAAGACGAAGCTGCGCGGCAGCTTGTAGGCAGCCAGCCGGCCGCGCAGCCATTCTTTCAGTTCGGCCTCGGGCAGTGTGCCTGACTGGCCGGGCTCGACCAGGGCCAGCAGCCGTTCGCCGTACTCGGCATCGGGCACGCCGATGACGGCGCAGTCTGCTATGCCGGGGTGCTTGAGCAGCTCGTTCTCTATCTCGGCCGGGTAGATGTTCACGCCGCCGGAGATCACCATGTCCGAGTCGCGGTCGCAGACGTAGAGAAAGCCTTCCTCGTCCAGGTAGCCCATGTCGCCCAGGGTGATGAGGCCGCCCTGGTCCATCTTGCGGCGGGCCTCATCGTTGCCCTTGTAGGTGAAGTCGGCATAGGCGGGCTGGCGCACGTAGATCAGGCCGACCTCGCCTGTGGGCAGGGCCTGGCCCTGCCTGTCGAGGATGCGGACCTCGGCGTCCTGCAGCGGCAGGCCCGCGCTGCCCGGGTGGGTGAGGGCATCGGCCGAGCCGATGAAGGTGACCAGGCCCGACTCGCTGGAGGCATAGGTCTCGTTGATGATGGGCCCCATCCACTCGATCATGGCCTTCTTGACCTCGGGCGCGCAGGGCGAGCCGGTGGAGGCGATGAAGCGCAGCGAGGAGATGTCGTAGCGCTCGCGCACCTCGCGCGGCAGCTGGAGCAGGCGCACGTACATGATGGGCACCATGTAGGCGGTGTCGATGCGGTGCTCCTGCACCAGCTGCAGGAAGCGCTCGGGGTCGAAGCGCTGCTCCAGCACCACCAGCTCGCTGAGCATGAGCGCGTTCTGGAAGTACAGGCTGGGCGCGCTGTGGTAGATGGGCGCGGTCAGCAGGGTGCGCGCGCCGGGCTGCAGGCCGTAGGCGGTGGCGATCAGCGCCTGGTTCACGGCCAGGCGCCGGGGCAGTTCTTCCACGGGAAACGCCTTGCGCAGCACGCCCTTGGGGCGGCCCGTGGTGCCCGATGTATAGGCCATGTGGCCGCGCGGCGCGACCAGCGGGCCGTCGTAAGGAGCCTGGGCGGCCAGCCAGGTTTCGTAGTCCTGCTCCGGCTCGCGTGCGTGGGCGACGCGCCGGGGCAGGTCCGCATAGAGTTCGCCCTTGAGGCCGTCGAGCAGGTCCTGGCTGGTGATGAGGGCGCGGGCGCCGCTGTCGGCCAGGATGTAGTCGATCTCCGTGGCCGTGAAATGCCAGTTGACGGGGCAGTAGTAGATGCCCGCAATGCGGCAGGCATGGACCACGTCGGCGTATTCGATGCCGTTGCGCAGGAAGACGGCCAGCACGTCGCCTTCGGCCAGGCCCAGGCTGCGCAGGCCCTGGGCCAGCTGGCGGCCGCGCTGCTGCTGGGCGGCGCCGGTCAGCGTGCGCTGTTCGAAGACCAGGGTGGAATGGGGCGTGGCGGCGGTGCTCATGTGGGCGTGGCCTCCTGCTCCCCATCGTTGACGTTGGGCTGGTTGGCGGCCTTGGCCATCTGCCGGGCGCGCGCCCAGTCGGCATCGTCCCAGGCCTGGTATTCGGTGAAGTAGGCGCCGTTAGCCAGGGCGTCGCCGCCGTCCAGCGTGATGGTCTGGCCGTTGAGCCAGGTGTTGCCCGGGGCCAGGATGAAGGCGGCCATGTTGCCGATGTCCTCGCCCGTGCCCAGGCGGCGCGTGGGGTTGTCCAGGCGGCGGCGGTCGGCCGAGTCCTCGTTGCCGTCGATCCTGGGGCGCAGGCGCTGGCTGGCGCCCTGGGTGGGAATCACGCCCGGCGCAATCGCGTTGAACCGTATGCGCTTGGGACCCCATTCCACGGCCAGCGATTTGGTCATGGCGTCCAGCCCGGCCTTGGACATGGCCGAGGGCACGACGAAGGGCGAACCCGTATCCACCCAGGTGACGACGATGGACAGCACCGAGCCCGGCAGCCCTTCGGCGATCCAGCGGCGGCCCACGGCCTGGGTGACGTAGAAGGTGCCCCGAAAGACGATGTCCGATATGGCATGGAAGCCGTTGATGCTCAGGTCCTCGGTGCGGCTGACGAAGTTGCCGGCCGCGTTGTTGACCAGGCTCGTCAGCGGGCCGTGTTCGGCCCAGATGCGGTCGATGACGGTGTGCACGGCCTCGGGCTGGCGAATGTCGAGTTCATGCGCAAAGGCCTGCGCGCCCGTGTCGTTGTTCAGCATCTCGCAGGCCTGCTGCACCACGGAATGCCGCCGGCCGCACAGGTGCAGCTCGGCACCCAGCTCCGCCAGCTTGGCCGCCATGGCCAGGCCCAGCCCCGTGCCGCCCCCGGTGATCAGGACGCGCTGGCCCTGGAATAGATTGGCTTCGAACATGCTTGTCTCCTTTTGCTTTCACTCTAGGGAGACAGGGGCGGCTGGCAAAGGAGGGTGGTGGAACGCGGTTGGTTCCGTGGTGGAAACAATGGGCGGGGTTTCGGGCTGTGATCACAGCCAGTTGACGAAGCAGTCCTGTCCTTCGGCAGGATTGCAACCCCCCAACCCCCTCAACCCCCGCAACCGTCAAGACGCAGGCGCGGGCATACGGGGACAGGGTCTTTGCAGAACAGCCCGGGGTTTCAGGGCGCAGCCCTGTGCCCCGCCTTGCCCGCTGCGCTGCGCAGGTCGGCCACCTGGGCGTCGGTCACGTCGGCAGGCTGGCCGCCCAGGGCCGTGCGGGTGTAGTTGGCCAGGGCAGCGACTTCGCCATCGGTCAGCTCCTGCATGAAGCCGGGCATGCCGGGCAGGGGCGTGGGGCCCTGCTGGGTGGCCGGGTGCTTGGGCAGGCCGACGAGGATGGCCAGCACCAGGTTGCGGGCGCCGGCCTGGCGCACGGTGCTGTTGCCCTTGAGCGGGGGCATGGTGAGGCTGCGGCCCAGGCCCTCGCTGCCGTGGCAGCTGGCGCACAGCGCCATGTAGTGTCCCCGGCCCGCGTCCAGCGTTCCCGCGCCATTGCCCGCGCTGTTGCCGGTGCCGGAATCCGGGGGCGCAGCGGCCGGCAGGGGCTGGGGCGCGGGCGGGTTGTCGCCCAGCAGGAAGGTGGACAGCGCCGTCATGTCCTCGGCCGTGAGGTACCGGGTGCTGTTGGCGATGACCTCGTGCATTTCATCGAAGGCGCTGCCGTGGGCCGAGAAGCCCGTCTGCAGGAACTGGGCCATGCCCTCGCGCGTCCAGCCGCGTGCGGCCAGGGCTTCGGCGGTGATGCCGGGGGCCGTGAACAGCGACAGCGTGCCGCCCTGCAGCCAGCGGTCCTTCTGCATCTGGCCGAACATGCCGCGCGGCGTGTGGCATTCGGCGCAGTGGCCCATGACATTGCCCAGGTACTGCCCGCGCAGCCAGGCCGGGCTCTGGCCCTGCGAGCCCACTGGCAGCGGCGCGCTGGACAGGAACAGCGTCTTCCAGCCGAACATGAGCACGCGCAGGTTGAAGGGGAAGGGCAGGGCGGGCTTGGTGTTGGGCTGGGCCACGGGCCGGATGTTCATCAGGTAGCCGTAGATCAGGTCCGAGTCTTCGCGGCTCATCAGGTGGTAGGAGGCATAGGGCATGGCCGGGTAGAGCTGGCGCCCGCCCGGCGCCGTGCCGCGGGTGACGGCGGCGTGGAATTCCTCGGCCGTCCAGCGGCCTATGCCGTGGTCGGGGTCGGGCGTGATGTTGGTGCCGTAGAGGGTGCCGAAGGGCGTGGGCAGGGGCTTGCCGCCCGCAAAGGGCTGGCCTTCCCGGGCGCCACCCACGCCCCCCACCCCGTCATGGCAGGCCATGCAGTCGGCGGTGCGCGCCAGGTACAGGCCCTGGGCCAGCTGCTGGGGGCTGCGGTGCACGGCCTGCGGCTCGCGCTGCGGCACATGGGGCCGGTTGCCCCAGACGGCGGCAATGGCAAACAGCACGGCCAGCAGCAGGAGGACGAGCAGCAGCCCGCGCCAGCGGCGCCTGGGCCTGCGCGGTGGCGGGGGGCGGGCACCGCTGTAGTCGGCAGGTGGCGCGGCAGTGGCGGCGGTGGCACCGGTGGGGGCGGCTGCGCTGGGGTC
>NZ_WUMG01000036.1:0-58803 GCF_009827015.1 Delftia sp. CH05 | reverse complement strand
GGCGCCCCCGCAAAAGACCATCGAAGTTGCACGCCGACAAGGGCTATGACTACAAGCGTTGCCGTGCGCACTTGAGACAACGGGGCATCGCCAGCCGCATTGCCAGGCGAGGCGTTGAGAGTAGCGAGCGACTGGGCAAGCATCGCTGGGTGGTGGAGCGGACTCATGGATGGTTTGCAGGCTTTGGCAAGTTGCGAATCCGCTTTGAACGACGGCTGGATATCCACGAAGCGCTGCTAAAACTGGCAGCGGCGATCATCTGTGCACGCTTCGTGGATCGGTGGTGTTAGCCACTCTAAAGACGTGGCCTGTCCGGGGCTGGCTGGACTGGGTCATGGTGCAAAGCCGCTCAACAGAGGTGCGGCGCGGTTATCAGGTAAGCAAGGATGGCAGTGCACACACAAGCCAAGGCAACCATCAGTCCCAGCCACATGCCTTTGCGGGCGAGCATTGCCTCGTCCTTTGCACGGGCGGCCTCATTACGGTAGAAGGCGGCTTCTTTTTGCGCTTCCATCGCGCGATTTCGTTCTGCCCGCAGTGCAGCTTCCGAAGCTATCGCGCTGCGCCTGGCGTACTCGGTTCTTTTGTCTTCGCGCTCTTCCTGTTCCCTTCGCCGCCCCTCCAGCATGTGGCTGAACGGCGTCGATCCTGTTATTTGTTGGCGGGGTGGGGTATCTACCCCGCTGGGTCGTACTTTGAGCAGTATGGGTTGAATTGGAGTACTTTTTTTGGTGGGGCTGTCTGGTGTTTTTTGAGTTTTTATCTCGTTATCTGGCGTATCTTTGGAGATGGGATTTTCTGAAACCTTGATATTGATTTTAGGGTTTGATGTGGTTGGTGTAGATTTGCTGATTTTCGCGTTGAACTCTATGAGGGGAATCCCTGGTGAAACATGGGTTTCCCGGGTCTTATTGTTTGCATGGCTGGAGGGCTTTGAATTTTTTGATGCGATATAGGAATGGTTTGATATTTGGTCAGGAGTTTTTACTCCATGCGGGTAGGAATGGAGAAACGAAGCATATTCAAAGCCACCTGAAGCCTGCTGCTGGAATAGATTAATATCTTTCGGCGGTGATGGCGATTGCGATGAGCCTTTTGAGCTTGATGTTGCCGATTGGAGGTCAGGTTCCGGAAGGCTCTGTGGCGATTGAGCAGTTTCATTCCCGAGAATTTCTTCAGGCGACAAGGCAGAGATGCTTGCATTCAAGGCCGCTCTCATCCTGTCCAGGGCTTTGTGATCACGTCCTGCGATGGATCCACTCGGGCCTGCGGCCTGTAAGCTGAGATCAGCAGGAGGAGTGGGGCTCTGCCCAAGATGATTTTTGGGCATGTTGCTTTCCGATTCTCTGTCTTCTTGCAACTTTTTCGGATCTGTCATTGCTCTCTCACGGTCTCAGATGTGATCAGGCTATTGTGTCATCCCGGCCGCTTGGGCCTATGCCTCTGCAAGGCAATGAAGCACTTGCCGATCATCCTTGTCCTTGGCGCAGTCAACGGGCCTGCGGCGCCCTTGACGGCATCAATACTCGGCGTTTCTGAACCTGGCAGCCGACGCAATGACGATGTGCCAATAGCACCTCACTCGTCCGCGCTGTTTCTGCCCGGCCCCTTCACCCGCCCACGCCCTTGCCCAGCGACAGTATTTCGCTCGCATGGACGATGGCCTGGGCAATCTCCTCCACCGAGCTGCGCCGGCTCATGGCCTGGGCGCGGATCATGTCGTAGGCCTGGTCTTCGTTGATCTGGTGGGTTTGCATGAGGATGGCCTTGGCTTCGGCCACGCGGCGCTGGCCCAGCAGCTTGGCCTGGAGCTTGGTGATGCGCTGCTGCTGCTGGCGTGATTCCTTGTGGTTTCTGCGCGCCAGCACCAGGGTGGACAGCAGGCCGAAGGAGCGGATGGGCGTGGGCAGGATGGCCTGCACTTGCAGCTCCAGCACGGCGGAGACGATGGTAGGGTTCTCGTAGTTGACCACGGCGATGGCGGTGGGCGGGCTCTCTCCCTCGCCCTGGGTCCAGGTGTAGTTCAACTGCAGGTGATCGGGGCGAACGGCCAGGAAGACCACGTCCGTGCCTTCGGGCAGGCTGGGCTGGGGCGGCCAGATGGCCTGGACCTGGCAGCCTATGCGCTGCAGTTGCTGGGCCAGCAGGCGGCCGTCCGCGTCTTCGGGGTGGACGACGGCAATGCGCAGCTGGCGCAGTTCCTTGAGCTGGGGCGAGGTGGCGCGCAGCAGCGGCTTTCTTTCCAGCAGCGGCCGGCCTGTGGCAGCGCTGCCGGTTTCCTTGTTCGGTGCGGCATCCACGCTCAGTTCTCCAGGGCACCGAGGCTGGCGGTCCAGTCGCCCAGTGAATGGGTGACCAGATAGGGGTCGGGCGAGACGGCCCGGGTGGCCTGGCGCACGATGGTGAAGCCGCCTTGGGCATTGGCGCGGCCCACGCGCGGGTACAGCCAGGTGTGGTGGTTGCCGGGATCGAGCCGGATGCGGCCCTGGGGCGCGTCGAACTCGCTGCCCAGCAGATGGGGCAGCAGATCGCCGATGCGGTCGCTGCCGGCCTGGCGGAAGGCGTTGGCGAACAGGTGCATCTGAAAGTAGGCGGCCTCCCAGCACAGGTTGGGCCGGCAGTCGTCGCCCAGGCGCTGGCGCAGCCGGGCCAGGCAGCGCGCATTGGCCGGTGAATCGATGGACTGGAAGTAGGGCGCGGCCGTGAAGTGGCCGGCCGCCACGTCGGCACCCATCTGGGCGATCTCGGCCTCGGAGGTGGTGAGGCTGGCAATCGGCATGGTCTGCGGATTGAAGCCCGCGTCGGCATAGGCGCGGTAGAGGCTGGCCGTGGAGTCGCCGACCACGGTGGAGAAGATGAAGTCCGGCTGCCTTGCGCGGATGTCCTGCATGATGGCCGCGTAGTCGCGCTCGGTGGCGTCCAGCGGCAGGTAGTGTTCGCCCAGCTTGTCGCTGCCCGGGTGCTGCATGACCAGCTCGCCCATGATGCGGTTGGACTCGTAGGGATAGATGTAGTCCGAGCCGATGAGGTAGACCCGCGCGCCGAAGCTGCTGGTCATGTAGTCGGCCAGTTGCACGCTGTTCTGGTTGGGCGCGGCGCCCGTGTAGATGACATTGCTCGAGAACTCGAAGCCCTCGTAGAGCGTCGGATAGAACAGCAGCTTGTTCCATTTCTCGACGATGGGGATGACGGCCTTGCGGCTGCTGGACATGTAGCAGCCGAAGATGACGTTGATGCCGTCGCCCACGATGAGCTGCGCGGCCAGCGCCGCATAGCGGGCCGGCGTGGAGGCCGGGTCGTAGCGCACGGCGACCAGTTCACGCCCCAGCAGGCCGCCCGACTCGTTGATTTCGTCGATGGCCAGCTGCGCGCCCTGCAGCTGGGACTGGCCGATGGTCGATGTGGTGCCGGTGGCCGAGTAAAGAATGCCGACTCTGACGGGGTCGTTCATGGGTTCCTTGTATGCCAGGTGCTGGCGTGCGTTCTTTGCAGGCTTCAGGTTAATCGAGATTTCCGTGGCGCTTGCCGTGGTCAGCGGCCGGCTGCGAGCCTTGCGCCCATCTGGGACAGCCGCCTTGGCAGATGCCGCGCGTCGTCGGCAATGCCGTAGTTGCGCCCGCCAAAGATGTGGCGCACATAGCCGTCAGCCTGGCTGTCCACGGCCAGGCAACTGATGCGTATGCCTGCGGCGCGGGCCTGCTGCACGGCATGGCGCGCGTCTTCGATCAGGTAGCGGTCGTCATGCACGTCGATGTCGGCGGGTGCTCCGTCGGTGATCACCAGCAGATGGCGCTGGCCGGCAGGCTCGGCCGCCAGCAGGCTGCTGGCGTGGCGCAGGGCGGCGCCCAGGCGTGTGGAATGGCGCCCCTGCAGTGCCTGCAACCGGGTGGCCGCTGCTGCGGCAAAGGGTTGGCCGAAGTCCAGCAGGCGCAGGTAGCGGACCTCGGCGCGCGTGTTGGACGAGAAGGCGTGGATGGCCAGGCGGTCCACGCCGGTCCTGCGGCCTGCACGCGATTCGGCCAGCATGAGGGCCGCCTGTTTCTCCAGCTCCAGCAGGCTGGCGCCGTGGGGGCCGGGCGTGTTGACCGATTCGGAAGCGTCCATCAGCACCAGCAGGCTGGTGGGGCGCGGGCCTTTGCCGGCCCGCATGAAAAGGCGAGGTTCCGGTCGCAGGTTCAGGCGGCGGTCCACCTGGACCTCGATGGCGGCATTGAAGTCCAGGTCGTCGCCTTCCCACTGGCGGCGCAGGCGCTGGCGCCGGTCCAGCTGGCGTGCGGGCGGCAGCGGCAGGGGCGGCAGTGTCTGTCTGCCGGCTTGGGAGCCTTTCCCGGCCAGAGCCTCGGCCTGCCATGCGGGCGGGGTGTCGATGACGGTGCACCAGTCCGTCTTCAGGCGCTCCGACCTGCGGTCCCATTCGGGATAGCTGTGGCGCGACAGTTCCAGGCCTAGGTCCAGCGACTGGCCTTCCTGGGCATCGGACTGCTGTCCTGCGCCGGCCGATGGAGGAGGGGCCGCGCGCGCAGCGGACTGCTGCAGCGCGAGTGTGTCTTCCTCGCCCTGAGGCGACTCCGGATGCTGCCAGAGATAGCTGTTGTCATCACGGTAGATGCTGGGCACGGCATGGTGCTGCGGGTCCATGCGCACGCGCATCTGGCCCAGGTCGTTGGCCAGGATGGACGCAATGGCCCGGAATGCGGCGTAGTCCTCCAGCCCGTGGCGCGTGGCGGCGTCCTCGAACAGGTCGCGGGCCTTGTGGATCCAGTGGTTGCCGTCCATGCGCTCTGGCCACAGCAGCATGCGGTCCAGCCGGGCCATGAAGGCGGCAAAGCCCAGGTCCGATGGGTCGGGCTCGGGGGCGATGCAGGCCTCGAACCAGCGGCGCACGCCGGGGTGCTGCAGGCACAGCAGCCGCTCCACGCGCGCATCTTCCAGTGCGCCCACCACGGCCTGGCCCATGGGCTTGAGGGCGCTGCTGTCTTGGCGGGCGGGTGAAAAGCGCAGATGGGCTGCGGCATGGGCCATCGTTGCTGCGTGCAGGTTTGCCTGAATGGGCAAGTTGGCGGGAATCAGCAGCCGGGCAGGCTGGCTGATCAGCACGGCGCGCGGCGGCAGGGCGTGGGCCTGGCCCGGCGCCGGCGCCCTGGCCAGCGCCTGCACGGCGACAGGCTGGCGCGCGAGGCCGCTGGCCAGCAGGCCCAGCGTGTGCAGCAGACGGGACTCTTCGGGCAAGACAGCGGAGACGATGGCCATGGCGCGCGGCCCTCAGGCGCCGAACTCGGCTTCGACCAGCTGGCGCAGCGCGGCGGCGGTGTCGGGGTCGTCGGTCAGGGCGCTGGTGATGGTCATGTCGCAGCTGTCGTGCACCGGCATGCCGTCGCGCATCAGCAGGCCTGCGTAGATCAGCATGCGGGTGGAGGCGCCTTCGTCCAGGCCCCGGTGGCGCAGTTCGCGCGTGCTGCGTGCCAGGCTGACCAGGCTGCGAGCGGTGGCCGGGGCAATGCCGGTCTCGTGGGCCACGATGTCCGCCTCGATCTCGGGCGCCGGGTAGTCGAAGTCCAGGGCCGCGAAGCGCTGGCGGGTCGATGGCTTCATGTCCTTGGCGCTGCTCTGGTAGCCGGGGTTGTAGGAGACCACCAGCTGGAAGTCGGGATGGGCATGCACCACCTCGCCCTTCTTGTCCAGCGGCAGGGCACGGCGCGCATCGGTCAGCGGGTGAATGACGACCGTGGTGTCCTGGCGGGCCTCCACCACCTCGTCCAGATAGCAGATGCCGCCGTGGCGCACGGCAAGGGTCAGCGGGCCGTCGTGCCAGGCCGTGCCGTCGGCATCCAGCAGGTATCGGCCCACCAGGTCGGAGGCTGTCATGTCCTCGTTGCAGGCCAGCGTGACCAGGGGGCGCTTGAGTGCCCAGGCCATGTACTCCACAAAGCGCGTCTTGCCGCAGCCCGTGGGGCCCTTGAGGATGAGCGGCATGCGGTGCTGGTAGGCCTGCCGGTACAGCTGCACTTCGCGGCCCGAAGGGCGGTAGAAGGGCTCTTCCTCGATGCGGTAGGCCGCCAGCGGGTCGGCGGCCTGGCTGGCAGGAGCGTGCAGCGGGCCTGTGGTTGTTGTCGTGCTCATCTTCACTCTTCACCTTTCCGTGTTCATGGGCGGGCCTGCCCCCGGGCCTGCAGGCTGCGGAGGCAGGACGCTGTCAGCGGTGTTTGGGCGCCTCGTGCGGAATGCCTTCGATGGGGCATTCGGGCGTGCCTACGGTGGTGCGCGTGAAGGACTCCACCATCTCGCGCGTGCCCTCGGGATCGTTGACCCACTGGCTGTAGAAGTTGTAGGGGCAGGCGGCCACGCCCTTGTCGCCGTCGCCGGAGTTGATGGTGCCGGTGTAGCCGCGGTGCACGAGCTTGAACAGATGGTTCTGAGACTGGCCGTTCTTGCGCGCATCGCGGATCAGGTGCTTGGACAGTTCGGCGTACTGGATGCCCATCTCCTCCTCGCCGGTCTCGCCCAGGGTGCGGCCGTCGAAGCCGATGATGGCCGAGTGCCCGAAGTACGAGTACACGCCGTCGAAGCCCGCCGCATTGGCCACGGCCACGTAGCAGTTGTTCATGAAGGCCATGGCCTTGGAGACCATGATCTGCTGCTCCTTGGCCGGGTACATGTAGCCCTGGCAGCGCACGACGAGCTCGGCGCCGCGCATGGCGCAGTCGCGCCAGATCTCGGGGTAGTTGCCGTCGTCGCAGATGATGAGGCTGATCTTCAGGCCCTTGGGGCCTTCGCTCACATAGGTGCAGTCGCCCGGGTACCAGCCCTCGATGGGCACCCAGGGCATGATCTTGCGGTACTTCTGCACGATCTCGCCCTGGTTGTTCATGAGGATCAGGGTGTTGTAGGGCGCCTTGTTGGGGTGCTCCTCATGGCGCTCGCCGGTCAGCGAGAACACGCCCCAGACATTGGCCCTGCGGCAGGCGTCGGCAAAGATTTCGGTCTCTTCGCCCGGGATGGCGCTGGCCGTGTCGTACATCTCCTTGGCGTCGTACATGATGCCGTGCGTGGAGTACTCGGGAAAGATCACCAGGTCCATGCCCGGCAGGCCGCGCTTCATGCCCACCAGCATGTCCGCGATCTTGCGGCAGTTGTCCAGCACCTCGGCCTTGGTGTGCAGGCGCGGCATCTTGTAGTTGACCACCGCCACGCCGACGCAATCGTTGCTGCTGGAAATATCTCCGTGTCTCATGCTGCTGCTCCTGAAGGGGTTGAGGGGGCGGCGTGCGGCATCGCTGCCCCTTCGATTCCCGGCCAACAAAAAAAGGCCCGAACCGCTCCAGGTCAGGGAGCGGTTCGGGCCTTGTTGCCCGACATCGGCGCTGGCAGCTTTGGCAGCGGATGTCGTCTTGTCGGTGATGCGGGAATGAACCGGGGCGATGCCTTATCGCCGTGCATGCATTGTTGCCATGCACCCGCCCCGCGCATATACGTCATATGCCGGTTGTGGTGGGCGCGATGCCGTGGTATTTCCCGCGCGCGCTCTGCGCCCTGGTCCCTCAGAAAGACCCGAACATGGTACCGAGCGTGATCACCAGCACCAGGGCCAGCAGTGGCGCGCCAATGGTCATGAT
The DNA here is from genome assembly GCF_009827015.1 of Delftia sp. CH05. Taxonomy (NCBI): domain Bacteria; kingdom Pseudomonadati; phylum Pseudomonadota; class Betaproteobacteria; order Burkholderiales; family Comamonadaceae; genus Delftia; species Delftia sp. CH05. The sequence goes on along the minus strand of NZ_WUMG01000036.1, from coordinate 51,190 downwards.
GGCGATGTTGCCGTACGACTGGCGGTGCGTGAGGCCGCAGATGGATAGCAGCGTGATGATGGCGCCGCTGTGCGGCAGGGTGTCGAAGCAGCCGGCCGCCATCACGGCCACGCGGTGCAGCAGCTCGGGGCTGATGCCCAGCTGGGCGGCCATGGCCAGGTAGTCCTTGCCCAGTGTGGACAGTGCAATCGACAGGCCGCCGGACGACGACCCCGTGATGCCGGCCAGCACGTTCATGGCCACGGCCTCGGAGATCAGCGGGTTGTGGGGCGCCACGTTGAGCACGGCCTCGCGGATGATGGCAAAGCCGGCCAGGCTCGCGATGACCGCGCCGTAGCCCACTTCCGAGGCGGTGTTGAAGATGGGCAGCATGGAGCCCAGCACGCCCTTGTTCACCGACTCCTTGAGATTGCGCCAGCGGCCCAGGCCCAGCAGCACCAGTGCGGCGCAGGCCACGGCCAGGGACAGGATCAGCGCCCACAGGCCCGTCTGCTTGGCCGGGTTCACGGCAGGAAAACGGTCCTTGAGGAAGCCGAAATCCATTTGCGGGAACACGCCGTAGGTCAGCAGCGCGTTGACCGCGATCACCAGCACCAGCGGCAGCAGGGCCAGCAGCAGCGGCAGGTCCCGGCGGCTGTGCAGGGCGGGGTCGCTTTCGTCATGCAGGCCCTGCTCGACAGCGTCGTCATGATCGCCGTAGCCTTCGCCCGCCACGCGTGCCTTGGCCGCGCGCGACTGCAGCCACCACAGGCCCAGGGCCAGCATGGTCATGCCGCCGATGATGCCCAGGCCCGGCGCCGCGAACACGTTCGTGCCGTAGTAGGGAATGGGAATGGCGTTCTGGATGGACGGCGTGCCCGGCAGCGCCGTCATGGTGAAGGTGAACGAGCCCAGCGCGATGGTGGGCGGTATCAGCCGCTTGGGCACATGAGCCGCGCGGAACAGCGACTTGGCAATCGGATAGATGGCAAAGGCCACCACGAACAGCGACACGCCGCCATAGGTGAGCACGGCGCAGGCCAGTACCACCGTGAGGATGGCGTGCTTCTCGCCCAGCACGCGCATGATCCAGTGCGATATCGCGGTGGCCGCGCCCGAGTCGGCCATCAACTGGCCGAACAGCGCGCCCAGCAGGAACACGGGGAAGAACTGCAGCATGTAGTTGCCCAGTGCGCCCATGAAGGTGCTGGTGTACAGCGGCAGCATATGGCCCAGGTCGCCGGATAGCAGCACGGCCACGGCAGCCATCAGGGGGGCCAGCAGCAGCACGGAGATGCCTCGGTAGGCCAGGAACATCAGTCCCGCCAGTGAAATCACGATTGCCAGGGTACTCAAATCGTCTCCAGTCCAGTAGTTCTAGTCAAAAAGACAGAATAAAGGTGGATGGATGACAATTTGGCGTAATTGGCGTGCTTTGTAGATGACTTGGCGCAATATGTCGCCACGTTTACCCGTGTTCCCGGGCATTGGCGTGTGATTGCTGCCCCAGACGCCGGTGCTGGCCGGGGGCGTTTCCGACCCGGCCTGTGTGTGCCGTGAACAGCGCCTGATCACGGGGTTTTCGCCGGGGGTGTTTGCCCGCCGCTTCGCGCACGATGAATCGTTGTGGATGTATCGGCTCTGGGTGTGGCCCGGTGCTCTGCCATGCTTGCGTGTTCGTCACGCCACAGCATTTTTTGCATGGCAGAAAACGCAGGGGCTCCAAGCCGTTTCCCTGTGAAAACAGGGCCTGAATGCCGCTGTAAAACCCTAAGTCTTCTACAAGACTTAAAAAATCCGGCAGGTTCCGCTTAGAATTTTGTATTGTGGGATCGCATTGCAGAAAACGCCGGGGCAGCATGCTGGCGCGACGGGGCATTGCGTGACGGTCCTACAGCGTCAGGCTGCACCGGCCCGTTTCCCCTAGCGGATGCCCGGTTCGACGGCCTGCGGCGCGACCCCTACCTTTTTCACTACCTGAGACAAGAGATGAGCACGCAGCAACCCACCATCATCTACACCCTGACCGATGAGGCCCCGCGCCTGGCCACCAGTGCCTTCCTGCCTGTGGTGCGCGCCTTTGCAGCACCCGCCGGCGTGAATGTCGAGACCGCCGACATCTCCGTGGCCCACCGCATCCTGGGTGAGTTCTCCGAATTCCTGGCCGAAGACCAGCGCGTGGCCCACACCCTGTCCGAGCTCGGCAAGAAGACGCTGGAGCCCGATGTCAACATCATCAAGCTGCCCAACATCAGCGCCTCCGTGGCCCAGCTGACGGCTGCCATCAAGGAGCTGCAGGGCAAGGGCTACGCACTGCCCGACTACCCCGAGAACCCGTCCAACGACCAGGAAAAGGACATCAAGGCGCGCTACGGCAAGTGCCTGGGCTCGGCCGTGAACCCCGTGCTGCGTGAAGGCAACTCCGACCGCCGCGCTCCCGCCGCCGTCAAGAACTACGCCAAGAAGCACCCGCACTCCATGGGCGAGTGGAAGCAGTGGTCGCAAACCCATGTCTCGCACATGGAGCACGGCGACTTCTACCACGGCGAAAAGTCCATGACCCTGGACAAGGCCCGCGACGTCAAGATGGAGCTGACCACCAAGAGCGGCAAGACCGTGGTGCTCAAGCCCAAGGTCGCGCTGCAGGCCGGCGAGATCATCGACTCCATGTTCATGAGCAAGAAGGCGCTGTGCGACTTCTACGAAAAGGAACTGGACGACTGCCGCGACGCCGGCATCCTGTTCTCGCTGCACGTCAAGGCCACGATGATGAAGGTCTCGCACCCCATCGTGTTCGGCCACTGCGTGAAGATCTACTACAAGGAAGCCTTCGAGAAGCACGGCAAGCTGTTCGACGAGCTGGGCGTCAACGTCAACAACGGCATGTCCACGCTGTACGAGAAGATCGAGACGCTGCCCGCCTCGCTGCGCGAAGAGATCATCCGTGACCTGCACGCCTGCCAGGAACACCGTCCCGCGCTGGCCATGGTGGACTCCGCCAAGGGCATCACCAACTTCCACTCGCCCAACGACGTGATCGTCGATGCGTCCATGCCCGCCATGATCCGCCAGGGCGGCAAGATGTGGGGCGCCGACGGCAAGCCCTACGACTGCAAGGCCGTGATGCCCGAGTCCACCTTTGCCCGCATCTACCAGGAGATGATCAACTTCTGCAAGTGGCACGGCAACTTCGACCCCAAGACCATGGGCACCGTGCCCAACGTGGGTCTGATGGCGCAAAAGGCCGAAGAGTACGGCTCGCACGACAAGACCTTCGAGATCGAGGAAGACGGCGTTGCCAACATCGTCGACCTGGCCACCGGTGAAGTGCTGATGAGCCAGAACGTGGAGCAGGGCGACATCTGGCGCATGTGCCAGGTCAAGGATGCGCCCATCCGCGACTGGGTCAAGCTGGCCGTCACGCGTGCCCGCAACTCCGGCATGCCTGCCGTGTTCTGGCTGGACCCCTACCGTCCGCACGAGGCCGAGCTGATCAAGAAGGTCAACACCTACCTCAAGGACTACGACACCACGGGCCTGGAAATCCACATCCTGTCGCAGGTCCGCGCCATGCGCTACACGCTGGAGCGCGTGGCCCGCGGCCTGGACACCATCTCGGTGACCGGCAACATCCTGCGCGACTACCTGACCGACCTGTTCCCCATCATGGAACTGGGCACCTCCGCCAAGATGCTGTCCATCGTGCCGCTGATGGCCGGTGGCGGCATGTACGAAACCGGTGCCGGCGGCTCCGCTCCCAAGCACGTGCAGCAGCTGGTGGAAGAAAACCACCTGCGCTGGGATTCGCTGGGCGAGTTCCTGGCACTGGCCGTGTCGCTGGAAGACCTGGGCATCAAGAACGGCAACGACAGCGCAAAGTTGCTGGCCAAGACCCTGGACGAAGCCACCGGCAGGCTGCTGGACGAGGATAAGTCGCCTTCGCGCCGCACCGGCGAGCTGGACAACCGCGGCAGCCAGTTCTACATCGCCCTGTACTGGGCACAGGCCCTGGCTGCCCAGACCGAGAACGCCGAGCTGGCCGCCAAGTTCGCTCCCCTGGCCAAGCAGCTGGCGGACAACGAGTCCAAGATCATCGAAGAGCTGCGCGCCGTGCAGGGCAAGGCCGTGGACATTGGCGGCTACTACCAGCCCGACGTGGCCAAGATGGACGCCGTGATGCGCCCCAGCGCCACCTTCAACGCCGCCATCGACGCGCTGCGGTAAGCCACTTTGCCTTTGCCGGGGCCAGACCCCGGCAGGCTTGAAGCATGACCGGCCGGCCCGCAAGGGCGGCCGGTTTTTTCATGCCGACATCGGCAGAAAACCGCAGGCGAAAAAAAACCGGCCCAAAGAGCCGGTTTTCTTGGAATTGGACGCTATCAGTAGCGACCGCCGCCGTGGCCGCCATTGCCATAGCCGACGTCGGCACGCTTGCCTGCATAGCCTTGCGGGCTGTAGCCACCCGAGCTGCGGCCTTCTTCGCGAGGACGCGCCAGGTTCACGACAATCGAGCGTCCGTCCACGGACATGCCGTGCAGGCCGGTGATGGCGGCCTGGGCGACTTCGGCAGAAGCCATCTCCACAAAACCGAAGCCCTTGGAGCGGCCGGTTTCGCGGTCCATCATGACCTTGGCGGAAGCCACGCTGCCGAATTCGGCGAAGTTGCTTTCCAGGCTGGAGTCGGTCACGGAGTAGGGCAGATTGCCCACGTAGATTTTGGTGGTCATAGGAAAACCTCTTTGCTTAGATGTGCGCAAACGGGCGCACCGTTGGAATGCAGGCGGAGGACTGTGCAATCCGCCGCAGGAAATGGATAGGGGTTCGCAGCAAGCGGGCCATCAGCACGCAGGCGGGTGCTGCATGCAGGTCTGAAGCCAGCCTTGGGTGACGGCAAACAGCCGTGCCGCTTCGCTGGAGGCGAATGCCTTGTCGAAACGGAATACGCGGCAGTAGCTGCCGTTGCCCTGGGAGCGATGGACCGAGAAGGAGGCGCGGAAGCGGCCGCAGTCGGTCGGGTGTGTCGAGGGCGAGACGACGTACTTGCCCATGGGAATGCCGGTGTTTGAAATGTGGTTCAGTCAGGTTCGCAGCCTTGAAAAGGTCTGCGTGAGCATCTAGGAACTCGGTTGGCTGCAGCTCTACAGACCAACTGGGCGACAAAGGTCGCGAAACACATCCTGCAGGAAGCGGCTGGCAAGCCGTTGCGCGGGAGATGTGGTTGCCGACTCAGGTACTGGGTACGGGTCTCGACAACGGTGCTGACTATATCCTGTTGAATATTTAAACGCAACTTAATATTCTTTTTAATTGTAAAAACCTGCCTGACAGCCGTCGTTTTGTTATGTTATAACGTCACAATTCTGATGTGGCGCAACATCGCCAACCGTTTTCTGGAACAGGAAATCACCATGCCCACCCCTTTGACCGCCAACCAGCAACGGGTGCTCGACGCCCTGCGCCAGGCCGGTGCACCGCGCACGGCCTATGCACTGCTCGACCAGCTGCGTGACCACGGGCTGAGCGCCCCCACGCAGGTCTATCGCGCGCTGGACAAGCTGGCCGAGCAGGGCGTGGTCCACCGCCTGGAGTCGTTGAACGCCTATGTGTGCTGCTCGCACCCGGATGAGGGCAGCCATGACTTCTCGGCCTTTGCGATCTGCGACAGCTGCGGGCAGGTGGACGAGTTTGTCGACGACGCGCTCAACCGCTGCCTGGGCAACTGGGCGCACGGCCATGCGTTCGCGCTGGCCCATTCGAACATCGAGCTGCATGGCAAGTGCTCTGCCTGCACTGCGCTGCACGCCTGAGGCCCTGCCTGCCGCACGCGGCTGCAGTGCCAGCAGCGTGCTACCTTTCCCTGCTTGAGAGATTCCATGATGCATACCGTAGCGCCGGTTCAGCCGCCGCATGCCCGATTGCCGGTGACCGTACTGTCGGGCTTTCTGGGCGCGGGCAAGACCACCTTGCTCAACCACATCCTGCACAACCGCGAAGGTCGGCGCGTGGCCGTCATCGTCAACGACATGTCCGAGGTCAACATCGACGCTGCCCTGGTGCGTGATGGCGGGGCCGACCTGTCGCGCACCGACGAAAAACTGGTGGAGATGAGCAACGGCTGCATCTGCTGCACGCTGCGCGAGGACCTGCTGGTGGAGGTGGCGCGGCTGGCGGGCGAGGGCCGCTTCGACCAGCTGGTCATCGAGTCCACGGGCATCTCCGAGCCGCTGCCGGTGGCCGAGACCTTCACCTTCGCGGGCGAGGACGGACGCAGCCTGGGCGATGTGGCGCGGCTGGACACCATGGTGACCGTGGTCGATGCCTTCAACTTCCTGCACGACTATGGCTCGCGTGACAGCCTGCGCTCGCGCGGCGAATCGCTGGGCGAGGAGGACCGCCGCACCGTGGTCGATCTACTGATCGAGCAGGTGGAGTTCTGCGATGTGATCGTGCTCAACAAGATCGACCTGGTCACCGACGAGGACTGCAGCCGGCTCATGGCCATCCTGCGCGGGCTCAACCCGCGTGCCAGGCTGGAGATCGCGTCCTTCGGCCAGCTGCCGCTGGATCGCGTGCTCGATACGGGGCTGTTCGATTTCGAGGAGGCTTCCAGGGCGCCGGGCTGGCTGCAGCAGTTGCGTGGCACGCACCAGCCCGAGACCGAGGCCTATGGCGTTGCCAGCTTTGTCTACCGCGCCCGCCGCCCCTTTCATCCCCGGCGCTTCTTCGGCCTGGTGCAAAGCGAATGGCCGGGTGTGGTGCGCTCCAAGGGGTTTTTCTGGCTGGCCAGCCATCCGGCGCTGGCCGGCTCCTGGTCGCAGGCCGGCGCCGTGGCCCGCCATGGCCCGGCCGGGCACTGGTGGGCCGCCGTGGAGGCCGAGCGCTGGCCGCGCGACCCCGAAAGCGTGCAGCGCATCCTGGACAAATGGGTCGATGGCGTGGGCGACGCGCGCCAGGAACTGGTGCTGATCGGCATGGGCATGGACGAGCAGGCGCTGCGCGCACGCCTGGACGAATGCCTGCTGACCGATGCGGAAATGGCCATGGGCCCGCAGGCCTGGACGCAGTGGGACAACCCCTTTCCCGGATGGAACTGATGCCCGGCCGGTACCGAGCCGGCCCTGAGTCGGCCCTGAGCCGACATTGAACGCTTGCCGCGCCGCCCTCGCGGGCGTGGCCCCTGGAGCCCCGAATGCTTGCACCTCTTCCCGATGTTTCCCTGACCGATCCCGCGCCCAGCCTCAGCCCGCTGCAATGGGTGGGCATGCAGGGCATAGACCTGCCCGTGACCGTGGCCGAGCCCGGCTACTGGCGCGAGCTGCATGCGCGTGCCGATGTGCAGGTCGATCTTCCTGCGGCCCATGTCAAGGGCATACACATGTCCCGGCTGTACCGCCAACTGGACAGCCTGGCCGAGGAATCCGCGCTGTCTGCCCTGGCGCTGCGCCATGCGCTGCAGGCCATGATCGACAGCCACCTGGACTGCCAAAGCCGCAGCGCCCGGCTGCGCCTGTCGCTGGACCTGCTGACCCAGCGGCCCGCCCTGGTCACCCACGATCTGTCGGGCTGGAAGTCCTATCCCGTGCGCCTGGACGCCACGCTGGCGCAGGGCGTGTTCCAGCTGCGGCTGCAGGTGGGCGTGGGCTATTCCTCGACCTGCCCCTGCTCGGCGGCACTGTCGCGCCAGTTGCTGGAGCAGGGCTTTTTGCAGGCCTTTGCGGGCGAGCCGCTGGTGGAGCCGGACCAGGTGGCTTCCTGGCTGCGCCGGCACGGCACGCTGGCCACGGCACACAGCCAGCGCAGCGAGGCCCAGGTCAGCGTGGACCTGGCCTGTGATGCGCCCGACCTGGGCATCCTGCCCCTGATCGCCCGCGTGGAGCAGGCGCTGGGCACGCCCGTGCAGACCGCCGTCAAGCGCGCCGACGAGCAGGCCTTTGCCGCGCTCAACGGCCGCAACCTGATGTTTGTCGAGGATGCGGCGCGCCGCATACAGGCCGCGCTGGAAGGCAGCTACGCCCAGCCGCGCGTGCATGTGCGCCACATGGAGAGCCTGCATCCGCACGACGCCGTGTCCTGGGCATGACCGGCGAGCCGGCCCCCGTTTGTCTACAACCCAAGGAGTTTCCCATGCAAGTGCTCTCGTCCCTCAAGGAAGCCAAGCTGCGCCATCGAGACTGCCAGGTGGTGCGCCGCCGCGGCCGCATCTACGTCATCTGCAAGAGCAACCCGCGCTTCAAGGCCCGCCAGGGCGGCGCAAAGAACAGGCGCAAGGGATGATCCGCAAGAACCCGCGCGGCGACCTGCCGCGCATCCATGCCAGCGCCTTCGTGGACCCCACGGCCATCCTGTGCGGACTGGTGATCGTGGAGGAGAACGTCTTCATCGGCCCCTATGCGGTGATCCGTGCCGACGAGATGGATGCGGACGGCCACATCGATCCCATCGTGATCGGTGCCCACTCCAACATCCAGGACGGGGTGGTGATCCACTCCAAGTCGGGCGCGCGCGTCAGCGTGGGGCAGCACACCTCGATCGCCCATCGCGCCATCGTCCACGGACCCTGCACCGTGGGCAATGGCGTGTTCATCGGCTTCAACAGCGTGCTGTTCAACTGCGTGGTCGATGACGGCTGCGTGGTGCGCTACAACGCCGTGGTCGATGGATGCCACCTGCCGCCAGGCTTTTATGTGCCGTCCACCGCGCGCATAGGCCCGGAGACCGACCTGTCCACGCTGGCCCAGGTGCCCGCCGACGCCAGCGATTTCTCCGAGGACGTGGTCCGCACCAACAACGAACTGGTGCGCGGCTACAAGGCCATCCACAATGAGTTCTGACCGGCCGGGAGGGCTGCATGTCCGATTCCGCTGACCTCAAGAACCTGGGGCTGAAGGCCACGCTGGCGCGACTGTGGGTGCTGGACATCTTTCGCCACGGGGACCAGCGGCATCTGGCGGCGGAGGAGGTCTATCGCCAGCTGCATGACCAGGGCCGGGGCACCAGCCTGGCCACGGTCTACCGCGTGCTGGCGCAGCTGGAGCAGGCCGGGCTGCTGCGGCACCAGCGCTTTGCGGCGGGCAAGGCGGTCTATGAACTCGATGACGGCGAGCACCATGACCACCTGATCTGCACACGCTGCGGCCTGGTGCAGGAGTTCCACGATGCGGTGATCGAGCAGCGCCAGAAGCTGCTGGCGCGCTCGCATGGCTTTGCCATCGTGGAGCACTCCCACATCCTCTACGGGCGCTGCGTCAAGCCCGACTGCGAGCGGCTGGCGGGCCGGCAGGCACCTACCGCTCCTTGAGGCTGCGCTGCGCACGCTCGCAGATGCGGCGCGTGGCGGGCACGGGCGATTCCTGGAGCCATTGCGCACACAGGGCGCGCACCCAGTCAGGCCGGCTCTTGGCCGCGTCGTTGAGCCAGTTGGCCACCGAGTCCTGCACATAGGGCGAGGCATCGGCGCGCAGCCGCTGCAATAGCGGCAGGGCGATCTCCGGCTGCTGCTTGAGCGCCGCGATATGGCTGCACCAGACGCCGCGCGGCCGCAGGGCCTCGCTGGCGAAACGGCGCAGGCGGTCGGAGGGCCGCCTTGTCCACCGGGACAACTCGGCCACGGCCTGTGGCAGATCGCTGGCCAGATGCGGGCGCACGCCCATCCACGACCATTCGCGCACGCCGAAATGCGGGTCATCGGCCAGCGGCTGCAGCAGTTCCAGGCGCTGGCTCAGGGTCAGGCCCGGCTGCGCACCGGCCATGAAGCAGGCCCAGCCGCGCACCGTGTCAGAGCGGTGCGTGAGGCAGCGCTGCCAGCCGGCCTGGCCCAGCGCTTGCCACAGCAGGCCGCCAATGCACTCCATGCGTTTGAGAATGCCCAGCTGGCCCAGCGCCTGCGCCGTGTCCTCCAGTTGCGGCCACGCGTCGGGGAAGACGGCCTGCAGCAGCCGGGCCTGGTCCACGGCCAGGCTTTCGGTCAGCGTGGCGGTCTCGATCTCGCCCAGGGACAGGGCCTGCAACAGTTCGGGAGTGATATCGACCTTGCGGTTGGCGCCCTTGCGCCGGGGGGCGGGCGCCTTCATGCGCTGGCCTCCACGCCTGCGGCGGCCTTGGCCAGCAGCTTTCCCAACTGGCCGCGTTCGGCGGGCGACAGGGTGGAAAACAGGCCGGCGATCCATTGGCTGTGCCGGGCAAACAGCTTGCGCGCCAGCTGGCGGCCCTTGGCGGTGAGCTGCACGCGCAGCGCGCGGCGGTCGGCCGGGTCGGGCAGGCGCTCGGCCAGGGCCTCGCGTTCCAGGCCGTCCAGCAGGCCGGTCACGGTGGCGCGGGTGATGCCGGCCTGCTCTGCCAGGTGGTTGGGGGCCAGCCCTTCGCTGGCGGATTCCAGCAGGAACAGCAGCACGAAGCGCCCTTCGGACAGGCCGTGCGGCGCCAGCAGCGCGGCGCAGTCACGGTCGATGCGCGCAGCCAGGGACAGGGTCTGGAAGCACAGCCGCATGCTGTCCACGTCGCCCAGCTTGCGGCGCTCGGCCTCGGCCAGCAGGGCCTGGTATTTCTGTTCGAGTTGCATGTGGCAAGCATACAGTATGGCGGCTAACCATGTGGCTGCGCCTCCAGGCAAGCAGTGGTCTGTGCGCGATGGCTGCGCTTGCGGCCCAGCCTGCGCACGCCTATGACCACGCCCGTGGCGCTCATCAGCAGGCCGCCTAGGCTGAAGGCCAGCAGCAGCGCATCCCACAGCGGCCGGCGCTGCAGCAGCGGCAGCCAGTCCCAGCTGTGCAGCATGGCGAACAGCCAGCGCTTGAGGCGCTGGATGCCGTCCAGCCGGCCCAGCACCTGGCCCGTGTGCGGGTCGATGTGCACCCAGCTGGCCGCGGCATCGCCAAAGACCACGCGCAGAACGGGCAGGGGCTTGTCATGGCCGCCCATCATGGTGTGCTCGGCGCGCTCGTACCAGTACAGGTCGTGCGCGGTCAGCCATTCGCTGCGCAGCACGGGTGCGTCGATCAGCACGGCCGCGCGGTCCAGTAGGGCCTCGCGTGAGTGGGCTGCGGGCGCTGCGCTGGCGCTGTCCAGCACCAGGGGCGTGCCGGCTGCGGGCTGGGCCAGCACCTCGGTGCGGCCTGCGGTGCGCAGCCAGCGCAGTTCGCGCACGGGACCGCCCGCCGCGGCGATCAGCGACTGCGGCGTGGCGTCGTCCCCGGTCAGGCGCAGCGGGCCCTGTTGCCACCGGGACATGTGCAGTGGCGGCGTGCCCGTGTCGAACAGGCGCCAGGGGTTCATGGACATCAGGCCGCTGAAGATCCAGGCCAGCGTGGTCAGCGCGAACAGCAGGCCTGCCACATGGTGCCAGCGCATGGCGCGGCCCGGGTAGGGCGTGCGCAGGCCGCTGCGGTAGGGCTGCCTGAACCGCCAGCGCATCACCCCGACCACGGTGCCGGTGATGGCCACGGCAATGCCGACCAGCGACAGCACGTTGACGATGTCGGCCCAGGCGCCATCAAAGGCATTGCCCCGGAACATGTACAGCCAGTGCAGCCAGGCGCCCAGGTAGTTCCAGCCGCGCTCGGTGCGCGTGGCATCGCGCACCACCTCGGCCGTCGTGCCGGAGATGTAGAGCAGCGTGCTCTGGGCATCGTCAAGCTGCACGCGGTGCAGGGGGCGGTGGATGTCCAGCGCGCGCGAGTGGCTGAAGGCATCCTCATCCACCGTGCCCAGGTAGTGCAGGCCCGTGCCGTCCCCCGCGAAGGCGCGCGCGCTGGCCAGGGCCTGTGCCTGGCTGGTGGCGCCCAACACCTGGCCGCTGGCCGCATCGATGGCCACGGGCTGGCGCCGCCCCTCGGGCGTGACCAGGTAGCTGGCACGGCCGGCGCTGCCGGCATGCAGGCGCAGGTCCTTGAGCGGGCCGTCGATGCCGGCCGCGCGCAGCGCCTCGGCGGGCGCGAGCAGGGCGGCGTTGCCATCGAGCGCCGGCAGGTGGCGCAGCCGCTCGGCCTGCGTGAGCTTGGGGTAGCCCACGTACATCATCACCATGCCCGAGACAAACCACAGCGCAAAGAACAGGCACAGGGCAATGCCCAGCCAGCGGTGCAGCAGGAACAGCCAGCGTTTGAGGTGAAGGCGCATGGTGCGTCTCCTGCTCAGAAGGCCACGCGCAGCGAAATGTCTGCCGTGCGCGGCGCGCCCAGGTAGGCCATGGTGCTGGTCAGGCTGGCGGCGTAGACGCGGTCCGTGGCATTGCGCAGCCGTGCAACCACGGTCATGCGCGGGTCGATGCGGTAGCTCAGGCCCAGGTCCAGCAGGGTGTAGGCGGGCCAGGACAGCGTGTTGGCCGCATCGGCATAGATGCCTCCCACGCGGCGCAGCCCGGCATTGACCTCCAGCGCCGGCGTGATGCGGTAGCTGGTCCAGAGGTTGAGCACGCTGGCGGGCGTGTTCGTGGGTCGCTTGCCCGCCAGGGACACGCCGCCTTGCTGATAGTTGTCATAGCGCGCGTCCACATGGCTCCAGTTGCCCTGGATGGACCATCGCGGCGTGGGCGCCAGGCCCATGGACAGCTCCACCCCGCGCGAGGACTGCTGGCCCACCAGCACCGTGCGCGTGCTGTCCTGCGGGTCCTGGGTGGAGATGTTGCGGCGCGTGATGCGATAGACCGCCAGCGCCGCCGTTCCCTTGCCCTGCCAGAACGACAGCTTGCTGCCCGCCTCCACCTGGCGGCCCGTGGTCAGCCCGGTGTTGTTGATGGCATCGGCAAACGAGGCGCCCATCAGCATGCCCGACGGCGGATCGGCCGCCGTGGAGAACTGTGCGTAGAGATTGGCCTCGGGCGTGGCATCCCAGACCAGGCCCACGCGCCCGGTCGTCGGGCTATAGCTGCGGCTGTAGCTGGCGGGCAGCGCGGGCGTCACATCGCGCCGGTTGGTCAGGTCCACCTCGATGCGTTCATGGCGCAGCGCCGTCAGCAGGTGCAGGGCAGGAGTGAGGGCCGTGCGGTTTTCCAGGTAGAGCGCGGTGGTGGTGACCTTGTTGTCGCGGTCGGGCCTGAAGCCGGGCGCCATGCCGGGAATGTCGTAGAAGTTCTCTGTCGTGAAATCGTAGGGATTGACCGTGCTCACCGTGCCCGACAGGCTGTTCGGAAAGCGTGTCTGCCGGTTCACGCTCACATCCAGCCCAAAAGCCCATTCGCTGCGCCGGCCGGCCAGCTCGCCCAGGTAGCTGCCTTCGATGCGGTCGCCCACCATGCGCTGGTCATGGCGCTGCAGCAGCGCCGCCGAGCGCACCACCGCGGTGTTGTCGGGCGTGAAGCGGTAGGTCTCCACGTTGCGGTAGTCGCGCAGCGCGTCATAGGCGTAGAAGGTGTTGCTCAGCTTGAGCCGGTCGCTGGCCCGCCATTCGGTGATGGAGCGCAGCCACTGCACGCGCTGGGCATACAGGCCGTCGGCGCTGTTGTAGTTCTTGCCTAGGGTCGCCTCGTCAATGCGCGCCTGGCCGCGCAGCGGGTTGAGCAGCGGCGTGCCCCAGTAGGGGCGGTCCACGCGCTCATGCTGGGCCTCGTAGGCCAGGGTATGCGTCAGGCCGCCACCCAGGTCGGACAGCAGCGAGGTCGCCAGCTGCGTGGAGCGCGACTGCGTGCCGCCCACCCAGCTGCCGGCATCGCGGTGGTTGAGGTCCAGGCGCAGGTAATGGGTGGTGCCCTGGCTGTCAGTGGCATCGCCCAGGCGGCGGTTCAGCCCGACGGAGGCTTCCTTCAACCCGTAGCTGCCCAGGCGCAGCTGGCCTTCGGTGAAGCTGTCGCGCTGGGCCAGCTTGGTGATGTAGTTCAGCGTGCCGCCCACGCCGCCTGCGCCGTAGAGAAAGCCGGAGGCGCCGCCCACGGCCTCCACCCGGTCGTAGATCCAGCTGTCCACGGGTCGGGCCGCAATGGAGTACTGCAGGTTGATGCCGTTGAACAGCTGGCTGACCGACCCCGTGCCGAAGCCCCGGTAGCTGATGCCGATGTTGCCGGGCGGGCTGTAGGCCGTGACGCCCGGAATGGAGCGCAGGATCTCCTGCGTGTCCTGGGCGCCACGCGCCTCGATGGCTGCGCGGTCCACGATGTGCACCGAGGCCGGCGTCTCGCGCGCCGTCAGGCCCAGGCGGCTGGCCGTGCCCACGGTCTTGTTCAGCGGCAGCAGGCCGTTGGCATCGGCCGTGGCCTGGTCGGAGACCTCGACGGGGGCCAGCGGGATATCGGCCTGTGCCTGCGCTTGCGCTTGCACGCCAGGCGTCCAGGCCGTGCCCAGCGCGCAGCACAGCGCTACGGCCAGGGGATGGGGGCGAAAGAGGGGTGCAGGCAGGCGCAGAGGCGCTGCCATCGCGGGGAAGGGGAAGGAATTCACGAACTGACTCCGGGTCTTGCGCCGCGCATGCGGCGCAGGCGGGCCGGGCGCGCATCAGCAGGCCCGGCGGCGATTCAAGAGAACACGGCAGTCAGCGGAGGAGGGCCGCGCGCCGGCAGCGGCGCGCGTGTGACGGAGGCAATGTGCGCCGCCACCAGCGGCAGCAGCGCGTGGGCCAGCGGCTGCTGGTGGGGCACGGCCATCTGCGGCAGGGCCGGCGGCGGTGCACCAGCGGGCAGGCACATGGGGCAGTCAAGCTGGTGGTGGCCCATGCCCGGGGCTGCGCTGTCGCCCAGCGCCACCAGCTTGACGTCGCCGCTGGCCGTGCAGACCAGCTCGAAACCCTGGGGATGGACCAGGGGCGAAGCCACGGCAACGCCCAGCGTCACGGCAAACCAGGCCAATATCAGCCGGGTGAGCCAGAACGAGGAGCGAAGCGCTTGCATGGGCCGTGATTATGGCTTGGCGGGCGCGGGCGTGAACAGGCTGCCGCCCAGCTTGACGCCGGCCTTCAGGCCGCGCTTGGCGAACCAGCCCTGGTTCATCTCCAGCACATAGCGCACGGGCTTGGCCGAGCAGTGCGAGTCCTCGGTCATGGGCTTCATGTCGGCCAGGTTCACGATGGTGCCGTCATCGGCCACGAAGGCGGCGGTCAGCGGCAGCAGGGTGTTGCGCATCCAGAAGCACTGCACGGCAGGCACCTCGAAGACGAAGATCATGCCCTCCTGCTGGGGCATGTCCTGGCGGAACATCAGGCCGATGGCGCGCTCGCGGTCCGATGCGGCCACCTGTGCGTCGATGCGGTGGATTCCGGCCGTCAACTCCACGCGGCGCAGGTTCATCTGGGGGCTGCCCTGGGGCTGTGCGCCTGCCGATACGGCGGCGCCAGCCAGGCAGGCGGCCATGAGCAACCGCTGCAGCGCGCGGCGGGAAAGGGATGTGTGGAGGGGTGTCGAAGGCTTCGTCATCTTGCACATTCTGTCGCAGGGGGCGCGTGGCCGGACGCAAAAATCGGCCTGGCCGGGCCATCAGGGCCGGGCGGGCGGCAAAAAGCCCGCAGTGCATTGCTGACTTGCGGGCTTTTTTTGAGGGGATGCCAGCGGGCATCCCGGCGCCTGGATCAGGCCACGGCCTTGTGTGCCTTCTTGGTGGAACGCTTGGCGTGCTTCTTGCCGGAATGCTTGCCGCTCTTGGCGACCTTGGCCTTCTTGGCTGTGTGAGCGGGAGCAGCTGCGGAAGCGGCCGTGGGAGCCGACATCGGCGTTTCGGGTGCTGCGGCGGCCTGTGCGAAGGCGCCTGCGGCAAACGAACCGGCGACCAGGACAGCGAGGAGTTTTTTCATATATGCCATTTCCTAGAAAAGCGGTAGAAGCCAAGTTGAACCAGACAGCGGTGCGAAATTGTTGATGCACCGCAGATGCTCAACGCACTGACTGTATCGCCGTTGACAGGAAGGCGGCCCGATTGTCGTTAGAATTTTCTGCACCAAATTTGTGCCCATTCCGGGCATTCACTCTTGCCTCGTGCACCAGCCAACGGAGACCCGTCCCCATGAACCGCTTCCAGCACATCCAGGTGCCGGCCGAGGGCCAGAAGATCACTGTCAACGCCGACATGTCGTTGAACGTGCCAGACCAGCCCATCATTCCTTTCATCGAAGGCGACGGCACCGGCGTGGACATCACGCCCGTGATGATCAAGGTGGTGGATGCCGCCGTGGCCAGGGCCTATGGCGGCAAGCGCAAGATCCAGTGGATGGAGGTCTTCGCGGGCGAGAAATCCACGCGCATCTACGGCCCCGATGTCTGGCTGCCCGAGGAAACCATGCAGGCCCTTCGCGAGTACGTGGTCTCCATCAAGGGCCCGCTGACCACGCCCGTGGGCGGCGGCATCCGCTCGCTGAACGTGGCGCTGCGCCAGGAGCTGGACCTCTACGTCTGCCTGCGCCCCGTGCAGTATTTCAAGGGCGTGCCCTCGCCGCTGAAGGAGCCCGAGAAGACCAACATGGTCATCTTCCGCGAGAACTCCGAGGACATCTACGCGGGCATCGAGTACGAGGCCCGCAGCGACAACGCCAAGAAGCTCATCGACTTCCTGGTCAAGGAAATGGGTGTCAAGAAGATCCGCTTCCCCGAGACCTCGGGCATCGGCGTCAAGCCCGTGTCCATCGAGGGCACGGAGCGCCTGGTGCGCAAGGCCATCCAGTACGCCATCGACAATGACAAGCCCAGCGTGACCCTGGTCCACAAGGGCAACATCATGAAGTTCACCGAAGGGGGCTTCCGCGACTGGGGCTACGCGCTGGCCGCGCGCGAGTTCGGCGCCCAGCCCATCGACGGCGGACCCTGGCTCAAGTTCAAGAACCCGCGCACGGGCCGCGACATCGTCATCAAGGACTCGATTGCCGACGCCTTCCTGCAGCAGATCCTGCTGCGCCCGGCCGAGTACTCGGTGGTGGCCACGCTCAACCTCAACGGCGACTACATCTCGGACGCGCTGGCGGCCCAGGTCGGCGGCATCGGCATTGCGCCCGGCGCCAACATGTCCGACTCCGTGGCCTGCTTCGAGGCCACGCACGGCACGGCCCCCAAGTACGCGGGCAAGGACTATGTGAACCCGGGCTCCGAAATCCTCTCGGCCGAGATGATGCTGCGCCACATGGGCTGGCGCGAGGCGGCCGATCTGGTCATCAGCGCGCTGGAAAAGGCCATCCAGAGCAAGCAGGTGACCTACGACTTCGCCCGCTTGATGGACGGCGCCACCCAGGTGTCGTGCTCCGGCTTTGGCGAGGTGATGATCTCCAAGATGGATTGACGGGCGCCCGCGCTCCATGAAAAAACCGCGCCAGGGCGCGGTTTTTCTTTGACGGGCGTTGACGGGTCAGCTCTTGGGTAGCGCACAGCCATCGGGCCCGCAGTCCTCGCCTTGGGGCGCGGTCTGCTCGCCGGCGGTGATGGCCGCCACCTGCTGCACCCACTCGCCCAGCTGCGTTGCCCAGCCCTGTGCATCTCCCAGCCAGGGACCGATGTCGATGCGCTGGATGGCGCGCTGGCCCGGCTGCTCGGCCTCGGGGTGGTCGAACTCCAGCGCGAAGGTCGGGAAACCCTGGCCCTGTGCCAGGTTCAGCCATTCGCGCGCCTGGGTGATATGCGCCTGGGTGGCAGCGCCGGACAAGCGCTGGAAGGCCTGGGCAAAGGCCTCGCCGTCCAGTCCCAGGTCACGGGCCAGTTCCTGCAGCACGGCGGGGTCGCTGATGCGGCGGCCTTCCACGTAGTGGGCCTGCTGCTGGCGCGCCAGCATGTCCAGGCCCCGGCCCGCCAGTTCCTCGGCGGCCAGCAGGGCCGTGGTGGGCGGCTCCGAGTCCAGCACGGCGCCCAGGTCGTTGAGCAGGCCGTCGAAGTAGGCAGGGCCGAACGGCTGGCCCGTCATCTCGGCAATGCGCTGGTCGTGCGGCATCACATGGCCGCGCCAGTCGGCCGTGATGGTGCGGGTGTGGGCGCCCGTGAGCATGCCGCCGCCATGCCATTGCAGCGTGACGCCGGGCACGCTGCGCGCGGCCTTGACCAGGGGCGCGGCGGCATAGCACCAGCCGCACAGCGGGTCGAAGATGTAGTGAAGGACAAAGGGCGGCTGCGCGGTCGTGGTCATGGCAGGAGCGGGCTGTGATGAAGGCGCCCACTGTAGCGGCTATTGGCTTGCCCGTGACGGGGCAGGGCCGCAGGCAGAATGGGCGACTGCCGCCGTGCAGCCACCGTGCTGCCATCGTCGATCCCGTCTGCATTGCCATGCGCCTCAAGTCCACGCCGCCTCCGTCCGATCCGTCCGACCCGTCCGCTTCCTCTGCACCGGCCGCCGAGCCCAGCGTCCAGTCCGTCGCCCGGCGCGGCATGCTGGGTTTTCTGCTGTTCTGGCTGCTGGTCATGGGCGTGCTGTACTGGGCCATGCAGATGTACCTGAAGCCGGCCGGCGTCAAGGTCCAGGCCGATGGCACGGTGGCCATTGCGCGTGACCGTGACGGGCATTTCCGCGTGGAAGGGGCCGTCAACGGGCAGCCCGTGCTGTTCCTGGTGGACACGGGCGCCAGCATGGTCGGCGTGACCGAGCCGCTGGCCGAGCGCGCAGGCCTGGACGGCGGCGAGCCGGTTCGCTTTCGTACCGCCAATGGCGAGCGCGACGGCCGCATGGTGGTGGCCGATCAGGTGCGCGTGGCCTCCCTGGTGGTCAGCGGCCTGCGCGTGGGTACGGGCTATACGGGCAGCACGGACAGGGATGCGCTGCTGGGCCAGAACTTCCTGCGCCAGTTCGATGTGGAAATACGCGGCGACCGCATGCTGATCCATCCGCGCGGCAGCGGGTCTTCGCCCAGGCAGTAAGTACGTAAGCAACTAAGTAACTAACTAGCTAAGCAAGGGAGAGGGACATGACAAACAACGGCTTTCGCACCGACAGGCGCAGGTGGCTGCAGACGGGCGCAGCCCTGGCGACGCTGGGCTGCACGGCCTGTGCCAGCGTGGGGCAGGGCGGTGCCTTTTCCACCGGCACCGGCACCGGCACCGGCACCGGCCTGGCCGAGGACCTGGGCGAACGCCTGGACCAGGGCGTGCAGAGCGGAGAACTGGCGAACCTGCACGCTGTCGTCGTGATGCGCCACGGCCGGCTGGCGCTGGAGCGCTATTTCGAGGGCGAGGACGAACGCTGGGGGGAGCCGCTGGGCAAGGTGGCCTTCAACGCCGACTCCCTGCACGATGTGCGCTCGGTCAGCAAGAGCATCGTCGGCCTGCTGTACGGCATGGCCTTGGCCGAGGGCAAGGTGCCCGCGCTGGACACGCCCCTTGTCCAGGCTTTTCCCGCCTACGGCGATCTGGCGGCCGATGGGCGCCGGCGCGCCATCCTCATCTCCCATGCCCTGGGCATGACCATGGGCCTGCAATGGGACGAGGACCTTCCGTATTCCGACCCGCGCAACAGCGAAATCGCCATGGAGCGCAGCAGCGACCGCTACCGCTACGTGCTGGAGCAGCCCGTCGTCGCCCCGCCCGGCGAACGCTGGTGCTACAGCGGCGGGGCGACGGCCCTGCTGGGCCATCTGATCGCGCAGGGCAGCGGCATGCCCCTGTTGGACTATGCGCGGCACAAGCTGTTTGCTCCGCTGGGCATCGACAAGGCCGAGTGGACGCCTGGCACCAACGGCGAGGCGGCCGCCGCCTCCGGCCTGCGCCTGCGGGCGCGGGACCTGGCCCGCATCGGCCAGCTGGTGCTGCAGCAGGGCGAATGGCAAGGCCGGGCGCTGGTGGCCCGGCATTGGATTGTGCAATCCATGCAGCCGCGCGTGGACGCCTGGCCCGGCCTGCGCTACGGCCACCACTGGTACGTGGGGCAGACCCGCGCCGGCCTGGCGTACTACATGGCCATCGGCCTGGGAGGCCAGCGGCTGGTGATCGTGCCCCAGCATTCGCTGGTGTATGCCGTCTTCATGGGCAACTACGACAGCCCCCAGCAGGTGCAGCGCGTGGCGGCCGTGCAGGGCCTGGTCGCCGCTGCCTTGCGTTGACAGCCTTGCCCTGACAGCCGTGCGCGGGCACGGCGGGCGTGCGAGAATCCCCGCTTCCAAGGTCGGCCGCATGCCCGGCTCGCGCAAGCAGGGCGCGAAGCGGGGCGGGCCGGTGCGTGTCGAGGCTCGATCCACTTTCCTGGTTCCGGTGCCGGCCCATGAGCCCCAGAGGCCATGGCGCCGGTTGTTTCTGCCTCCCGCATGATCGCCAGATCACCGTTTGCCCGTGTCCCACCGCCAGCCCATCCGCATCGCCGACCGCCACCAGTTCGACACCCTGATCGACGCCCGTTCGCCTGCCGAATTCGCGCAGGACCACATTCCCGGTGCCATCAACTGCCCCGTGCTCGACAACGAGGAGCGCGCCCGGATCGGCACCATCTACAAGCAGGTCAGCCCCTTCGAGGCCAAGCGCCTGGGCGCGGCCATGGTCTCGGCCAACCTGGCGCGCCATCTGCAGGAAACCTTCGCCGACAAACCCGCCAACTGGAAGCCGCTGGTCTACTGCTGGCGCGGCGGCCTGCGCAGCGGCTCCATGGTCACCTGGCTGCGCCTGGTCGGCTGGGATGCCCAGCAACTGGCCAACGGCTACAAGTCCTATCGCGGCCATGTGATCGAGCTGATCGACCGCCTGGTGCCCCAGCTGCGCCTGCAGGTGCTGTGCGGCGCCACCGGCAGCGCCAAGACCCGCGTGCTGCATGCCCTGGCCGAGGCCGGCGAGCAGGTGCTGGACCTGGAGGGCTATGCCAGCCACAAGGGCTCCTTGCTGGGCAACCTGCCCGGCGTGGAGCAGCCCAGCCAGAAATACTTCGAGACGCTGCTGGCCCAGCAGCTGGAGAGTTTCGACACCGCACGCACCGTGTACGTGGAAGGCGAGAGCGCCAAGATCGGTCGCGTGTCCCTGCCGCTGGTGCTGGTCGAGCACATGCGCCAGTCGCCCGTGATTGCGCTCGATGCCACGCCCGAGGCACGCCTGGCCTACCTGCTGCGCGACTACGCCTACCTGGGCGACGATCCGCAGATGCTGGCCGACAAGCTGGGCTGGCTCAAGGAGCTGCAGGGCAAGGAGACCATCTCGCGCTGGCAGGCCTGGGCGCATGAGCGCAGCCTCTCGCCGCTGTTCTCCGAGCTCATGGCCCAGCACTACGACCCGCACTACGAGCGCTCGCAGGAGCGGCATTTCACGCAGTGGCGCACGCGCCGCAGCGTGCAGGCCGACGACCTCAGCGAGGCTGGCATCGCCGCGCTGGCGCAGCAGATACTGGCGCTGGATGGGGCATCGGCCGCATGAAGCAGCCGGGTGGATCAGGCGTTTGAATCAGGCGTGTGAATCTGCCAGCACCGGGTACAGCGACAGCAGCAGCAGGGCGGCCATGCCCCAGTTGAAGCGGCGCAGTGCCTGCGGCGAGCGCAGCGCGCGCCCCACGGCGCTGCCGAACAGCGTCCAGACGCTGACGCTGGGATAGTTCACGATGCCCAGCACCAGCGCCGCCAGCACCAGGTTGATGAAGAAATCCTCGCGCGGCGTGTAGGTGGCAATCACGCCGATGGCCATGATCCAGGCCTTGGGGTTGACCCACTGGAAGGCCGCCGCCTGCCAGAACCCGAAGGGCTGGGCACCCGCGTTGCCGCCGTCGATGCCGCCGCTGCCCGCGATCTTCCAGGCCAGCCAGACCAGGTAGGCCGCGCCCAGGTACTTGAGCGCGGTGTAGATCACCGGCAGGCGCTCGAACACCGCGCCCAGCCCCGCGCCCACCAGCAGCACCATGACCACCACGCCCAGGGTGATGCCCAGCATATGGGGCACCGTGCGGCGGTAGCCGAAGGTGGCGCCCGAGGCCGTCAACATCACATTGTTGGGGCCGGGCGTGACGGAGCTGACGAAGGAGAACATGGCCAGCGGCAGCAGGAACGAGGTGTGGGCGGTATCGAAGGGCATGGTGGCAACAGGCATGACAGGGGATCCGGCGCCCTGTCTGCGCATGCCGCAGGCCGCGGCGCCGTCAGGCCATGCTAATGGCAGTGTTCGGTACAGTAGCAGTACACTTTGCCAGAACAATTTGCCAACTGGCCTGCCCACATGACCCTGACACTTGATCTCGCAGCCACGCCGAAGCAAGCGCAGGCACAGCAGACACCGCAGACATCGAGTGCATCCTCCGCTACGGCTTTCCAGGCCGCTGCGCCCTGGCGTCCGCTGCGCTCCTCGGATCTCTCGCTGGTCGAGCAGCTCGTGGACCACTACGGCAGCCTCATCCGCCACCATGGCCTGCGCGCGGGCTCGCGGCTGCCCTCGGTGCGCGCGCTGGCCCAGCAGGCCGGCGTCAGCCGCGATACCGTGGTCCAGGCCTACGACCGGCTGGCCGCCCAGGGCCTGGTGCATTCGCGGCGCGGCTCGGGCGTCTTCGTCAGCGCCCGGCGCGCGGCCCAGGCCTTGCCGCGCGCCAGCCAGGGCCTGCCCACGCTGGAGCAGGGCGCAGCCTTCGATACCGCCTTTCTGTTACGCAGCATGTTCCGCGAAGGCACGGAGCATTCGGGCGACGCCGGCATGCTGCCGCCGGAATGGCTGGATCAGGAGATGCTGGCCTCGGCCCTGCGCGCCGTCGGCCGCAGCACGGGCACCAGCCTGCTGACCTATGGCGTGCCCCAGGGCTATCTGCCGCTGCGCCAGCAGATCGCCTCGGTGCTGCAGGCCCAGGACGTGCCAGCCCACCCCGAGGCCCACCTGATGACCGTGGCCGGTGTCACGCAGGGGCTGGACCTCATCGTGCGCAGCCTGGTGCGCCCTGGCGATACCGTGCTGGTGGAAGACCCCGGCTGGTTTCTCATCTTCGGCCGGCTCAACGCCCTGGGGGTGAACGTGGTCGGCGTGCCCCGCCTGCCCGGCGGCCCCGACGTGGAGGCGCTGGAGCGGCTGGCCCGCCAGCACCAGCCCCGGCTTTTCATCCTGAACACGGCCGTGCACAATCCCACGGGCCAGACCCTGTCGGCCGGCGTGGCCCATGAGGTGCTGCGCATTGCCGAGCGCCACGACTTCTACCTGGCCGAGGACGACACCTACTCCGACTTCCTGCCCGGCGTGCCCGTGCGCCTGGCCGCCATGGACCGGCTGCAGCGCGTGCTCCTGGTGGGCGGCTACTCCAAGACCCTGGCCGGCAGCCTGCGCGTGGGCTATGTCGCGGCACACACCGACCTGATACGGCGGTTGACCGACCTCAAGCTGCTGGGCGGCCTGACCACGGCGCTGCCGGGCGAGCAGGTGGTGCACCGCGTGCTGGCCGACGGCCAGTACCGCAAGCATGTGGACCGCCTGCGCGAGCGCGTGGACCGCGCGCGCAACCGCTGCCTGCGCATGCTCGAAGCCCTGGACTGCCGCGCCCCGCACGAGCCGCAGGCCGGCATGTTCGCCTGGGTGGACTGCGGCGTGGACTCGGAGGTGCTGGCCCGCCATGCCGCGCCGCAGGGCCTGCTGCTGGCGCCGGGCCTGCTGTTTTCGCCCAGGCAGGCCGCGGGCAGCATGCTGCGCATTCCCGTGCCCATGGTGGAGCAGCCCCAGACCTGGAAGATCCTTGGCCACCTGCTGGCGCAGCACCGGGGCGGTGGTGGATGAGTGGACGGTGCAGCAACACTGCCTGACGGGAGGTTGACGCTGCCGGCGCCAGGGCATGTAAGACACGGCATCGGGCCTCGGCGCCCCGGTAGCGCGCTGCTATCGTTCCGGGATGATTATTGAGCTTGTCTTGCCAGGGGAGGCCGGCCGCAGAGCCGGGGTGAACGACAGCCAGCTCCGGCCGGGAGGTGGCGCTGCGCGCCGCCTGGCGCCCGTGCTGGCGCTGCTGCTGACAGCGGGTTGCGCCGACACGCCCGCGCCGCGCGGCAAGGTGGAGGGCGCCTCGTTCGAGCCCAGCGAAATCGTGCAGTCCGACAGCAACCGCATGGCCACGCTGGCCATGAAGGAGAACCTGGACAGCCTGATGCGCATCATGGACAAGCTCTACCTGCGCAACCCCGCCGAGTGGAAGAAAACCGCCGAAAGCCGCGAGGCCGCATCCGCCTACGTGCGCATCGCCATCACCGAGCGCCAGCCCTGGGCCGACCTGCGCGGCGCCCAGGACGTGGCCGCGCTCTCGCTGGCGCTGCAGCCCGACTTCAAGGGCGACCGCGTGGCCGCCTTCGTCCATGCGCTGGCCGACACCATCATCACGGCCCACGGCGGGCGCACCAGCTTCACCCTGGTCCATGGGCTGGACCCGCAGCTGATCTACAACGCTGCGCGCAACGTGGAAGTGGCCAACTGGATACTCAACTCACGGCGCAATGCCGCAGGCGGGCCGCTGCTGCTGTCCAACCACCTGGGCGACGACGCGCGCAACCTGAGCTTCGAGCGCGAGATGGGCAAGATCATCGGCCGGCTGGACCTGATCGCCAACTACACCACCGAGCGCTACAGGCGCTCCTTCATCGGCTACGGGCAGGGACTGGTGGCGGGACCCTTCATGCAGTTCCTGCCCGTGCGCTGAGGCGGCAGGCGTCAGGACTCGTCACACAGAACGATGGTGACCAGAGCGGAGGTGTCTTCGATGGCGCGTACCGCATGCGCCATGTTGGCCGGCAGGTGCATCAGCTGGCCGGCCTGCAGGGACTGGCGGCTTTCGCCGAGCATCACCTCCAGCTCGCCTTCCAGGCAATGCAGGCTGACGCTGCCAGGCACCTTGTGCGGCGGCAGCGACTGGCTGGCGCGCAGCACCACGCGGATGACCTCCATGTCCTGGGACTTGAACAGGGCACAGGTCCGGGCGCCCGCCAGCCGCGCACCAAACGGCAGGACATCGATGGCTTGAGCGGTCAGTGCAAAGGGGGTGGCCATGGCGGACCTCCAGGCGTTGGCGGGCAATACTGCCATTGTCCTCCGAAGCACCGCAATCCATCAACCGCAGCTGTGTGACAGCAGGGGCTTGTGCAGGGTCTCAGCCCGGCACGCTGGCCTCCACCAGCAGGGTCAGCAACTGCAGCGACTCCTGCCAGCCCAGGTGACAGGCCTCGGCGGGAATGACGGCGGGCACGCCTTCCTGGGTCACATCCATTTCAGTGCCGCAGAACACCTCGCGCAGCGTGATGGTGGTGATCATCTCGCCAGGCAGTTGCGGGTCGTCGAAGCGGTCGGTATGGCGTACCAGCCGGCCAGGCTCCAGGTCCAGGAACTCCCCGCCGAAGCCGCTGCGCCCTCCCGTGGACAGATTGACGAAGGCCATGCGGTAGCGCCCGCCGACCCGGGCGTCGAACTCGGGCACCTCGCAGATGTAGCCGTGGGGCGGCAGCCATTTTGCAAGGGCAGCGGCCGTGGTGAAGGCCTGGTACACGCGCTGCGGCGGCGCCTTGAGGACGCGGTGCAGCCGGATGGTGTGGACGGTGTGTGACATGCGGAACTCCTTGGCGTGGTGTCGTGCAGGGCTGCCAGCCTCGCACCGATGCAGTCCGTGTGCAAGAGGCGGGATCTGGAGGCTGAAGAGGGATTCAATGATTCATAAATCGAATCCTTGCTTGGTTTTAAAGAATTGGACTTGAATCATTGACGCCCGCACCATGGCGGCGAGCGCTGGATACACAGCGCCGCTTTCCATAGGAAACAGGAGACAAGCAAATGAAGCATTCCCCGTTGCGCAGGGCCCTGGCCCTTGGCGCTCTCAGCACCATTGCGGCCGTGGCCGCGCCCTCCGTATCGGCGCAGGGGGGTTACCCCTCCAATCCCATCACCCTGGTCGTGCCGTTCGCGGCGGGCAGCGGCACGGACGCCGTGGCGCGCCTGGTGGCTACCCGGCTGGGCGAGCGGCTCAAGCAGCCCGTGATCGTGGACAACAAGGCTGGCGCCAATGCCCAGATCGCCGCCAACCATGTGGCCAAGGCCAAGCCGGACGGCTACACGCTGTTCATGACCACCAACACCTCGCACTCGGCCAACCCCTGGCTGGTCAAGGGCCTGAAGTACGACCCCGTCAAGGATTTCACGCCCGTGGCGCGTGTGGGCGAGCTGCCGTTCGCGCTGCTGGTCCATCCCTCCGTTCCGGCCAAGACCGTGCAGGAACTCATCGACTACGCCAAGGCCAATCCCGACCGCCTGTCCTACGGCACGCCCAACAGCACCTCGCTGGTCGCCTCGGAAACCTTCAAGTACGTCACGCACGCCCAGATCACCTCCGTGCCCTACAAGTCCAGCCCGCAGGCGCTGACCGATCTCATGGGCAACCAGATCCAGGTCTACGTGGCCGACCTGGGCTCGGCCTGGGGCACGATCAAGACCGACCGCGTGCGCACCCTGGCCGTCACGGCGGCCA
Source organism: Delftia sp. CH05 (assembly GCF_009827015.1). NCBI lineage: Bacteria > Pseudomonadati > Pseudomonadota > Betaproteobacteria > Burkholderiales > Comamonadaceae > Delftia > Delftia sp. CH05. Next base: position 24,962 of record NZ_WUMG01000036.1, on the reverse strand, counting down.
AGGGTTCCACCCTGCTGCCCAATGTGCCGGCCATCGGCAAGACGCTGCCGGGCTTCGACATCACGTCGTGGAACGGCATCTTCGGCCCGGCCGGGATGCCGGTCGAGATCACCGAGCGGCTGAACACCGAGCTGCAGGCCATCCTCAAGGACAAGGCCGTGCAGGAGCAACTGGCCCAGGTCGGCTTCGAGGTCTGGCCCACGGCCACGCCTGCCGAGTTCGCCACCTATGTGAAGGACCAGATGGCCCGCTGGGGGCAACTGGTCAAGCAGGCGGGCATCGAGGCGCAGTGAAGGAGAGCCGCATGGAACAAGCGCAGCAAGGGCAGCAAGGGCAGCAAGGGCAGCAAGGCCCTCTTGCCGGCGTGAAGGTGCTGGACATGACCTCGGTGGTCATGGGCCCCTTTGCCACCCAGATCCTTGCGGGCCTGGGGGCCGAGGTGATCAAGGTCGAATCGCCCGAGGGCGACAACATGCGTCACGTCGGCCCCATGCGCAACCCCGCCATGGGCCACATCTTCCTGCAGGCCAACCAGGGCAAGCGCTCCGTGGTGCTGGACCTCAAGCAGGGCGCCGCGCGCGAGGCCCTGCTGCGTCTGGCCGAAGGCTGCGACGTGCTGGTCAGCAACGTGCGGCCCCAGGCCATGGCGCGCCTGGGCCTGGCCTACGAGGACGTGGCGGCGCGCAACCCGCGCATCATCCACGTGAGCTGCTGCGGCTTCGACCAGCGCGGCCCCTACGCGGCCCGGCCCGCCTATGACGACCTCATCCAGGGCGCCACCGGCGTGCCCTGGCTGGCGCAGCAATACGGCGGCGGCGAGCCGGCCTATGCCCCCATGACCCTGGGCGACCGCGTCACCGGCCTGCACGCGGTCTACGCCGTCACGGCCGCCCTCTATGCGCGCGAGAAGACCGGCAGGGGCCAGGCCGTGGTCGTGCCCATGTTCGAGGCCATGACCCAGTTCATCCTGGGCGACCACATGGCGGGCCTGTCGTTCGAGCCGCAACTGGGCGGCCCCGGCTATGCGCGCCTGCTCACGGCCCACCGCAGGCCCTATCGCACCAGCGACGGCCACCTGTGCGTTCTCATCTACAACGACAAGCACTGGCACAGCTTCTTCAACGCCATAGGCCAGCCCGAGCGCATGGCCGAGCCCATCTTCGCCACCCACAGCCAGCGCGCGCTGCACATCGATGCCGTCTATGCCGAAGTCTCGCGGCTGATGGCAGGGCGCACCACCGCCGAATGGCGCACGCTACTGGACGCGGCCGACGTGCCCAACATGCCCATGGCCTCGCCCGAGGACCTGATCGCCGACCCCCAGCACCAGGCCACCGGCTTCGTGCACGAGATAGACCACCCCAGCGAAGGCCGGCTGCGCACCACGGCCAGCCCCACGCGCTGGAGCGCCACGCCGCCCGCAGAACGCGCCGCCCCCGCGCCGCGCCTGGGCGAACACACCCTGCAGGTGCTGCGCGACGCGGGCCTGACCGAGGCCGAGCTGGCCGCCCTGCAGGCCAGCCGCGCCTGCAGCCAGGCTGCCGCGCTGCAAGACGCCCCACCACAAACACAAGCACAAACACAAACACAAACAGAAGGAAACCGCCCATGCCCCGCTACCTGATCCGTGAACAAGACGTGCCCGGCTACAGCCCCGCCAACCACCACGGCACCGTCAACCGGCGCCTGGTCAGTGCCGCCAACGTGGGCGCGCGCCACATGGAGCTGGTGCTGGGCACGCTGGAGCAGGGCGGCGGTGCGCTGCCCCATGCCCACCCCGGCATGGAGCAGGCCTGCTACCTGCTGGCCGGAACGGCCGAAGTGGAAATCGACACCCCGGATGGCAAGGAACGCTTTGCCATGCAGCCCGGCGACACCTGCTTCTTCCCCGAGGACTGCATGCACATCTTCCGCGTGACCAGCGCCGAGCCCGTGCGCCTGCTGGTCTTCTACAGCCCGCCGTACGGCGAGAACCCCGAGCGCGTGCGCCGACCGGCAGCCTGAGCGCCGTCACCCCACAGACACAACAAGCGAACAGCTACAAGCAACGGAGAACACACCATGGACTTTCTGTGGAACGAAGAACAGGAACAGATACGCGACGCCGTCGAGCGCGCCTGCGCACCCTTCGATGCCGACTACTGGCTGCGCAAGGACCATGAAGGCGGCTTCCCGCACGACTTCCACAAGGCCCTGGCCGACGCGGGCTGGCTGGGCATTGCCATGCCCGAAGAATTCGGCGGCGCAGGCCTGGGCATCAGCGAAGCGGCGCTCATGATGCACACCATCTCGGCCACGGGCGCGGGCCTGTCGGGCGCCTCGGCCGTGCACATGAACATCTTCGGCCTGCACCCCGTCGTCGTCTTCGGCACGGACGAGCAAAAGCGCCGCTGGCTGCCCCCGCTGATCGCGGGCACGGACAAGGCCTGCTTCGGCGTCACCGAGCCCAATGCGGGCCTCAACACCCTCAAGCTGCAGACCCGCGCCGTGCGCGATGGCGACGTCTACGTGGTCCATGGCCAGAAAGTCTTCATCTCCACTGCCCAGGTCGCCAACAAGATCCTGCTGCTGGTACGCACCAAGCCCGTGGAAGAGTGCAAGGGCACGGAAGGCCTGAGCCTGTTCTACACCGACCTGGACCGCGAACGCATCGAGGTGCGCGAGATCGACAAGCTGGGCCGCAAATGCGTGGACACCAACCAGCTGTTCATCGACGGCCTGCGCATTCCCGCCGAGGACCGTATCGGCGAAGAGGGCAAGGGCTTTTCGTACATCCTGCACGGCCTCAACCCCGAGCGCATCCTCATCGCCGCCGAGGCCGTGGGCCTGGGCCGCGCCGCCCTGGCGCGCGCCACCCAGTACGCCAAGGAGCGCGTGGTCTTTGACCGCCCCATCGGCCAGAACCAGGGCATACAGCACCCGCTGGCCCAGGCCTGGATGGGGCTTGAGGCGGCCCACCTCATGGTGCAAAAGGCCGCCTTCCTCTACGACAGGGGCCTGCCCTGCGGCGCCGAGGCCAACGCCGCCAAGTACCTGGCAGCCGAAGCCTGCGCCAAGGCCTGCGAAACCGCCATCTTCACGCACGGCGGCATGGGCTACGCCAAGGAATACCACGTGGAGCGCTACATGCGCGAATCCTGGATCCCGCGCCTGGCGCCCGTCAGCCCGCAGCTCATCATGTGCTTCATCGCCGAAAAGGTATTGGGCTTGCCTAAATCGTATTGACCCCCTGAGTCGCTTCGCGCCTTCCCCCTTCTCGCTGCGCGGAGGGGGACGACACCCTCGGTGCGGGGCGGCCCTTCCTCGGTGTCTCAAAGTTGAGGTGCGCGGGTTTTGTGGCTGCGAACCATCTGAAGTCCCATGATTTATCAATCTGTATTTCAGAGGTAGCCATGGTGCAAGATGCCATCTCGCTTGCTCCCCATCCGCCGCCCCTCATGAAGACCCACCTGCTGCGCTATTTCGTCGCCCTGGCCGAGGAACGCCACTTCGGCCGCGCGGCCCAGCGCCTGTGCATCACCCAGCCGCCGCTGAGCATGGCGCTCAAGACCCTGGAGCAGGACCTGGGCGCCAGCCTCATGGACCGCGACGCCAAGAACGTGCGCCTCACCCCTGCGGGCGAGGCCTTTCTGGTCGAGGCACGCAAGGTGCTCGCCCAGCTGCAGCATGCGGCCGACGTGGTGCGTGGCGTGGCCGAAGGCATGCAGGGCCGGCTGGACGTGGGCATCACCGGCTCCATGGTCTACCGCCAGGTGCCCGACTTCTGCCGCGCCTTCCGCGCAGAACGCCCCCTGGTCGAAGTCTGCCTGCATGAAATGTCCACGCGCGAGCAACTGCAGGCCATTGCCAGCGGCCAGATCGACTGCGGCTTTCTCAACATAGCCAACCCGCCAGACGGCCTGCAGACCCTGTCGATCGGCGAGGAACCCTTTGTCTGCTGCCTGCCCGCCACGCATGTGCTGGCGCAGCAGCCCGACATCGACCTGCGCGAACTGGCCCGCGACACCTTCGTCATGTTCGCCCGCGAAGTGGCACCGGCCAACTACGACAACGTCATCGCCTGCCTGCAGCAGGCCGGCATCCACCCCCATACCCGCCACGCCGCGCGCCAGTGGCTCACCGTCATGGCCCTGGTCTCGGCAGAGCAGGGCGTGGCCCTGGTGCCCAGCTGCATGCAGCGCGTGGGCATGAACGGCGTGGTGTTCGTGCCCCTGCGCGGTCCGCAGCAGGCCATGACGCCCGCCGTTATGGCCTGGCGGGCGGACCAGCCTGCGGCGGTGCTGCAGGCGTTTATTGAGAGGGTGAGGGTGATGGCAAAGGGAAGCCGCAGGGTTTCAGCGCAGGGATAGGCGCCCGGAATCTACAGGCCCCCATTGCGCCAGCTCCAGCGCCAGCCGCGCAACTCAGTCCAATGGCACAGCGTCTGTACTGCCCAGAATCTCCGCCACCTTGAGCGCCAGCGCATCCAATGTGAACGGCTTGGTCAGAAGCTGCGTACCGGGGTGCAGGTTTTCCTGGCTGAGCGGAGATGCCTCGGTGAACCCGGTGATGAAGAGCACCGGCAGGTCGGAACGGGCCAGGCGTGCCTCGTCGGCCAGCTGCTTGCCGTTCATTCCGCCGCGAAGCCGCATGTCCGTGATCAGCATGTCCACCCGGGTTCCGGCACGCAGCACCTGCAGCGCGGCGGCTGCATCTGCCACGGCAAGCACCGTGTAGCCCAGGTCGACAAGCGCCTCGTCGATGAGATGGCGGATCGGGGCTTCGTCATCCACGACCAGCAAGGTCCTTTGGGCAGGAACGACCACGTGCCTTGCCGTATCGACCGCGCGTTCTGCAACGGGCGCGGCGTCGCACCTGGGCAGATACAGGCAGACCGTGGTGCCCTGGCCCGGCTGGGAGAAGATCCTGACCGCTCCTCCCGATTGCCGCGCGAAGCCGTAGATCATCGACAGCCCCAACCCTGTTCCATGGCCCACCGGCTTGGTGGTGTAGAACGGCTCGAAGGCGCGCGCAATGGTCTGCTCCGACATGCCGGTGCCCGTATCGGTGACGCACAGCGACACATAACCGCCCGGCGGAAGGTCCCACTCCCGGGCTGCCGCCTCTTCAAGCTCGATATTGGCTGTCCTGATGGTCAGCCGGCCGCCTTCGGGCATGGCATCGCGGGCGTTGATGCACAGGTTCAGGATGGCGTTCTCCAGCTGCGTTCCATCGATTTGCGCATGCCACAGATGGGCTGCCGGCACGATGTCGATATCCACGCTGGCGCCCACGGTCCTGCGCAGCAGGTCCTCCCAATCGGCCAGGAGCGCGGCCATATCGGTGGGCTTGGAGTCCAGGATCTGCCGGCGCGAGAACGCAAGCAGCCGCTGCGTGAGCGTGGCGGCGCGCCGCACCGCCCCCTGCGCTCCATGGATGAAGCGCGTGAGGTTGTCCACCTGGCCGCGCGCCAGCATCCGCTGCAGCAGTTCCAGATTGCCCATGACGGCCGCCAGCAGGTTGTTGAAGTCGTGCGCAAGGCCACCCGTCAACTGGCCCACCGCCTCCATCTTCTGCGACTGGCGCAGTTGCTCCTGCACCTTGGCCAGCGCTTCGGCCTTGGCCATTTCGGAGGTGATGTCGCGGCCCACCGCATTGATGCGGCCTGCCGCCGAACGGGTGGACCAGGAGATCCAGCGGTAGCTCCCGTCCCGATGGCGATACCGGTTGTCAAACCGGGCATGCGCCATGCCTGTGGCCAGCTCCTGCGTGTCCTGGATGGTGCGCGCCAGATCTTCCGGATGGATGAGATGAAAAAGCGTGGTGCCCAGCAGCTCGTCTTCACGCCAGCCCAATACCTCGGTCCAGGCCGGGTTGACCGCAGTGATGATGCCCTCGAACGTGCAGCGCATCATGATGTCGGAAGACAGCTGCCACAGCGCGTTGCGGTCGGCCGTGCGCTCTGCCACCTGTTCCTCCAGCGTGGCATTCAAGCGCTCCAGCGCGGCCTGGGCCTGCTTGCGCTCGGTGATGTCGGAGGCCGCTCCCAGCCAGCCGGTGATGGCGCCTGCGGCATCGAACAGCGGCACGGCGCGCGAGAACGCCCAGCCCACGCTGCCATCGACCCGGTTCACCCGGTGCTCGATCACATAGTCGGTCTTCGTGCGGATGGCCCGCGCGATCTCCGCGCGCACCAGGTCGCGGTCCTCCGGGGGAATGTAGTCTTCCAGCCAGTTCGTGTTGGACGCCTGCGTGTCGGGGATGAACCCGCCGCCTGCCAGCTGGTGCAGCTCGCTCCAGTCCGCACTGATGGAGTAGCGCACTTCCGAGGAGGAGCGCACCAGCGCATCCAGCCGCTCCTCGCTCTGGCGCAACATGTCCAGCGCCCGCCGTTCCGCATCGATGTCCAAAATGGCGATGGCCGTGGCCACGACTTCCTTGTCCGCATTGCGCAGCGGCACCCCGAAAACGCGCGTCCATACCTCGAGCCCCTGGGGCGTGTCATAGACACAGTCAACGCCCGGCACCACCAACTCACCGCGGAACGCGCGGGCGGCCACAAACTGGTCGCGGGGAACGGGCTTGCCATCCTTGTCCCAACTGCGCCAGCGCCCGCGGTCTTCCTCGGCCGACAGCAGCGAAGGGATGGGGGTGTCCGGCAGGAAATGGCGGTAGGCCGGGTTGGACATCAGCACCTTGCCACCCTTGCCCACCAGGCACAGGCCTATCGGCAGATGCTCGATGAAATCCGAGAAAAGCGTCTTCTGGTCCGCGACCTGCGCATCGAAGGGGTCCTGATCGCTGGCGCCCGCGCCCTGTACGGCGCTGGCATGGCCCGCCGTGGCAATCGCCAGCTGCGCCCGCAGCCGGGCGTTTTCCTCGCGAAGCAGGGCAATCTCTTCGGACTCTTGGATCATGGGGGGATGGAGCGGGGCGTTGGGTGGAGGAGAGGGGACAGCTCGCCGCTGGCGGGGACGGCGATGCTGCTGGGGATCATAGCTGTGACTGCTGGTGCGACCGATGTTGAGGCTGCAGTCCTCGGTGCGGCAATTCTTGTGGGACTTCGCCCTCCCAGGGACTATGGGGTTGAACTGGCTGTGCAATGGGCTGAATTTGGGTCCCCAATGACCGATGAATCGGTCGACGAACGCTCGAAATGTTCCATTGAAAATATGGAAGTCGAGAACCTTATTGGGAAAATGGCAAAAGAATGCATATTTCCGCCAATTTCTCGAATATGAATCAAACAAATCGGCAATGAATGATCTGCCCCGTCGTGCAGGCCATGGCTGAAGGGTGGCGGCGATGGGGCTTCCCTGCGGGAAACGTGCCGCAGGCACCGCCGCTGCTGTGACTTTCATGTCACACAGCACAGCTGTCACGAAGAATACTTATGTGTTGCCTAGAGTTCCCGCAGCGGTGGCAGGAGGCTACCGTCATTCTCATTAATAAGTTCGGTTCGTATCTCGCCAATGAAAAATCAAAAAACGTGCTCGCGTATTCTGGGACTCGCGATGGGCACATTCTTCGCCTCTTCTTCCAGCTTGGCCCTGGCACAATCTTCCGTCACCATTTTTGGTGTGGTGGACGTCGGTGTCACCGTTGCCAAGTCCGGCAGCAACAGGCTCAATGCGCTGAACTCCAGCCAAGGCAAGACCAGCTTGCTTGGATTGCGCGGCACGGAGGACCTCGGCGGCGGCAACCGAGCTCAGCTCTGGCTTGAAGGCGGCCTCAACCCCGATGTCGGCTCTGGCGGCAGCAGCGGCTCCCTTGGCTTCGAGCGCCGCTCCACGATCGGGCTGAGCAACAATTCCTGGGGTGAAATCCGGCTGGGTCGCGACTACACCCCCAGCTACAACATCTTCACCGCTTTCGCGGGCCCCGACACCACTACCGGTGTGCAGGCCAATCTGTTCCAGACGATCCGCCAGACTGCCTATAACGCCGCCAGCCAAAGCGGCGTGGTCGACCGCACGCGCATCAGCAACGCCGTGGGCTACTTCCTGCCGAGCGACCTGGGCGGTATCTATGGCCAGTTCTCGGTTTCCTTTGGCGACGAGAACGCCTCCGGCTCTGGCGCAAGCAAGGCCCGCAGGTACATAGGCGGCAACCTGGGCTATCGCTCTGGCCCGCTGAACGTGGGTATCGGCTACGGCAGGATCGACGGCACTGCAGCCGTGGCTTCACCCAGCGCCATCGCTGCAACCAGCGATCTGGAAGACCTGGTGCTGGGCGCCTCGTACAACTTCGGCAGTTTCCTGCTCAATGGCGGATACAACAGCCTGAAGTGGGAGCCCGTCAACGGCGCAACCTCCGGGAAGGTGGACGGCTTCTACCTGGGCGCGACCATCCCCATGGGGCCAGGCAGCTTGCGCGTCAAGTACGCCAGCGCCAAGTTCAGCGGCAACGCCTCTGCCCTCACGCGCAGCGGCGGCAAGGCCGACAAGTATTCGATCGGATATGTCTACGACTTCTCCAAGCGCACCTCTCTGTACGCAGGTCTGGCGCGTGTGAACAACAAGAACGGCGCCAGCGTCGGCCTGATCGGCGGCCCTGCGGGTGTGGCCAACGCCGGCTCGACCGGTGTGGATCTGGGCATCAGCCACTCGTTCTGAGCGGCGCAGCGCTTTTTCCAGAAACGAAGCCTTCAAGCTTGGGCAGGCCCTTGCCACGCAGGGCCTGCCGATCTGCCGATCTGCTTATCAGGCTTGCCTCTTCTTCTCAAGACCTACTCGCCATGCGCCCCCCCACTTCCTCTTCCTGCCTGATGGCAGTGATCGCCGCCGCGGCTGCCTTGCTGAGCGCCTGCGCCGACACCCGCCCGCTCCAGGTCGCCGGCTCCGAGACGGTGGCGCAGACCACCGGCGTCGGCAGCATCCGTGCCACCGTCACGCGCCAGGACGTCCAGTTCGACGACAGGTTCTATTTCCCCTACGAAGGCCAACACCCCGCCACCAAGGCCGATTTCCCCAAGGGCTTTCTGCCAGCCTACGGTTCGGGCCTGGCCTTGAAGGGCAGGCGTGCCGACGGCACGCTGGAGTTCTACGCCATCACCGATCGCGGCCCGAACGCGACCACCGGCCCGGTCACACAGATCACCGACGGCTCCAATCCCGCGGGCTTTGCCAGTTCCACGGTGTTTCCCTCGCCCAACTTCACTCCGTCCATCGGCGTGATCGCCCTCGGAAAAGACGGAGCCAGGCTCGTCTCCACCCTGCCGCTCAGATTCAGCGCCACACAGAACGCCAACGGCCGCGTGCAGCCACGGGGCCTCACAGGCAACACGGGCGAGCAAGTCCTGGACGACTCCTTCACCTATCCCGGCAAGGCCAAGGGCTACAGCGAATTCGGCCTGGACACAGAATCCGTGGTGGTGGATGCCGCACGCAATGCGCTGTGGGTGTCCGACGAATACGGACCCTTCATCGTGAAGATCGACCCGGCGACCGGCATCATCCAGAAGAAATACGGGCCCGGCACCGGCGCGGCCGATCTGCCGGCCATTCTCGCCAAGCGCCGCGCCAACCGTGGCATGGAGGGGCTGAGCATCGATGCGGCCAGCGGCAAGCTGCACGGCTTCCTGCAAAGCCCCCTGGACGACGGCAAGGCCGACTACACCACCGCTGCCGTTGCCGACGCCACTGGCAAATCGGAGAACGTGCGCGACTACGCTCGCTTTGTGCGTTGGGTGGAGTTTGACCCGACCACCGAGAAAACCCGCCTGTTTGCCTTGCCCGTGGACAGCCGCTGGTACAACCAAGGCAAGACCGGCAATGCCAAGCTGGGTGATGTGGTCTCACTGGGCAAGGGGAAATTCATCGCCATCGAGCAAGGCACGGGCAAGAACAAGAAAGTCTTCAACGACCTGGTTCTGATCGAGTTTCCGGCCAACGCCACCGACATCACCGCGCTGGGCTCCGACCTGGAAAAGAGCAGCCTGACTGGCAAGCCGGTCAATGGCTCGGACTATTCCAAGGTCGTGACGCTCAAGAAGACCCGGCTCTTCAACCTGAACGCCACCGGCTGGGTGGCCGAGAAGGCCGAAGGCCTGGCGCTGGTCGATGACTACACGCTGGCGCTGACCAACGACACCGACTTCGGTGTTTCGCTGGCCGTGCTGGACGCCAGCGGCAAGGAAATCGAAGGCTCGAACGTCACCAAATGCATGGTGGAGGCCGACGGCAAGATCGTGAACGACGGCCAATGCGCCAAGGGCGCGGCGAGCCTTCGCTTTACCACCAATGACGTCAACGATCGCACGCAGCGACTTTGGACCTTTAAGTTCAGCAAGAAACTGAGCGAATACGGCGCTCCCTGAACGACTGCGACTGCTTGGCATAGGCAAGACAACGGGGCCAAGGCGATCCAGGGCGGTTCGTCCAGCGCGAAGGCGCTGCGACGGGCCGCAACGCTGATGTCGCCTCCTATGGCACCTGCACGGAGCAGCGCCGCCGTTGCGGCGAAAGTGCGGGGTTGCCGCAATGGCTGGACCTTTCGACCTCCAGCAGTCTTACGGCATTCCCCAAAGCGGTAGTCGTCGAGTGCGTAGATGGCAGGCATACGTCCGAGCCAAGCACTTTCACAATCAAATCCTCCTCTGCTTGGTCATTTCAGAAGCGCCTTCAAATTCCATGCTGGTTTCCGCGTGAGTCGAGGAAATTCAACAGAGAGCCGTTCAGAATTCAATTCCGGATTTTCGATGGCTTGGGATTGGCCAGTCATCGAATTCCTGAAGAGATAGTGCGTGCGGTATCCTCAGCCGCTCTGTAGAGGAGAAGAAAGTGGCGGTACTGATTCCTGCGATGGGCGCGTGCGTTGGGCGCATGACGCCTGGCGAGCGACGCCTGGCCGAGCGGTTGGAGCAAAAGCTCGAAGACGATTACATGCTTTGGTATGACGTGCCCATCGGTCCCAAGCAGACGCATCCTGACTTTGTCGTCATTCATCCACGCAGGGGCGTTCTGATTCTTGAGACCAAGGATTGGCGGCTCGAGACGGTTCAAGAGGCGACCAAACAGGCCTGGACGCTCATCGTGGATGGAAGACCCAAGGTCGTCATCAATCCGGCAGCCCAGGCGCGACACTGCGCCATTCAAGTGGTCAATGCGCTGGAGCGGGATCAGCAACTCATTCACGGCGAAGGCCCTCATCAGGGAAAGCTGGCATTTCCCTGGGGCAGCGGCGTGGTGTTCACCAACATCACGCGCAAGCAGTTTGAGGAATCTGCACTGGACCAGACGATTGATGCGCATCTGGTCATCTGCAAGGACGAGATGCTGGAATCCGTTGATGCGGAGGCTTTTCAGCAGCGCCTGTGGAACATGTTCCCCCACGCTTTCGGCAAAGCCATGTCGGTGCCGCAGCTCGAGCGCACGCGGTGGATCATGTTCCCGCAGGTGCGTGTTCCGGTGCAAGGCAGCCTTCTGCCGGAAGACGCGGACGAGCTGCCGGACATCATGCGCGTCATGGACTTGCAGCAGGAGCAACTTGCGCGCAGCCTGGGCGATGGGCATCGCGTGATCCACGGAGTTGCCGGCTCAGGCAAGACCATGATTCTTGGCTATCGTGCGGAACACCTGGCCAAGACCGCTTCGACCAAGCCCATCCTCGTGCTCTGCTACAACGAGCCCTTGGCCGTGAAGCTCAATGCCTGGTTCGCGGCCAAGGGCCTGGCCGATCGGGTGCATGCCCGCAACTTCCACAAATGGTGCCGCCAGCAGTTGGTGGCCTATGGCCAGACGCTACCCGCTCAGGGCCCGGGCATGTTTGATCAGATGGTGGAGTTTGTGATTCGCGGCGTGGACCGGCAACAGATTCCGTCCGGGCAATACCAGGCCGTGATGGTCGACGAGGGGCACGACTTTCAGCCTGAATGGCTCAAGCTCGTCACCCAGATGGTCGACCCTGAGACCAACAGCCTGTTGATCCTGTACGACAGCGCCCAGAACATCTATGGCAAGAGCAAGGCGCGTGGCTTCAGCTTCAAAAGCGTGGGAATCCAGGCCTCTGGGCGCACGACCATTCTCAAGATCAACTACCGCAACACCAGGCAGATTCTGCAAATCGCCAACCGCGTCGCCGCCGAGTTCCTGCAACCCAATGCCCAGGATGATGACGGTGTGCCGCTGGTGCAACCCATCAGCTGCGGCCGCGAAGGGCAGGAGCCGCTGATCGTGCGCCTGCCGAGCTTGCGGGACGAGCCCGCCAAGATCGCCGAGCTGCTGGCTGCGGCGCATCAGGAAGGCCACGCCTGGGGTGACATGGCCATCCTGTGCCGTGATCACGACTCCATGAACCAGTGCGCCATGGCACTTGGCCGCCGAAAACTGCCGCATCGCGTGCGTCATCGGTCAGGTGACTTCGATCCACTGGCCGACACCATCAAAGTGATGACAATGCACGCCAGCAAGGGATTGGAGTTCCCAGTCGTGGCCGTTGCAGGAGTGGGGCAGATGCCGCGCGAAGGCGAAGATGCGGCGGACGAGGCCAAACTGTTCTATGTGGCTGCGACGCGGGCGACACAAAAACTGGTATTGACTGTGGCGGGTGAAGGGGCGTTTGCGAAGGCGCTGGTGAATGCTGGGTGAGGGCGAGGTGAATACGGGTTGAGGGCAGGGCGAGGAGGGGCACAAGTCCGTGGTGCGGTGGTCAGGGCTCCAGGCGTGGTACCAGTGGCGTTGCACCCGCAGCGCATTCTTGAGGATGGCGCTGCGATCCGAAAAGGATGTTGTGCCTATCACCCTTCCCACTCGGATGTGCACGCCATCTTGCCACTCGGCGCATTGCGCAGGCGGTTCAGGAAATCCAGCTGGCTTTTGGCCGTTTGATTCCCTTTTGCCACGGCTTGCCGCAGCCAGTGCACTGCTTCGCAGCGATCCGCTTTCACCGCGGTGCCATACAGGGTTGGACCTGCCAGAAGAATCCATGCCAGTGTTTCCTGGGCTTGTGGCTCGCCATCCCGGGCCGCCTGGCGCAGCAACGCGAGCATGGAAGCGTAGTCACCCGCAGTCTGGGCCTCCAGGGCCAGTTGAAACCGCTGCTCGGAAGTGGTGGCCATGTCCAACGGCAGCGGTGCCGCCTGCGCCAGCGCGCCGGACAGGGCCGCTGCGATGAACAAGCCATGCCGTGCATGCCGGGCCAGCGTGGCAATTGGGGTGGCAATTGGTGTGGCAATTGGGCGGAATTCGAATCGCATTTTTGTCTCCACTTGAATTGAGTGGCCCCATCGTCTTCGCAATCCCGATCCCTGAAAATTCGGAATTGTCAAAGGCGCCCTCAGGGCCACCCAGAGGCTGACTCGAATCGGCCGTGCAGGCCCGGCGCGCACGGCTTCAGCCCATGAACCTCAGATCGATGGGATACGCCGAGCCGCCGAAGTTGCCGATGTGCGGCAGCACCCCCGCCAGCTCGGTATTCGCCACGCCGAACCAGCGCGCCAGGGTGGCGGCGTACTGGTCCACGGCAGTGCTGGGCAACAGGCGCCCCTGGCCGACATGCCACTGGTCCTCGCTGCCGCTGCCGTTTCCCACGCTGATGGGCGGCGGCGCGCCATAGAAGGACGCGCCACGCACCGCGCCGCCCACCACGAAGTGGTGGCTGCCCCAGCCATGGTCCGAGCCGTCGCCGTTGGACGTCAGCGTGCGGCCGAAGTCCGACGCGGTGAAGGCCGTGACCTTGTCGGCCACGCCGAGTTCGGCCGTGGCGTTGTAGAAGGCCGTCATGGCGCTGCTCACCTTGTCGAGCAGCTGCGGCTGGTTGGCGATCAGGTTGTCGTGCAGGTCGAACCCGCCCAGCGAGACGAAGAACACCTGCCGGCGCGTGCCCAGCGCGTTGCGTCCGGCGATGAGCCGGGCCACCACCTTGAGCTGGTCGGCCAGCGGGTTGTTGGCAGGGAAGGCGGTGGACAGGCTGGCGCTGGAGAGGGCTGAAGAGATCTGCCCCTCGGCACTGATGGAGCGCTGCGTGACGCGGGCGTACTCGGCCTCCATCGCGTGGCTGCCGGCCGTCTGCACCAGCTCGCTCAACAGGCCGCGCACGGCGGTCGATCCATAGACGCTGGTGCCCTTGACGGCGTTGATGGGCACGGCGCCGCCCGGGCTGATCTGGTACTGCAGCGCCTGGTCGCCCGAGAGAAACACGGCGTTGCCCGTGGCCGAGATACAGGTGAAGAGCGACGTGGCGTTGGACGACAGCGCCAGGTCGCCCAGGTTGCCGCCCCAGCCCAGGGTGGAGCCTTCTGCGCCCTGCGACTGCCACACCGACTGCTGGTCGTTGTGCGAGAAAAGCTTGGGCGGCAGCGGGTAGCTGCGCCGGTCGCCGGTGGCATATTGGGCCCGCGTGAGCGGCACCAGCAGCGGGCCGACGTTCAGTTGCACCGCAGCGCGGCCCGCGTTGAAGAGGCCGGCCAGGCCCGTCATGGATGGGTGCAGCGCGTACTGCATGCCACCGGCCAGCGCCGTGCGGGGCTGCAGCAGCGTATTGCCCAGCGCGGCGCGGGCCAGGGCAATGCCACCGGCCGTGCCATCGCTATTGCCGCCGCGGATGGCGGAGTACTGCCCGTAGCGGGTGCTGTCGTAGGGCACGACGGTGTTGGCGTAGTCGCAGCCGCCATAGAGGAAGACGCAGACCAGCGCCTTGTAGTCGTTCGCCTCGAAAGCGGCGGCCTCGCCCAGCGCGGCAAGATTCAGGGCGAAGGGCAGGGCGGTACCGGCGGCGGCCAGTTGCGTGCTGCGGCGCAGGAATGCGCGGCGCGTGTGGCGGGCGGGGTCGATGAAATTCATGGAGATGTCGCTTTGCTTTGCAGACGTTCGGTCACTTGTTCGGTCACTTCTGCACCAGATATTCGGGGCTGGCCATCACCAGCAGCACGGCGGCTGCCACGCGGTTGAGCTGGGTGGCGGTGTTGCTGGTGGCCGTCACCGGCGTGGCATTGAGCGCTGCCACGATGCGCGCCTGCGTGGCGGCCGATACCTGCCCTGCCGACAGCAGCAGCGCCACCTTGCGCACCAGCGCGGCGGCGTCGCCCACAAGGGGCAGCAGGTTGGCATAGCTGCAGGTGATATCGAAGCCGTTGGCCGCGCTGCTGCCGCCCTGGGGCAGGTCTGGCGCGTTCACGTAGTAGCCGAAGCGGATCACGTTCTGCATGAAGTTCAGGTAGCCACTCACGCTGGTCTCGGTGACGATCTGGAACTCCGGCGCCACCTGGCCCGTCGTGGCCAGGGGCGTGGAGGGCGGCACGTAGCCCGGGCGGAAGAAGTTGAACACCGAGCCCGAGCGCAGCGGGCTCTGGCCCAGGCGGGTGGCCGGGTCGCTCAGGTTGTCGATCTTCCAGGTGCCGCGTGCCGACCGCAGCCCGAAGGTGCGGCCCCACTGCACGAAGCGCACCATGGGCTCGCGCAGGCGGCCGTACTGGGGGCTGGCAAGCCCTGCCGCGCCGCGCGCCTCCGGGTCCAGCAGCACGGTGGCAATCACGGCGCGCAGGTCGCCACGCGTGCCGCTGCCGTTGTCGGCGAAGGCGGCGGCCACGCGCCCCACATAGGCGGGGCTGGGGTTGCTGGTGACCAGGCGCTGGATCAGCTGGCGCCCGATGAAGGGCCCCACGTTGGGGTGGTTGAACAGCGTATCCAGCGCCGCCTTCAGCGCCGCTGGCCCCGACGTGCCCGCAGCCACGGTGGTGCCCAGGAAAGTGGCGGCCAGCGTGGAATGGCGCGCGGCGTTGAAGGCCATGGGCAGCAGCGCCTGCTGCAGCCCCGTCACCGTGCTGCCGCTCAGGTTGGTGGGCTGGTTCTTGCTGGTGTCGTAGTCGTAGCCGGTGAAGACGCGCGCCAGGTTGCTCACATCGGCTGCCGAATAGGTGTCGATGCGGTTGCCGCTGCCGTCGCGCTGCTCGGTGCCGTCGGGGTTGAGGCGGTAGAGGCCGATGGTGAACAGCTGCATCACCTCGCGGGCGTAGTTCTCGTCGGGCTGGCGGCCGCTGCGGGCGTCTTCCTTCTGGTTGCCGCGCGTGCTCAGGTAGATGCCCATGGCCGGGCTGAGCGTGACGGCCTCCAGCAGCGTGCGGAAGTTGCCGAAGGCATGCTGGTTCAGCAGATCCCAGTAGCCGGAGGCCAGGAAGATGCTCCAGGGCTGCTCCAGCCCCGTGGTGGAGACCACCATGATCTCCGACAGCGCCAATGCCACACGCTTGCGCACGGCGTCGCGCTCCGTGAAAAGCTGGCTCCAGAGCATGAAGTCGGAGGGATACGAAACGTTGTCGTAGCGCGTGCCGGCCTCTGCCACGCCGTAGCCGCGCTGCATCAGCCAGGCCGTGCCCGTGGTGTCCACGGGCAGCGCGAACTGCTCGGCCAGCCAGGGGCCGTAGCCCTTGGCGCGCAGCGCTGCGATCTCCTCGTCGGTGGCCGAAAACTGCGCCTGCAGCAGAAAACGTGCGGCTTCTTCATCGCTGGCGGGGGTGGCCGTGGTGCCCGTACCGGTTCCGCCACCAGGGCCGGTGCCGGTGCCGGGGGCTGAATCGCCCCCACCGCCCCCGCAGGCCACCAGCAGCGCGGCCGCAAGGGAGGAGGCCAGGGCGGGAGGAATCAGGGAGCTCTTCGGTTCGTGGCCGAGGTGGCCGGGCTCTGCGCAGGCAGGCAAGGAATCCGCGGGCGCGCGGTCGGGCGGCTGCAGCGTGGAGGCTGCAGCCTGTGGTGTGGGGTGCATTGTGGGCTTTCAGGCAGAGGCCGGGGCGTGGCAACGAACTGCCTCGCTCTTCGGCGCGTGGCGCAGAGTGTTCCAAGGATTTCGGAGGTGCGCAGCCACCTTGCAGCCCAAAAGCGTGTCAAGACGTTATACGGCGCAGGGGCTGCAGGGGGCTGTATGCAGGGTTGACGCTGTGGAGCCTGGGCAAAGCCCGATGTGGGCCGCTCGCCTGCCGGTGTTCTGAGGGGATGCGCAGCGTTGTGCGGGTGCAACCATGCGGGCGGATTGTCATAGGGCTTTCTCCTGCTGCAGGCTGAAGAATGCTGCTTGACGTCTTGGGGCCGTACACCTGAGTGCGGTGCGTCTGCACGGAGCAGCGTTGCCGAGCGGTATCTGTCGCCTGGCGTTCGCATGGCAAGGCTCCTGAACGCTGCACGCAGGCTCAGCCACTTCCGGGATGCCAAGGTCAGGCAATCTTCAGGTTGCTAGTGCGTGTAGGGTGAAGTCATCCGTGCAAGTTACCTGGATCTCAGATGTTGCACTTCATATTTGACACCACCGTAAATCAACTGTGCAAAGACAATGACAAGAATCTTCTTTATGTTGGTGGCGATCATGATTTCTGGCACCACGTCTGCTGGTGAGAAAAATCCACCACCAATCCAAGATTTGCAAGAAATAGAGAGATCTGCAGATGAATTATTAATAGAGAAAAACAGGCAGAAGAAAACGCAATTCACTGCTGTTCGAATTAATTCAAAAATAATAGTCGAACATTGTGCTGTTCCAATTTAATCAGGTTGGGCATGCTTGGATAGTGGATTTTCTGTAAAAAGCGTTCAAGTTGTCTGTAAATCTACGTTGAACAACAAAAATAGGTGGCGTGTTTTGCTTCCTGTTGCAGTATCGGCACATCCCGAGAATTGAAGCAGATCCCAAAAAGGCCTGTTCGTAGCATAAACATTTTGGCTTTGTTGGAGCGAACTGCGTAGAATTAGTCTATATATGATGAAGAAAAGATGAGTAGATCTGAGGTTTCTATCGGCAGATATTTGGATTTCTGGCCATTGAGAGGAATTCTAAGTATCTTCGGAATAGTTTTGATTAATTTTGGTGGGATATTTTTCCGTAATCTTTCTTGTAAGCAATTGAGTGTTTAAGGCGTAGCTGTGAATGTGAAGTTGCATATCTGCAAATTTTATAATTCGTGTTACAGGCTCCATTGAGCTCATGAATTCATTTATAATTATTGATCCATCTAGATAATCGCAAAAATCATTAACACAGATGTCGTCATTTCTCCATACTCTGTAAATAGTATGATTTAAATTTATTTCTCCCGTTGTTAGTAGATTGATCATCTCGTGTGCTTGACGGATGGGATGACCTTCAAGGCAATAGCCGTTGAATACTCGATTGCCAATTGCGATGCAAGTATGTATTTTTGCATCTGGTGTGGCAGTCCAGTTCAGGTTGTTAAATAATGTCTTTTGATTTTTCGCTAAAGAAATCCACGCTTTTCGCAGGTTCAACTGCTCTGCTCCCTTAACGATGTGATCGTAACTATTCCTCTGCTCGTAAACATTGCAAGGATGAAAAGCATTTTTGCATTCGATTAGAAAGAGGTGGCCGTCGCGGTATGCGATAATATCAGTTTCCAATGGATTATTTTTTTGACCTAGATTGTGGTTGTGAGCAACTAGGAAATCTGCTGATTGAAATGCTGCTATTAAATTTTCCTCCATTGGGTCTTTCTTATTATCACCCTTCAATTCTAAACGCGTATCTGCATGACAGAGAATATTGCGTACTAAATTCGAGAGTGAAGCAACCGAAATAGATAGCATGCACCAGTTTTTGATGGAAATTACTGGGGCATATTGTAGATCTATGTAATTAGATGAGTGATCACTTGTTAATAAATTAAGTATTTCTAGAGATTTTTTTCGCCTAATACTATTGAGAGCATTTTTTGTATATCTGTTCGTTTGAAGACGGGAATGCAAGAAGTTAAGTGGATTAATTGCCTTTCAAAAGTTGGATGGTGATTGTTAATTGCGAATTTAATTCCTTGCTGCAGAAATGAGAATAGTCTTTGGGTTTTTATAATATCGATGACATTAATTTCTCCTGAAACAGGTGTATATATGATTCGTTCGGGTTCTACATAGTCCTCTGCCCCAAGAATTTTCAAGGAGAAAATATCTTCTAGAAATAATGTGTCAGA
Organism: Delftia sp. CH05; assembly: GCF_009827015.1. Classification (NCBI taxonomy): domain Bacteria; kingdom Pseudomonadati; phylum Pseudomonadota; class Betaproteobacteria; order Burkholderiales; family Comamonadaceae; genus Delftia; species Delftia sp. CH05. The sequence goes on along the minus strand of NZ_WUMG01000036.1, from coordinate 6,079 downwards.
TGAGAAAAGTTCGTGGATTTTTTCATGTGATGGAAGAGTTATCACGTATCTTGGTTTTGGGTGTTTTACGAATTTTAAGAATTTATCATCAGTACGACTGTAGAAGTCAAATGCAAAATTTGATATCGAGGTAGTGCGAGTGTTAATGCTATTGCGCATTCTATGTAAGCTGTCGTTGCGGATGTCTTTCTGGAATTCAAATTGAATATAGCCCAGCCTTACTGAGCGCTCCAAATTGGGGTCTATCGAATTTATATTAACAATTCGATCCAGGGATGTTGAGGTATAGGGTAGGGATTCTATAAGAAGCTCTGCTTCCAGATATTCGCTAATTTTGGCCGCATCAATCAGAAGTAGCTTGTAGTATGAGTCCCATGCTGATTCTTCATCCACCAAGCCTAAGTCGATAGTAGATAATCCAATTGCCTTATGATAGAGGGTTAATAAATAAGAGAAGGCTTGCGCCAAGGATTCGGCAGAATATGACTGCATAGTATCTGTGGATGCTTCGAGATCAACAGTAAAGTCATAAGCAAAGGCAGAATCAACAATTGCAAGCAGAGTTTTAATCGTATAAGGCCGTTTTAATCTCATTCTGTCTATCAAAGAGCGCTGAAGCTGTCTCAGTGAAGGGGCTAATAACCATAAGGCTGAGATTGAATTTAGATAATCGTGTTTGGTCTGGCTGAAATTATAAAGAGCAGAATTTTCGACTAGATCTGCAATTAAGAGCTGGCTTGTTGTATTATTGAAGCCTTGTTGTGAGGGGCGTAAAGCGTGAATTCGCTGCATCTGCTTTAACATTTTGTCCGGCCCTGCTAATAGCAGTAGACTGCGTGCCGCAGTTAGTGCACGTCCTGGGCGTCTTCGTGTAATTGCTTCTTTTAGCGAGTTGGTCGCTGATTCAATTTCTGATTTCCTGAGTTTTAAATGAGAGATTTCTTCCCTTAATTCTTTAAAAGTATTTAATGGGTCTTTTGAATTTAAAAGCTGTTTGAATATCTCTTGAAAATTCATAGTGATGATTTATGCGATTAAAAAAGTATCGTCAACTAAAAAATGTGGTGCGTATATTCAAATTATTTTATATTTTTGATATTTAAGAAGTGTCTTGTTTAAAAGATTCTTATGATGCAAGTTTTATATTATTTATTCACTGTGATGTAGGATTTATTCGGTCCACCATATATATGTGTTTGATCTGCTTTATTTTCGAGCCAGTTATTTTTTGCTATAGCTAGGTTGGGCTGAGTTGGATTGTGCCTCTGGAAATCGCGGGCATATGGTTCAATCCGCTGGGTGGAAGCATGGCGTTATAGTGCTTGCGCCAGTCCCACGATCACTGTGGCCTTCTTAAGCAATCTGAACTGCTCCAGCGACAGGTACTCATCGCGCAACTTGCCGTTAAAGCTCTCGTAGGCACCATTTTTTCAAGGCTTGTCAGAGTCGCTGAAGGCCGTGGCAATTCCGGTCTAAGCGATACACTCCAAAGCGGCTGGACATTCACGGAGGTTTGCCGAAATTAGCGGCAGCTATCATCTGTGTGTGCTTTGTGGATTGAAGGCTTTAGAGACTACTCAAGTAGATGGCCACCTCAATTATTCGGGAGAATGCGGAGAATTTTATCCGCGTTGAACCGTCAGTTATTTACCTTCATTAACTGAAATGAAGTAGCGAATGTACGCAATGCCGAGGTGAAGAGCAAGCTCCGCTTCTTGGATCGATACACCACCAACTTCTGGGTGGCCGTGACGTACTAGTGGTGTGGCGTTTGAGTGCACATATAGCTTTTCTAATGCCTCCAGCAGATGTTTTGGGTGTTGACCTTTCTTCTTGAAGAACTTGATTGCATCGCCAAGAGTCGTGCTCCCTGGCACAATAACTCGTACAACGCTTTCTAAGGCACTCACAATTTCCTTAACACAGTTGGCTTCATCAATAGGATGCGAATAAATGAAGTTTTGTGCCTTGTGATAGTGAGTCCTTGCCGCTTCGAAGCCATCTGTGAGTTTGTGCTCGGTTGATTTTATACGCTTTGAGAGTGGATTGGGTATTTGCCTTACAAGCGTTGACGTCTCGTTAAGACTCCAGCCTATTCTGTCTTCGGCAAACAAGGCATTGGCCTTGGATTGATAGATTTTGAAGTGAGATTTCTTGAGTGAAGTAAAAGGGTCATCGTCAAGATCGAGTAGCAATCGCCCAAGCAGTTCGATGAAATCGTAAAATTCAAGCCATGTACAAGATTTTAAATGCTCAGCCAGTGCTGACCAACTACTTTGATCATCGTAGTCCCAAGGGTCTGATTCATCTCGAATTAGGGCAATGAACTTTTCGTGTATTTCAGACGTGTCGAGCGGCTCGCTTCTACTGTTGTATCCGCGATGGGAGTTTCTGTCGCCGACGAATTCTCCAAGTATGCCCTTGATAAAACCAATTCTTGTGGGACGCGGAGCATCCTCCAGAATCAGATTCGTATTTTGGCTGTCGTTTTGATATCGGGCCGAGAAGCGCATTGGTATGTAGGTTAATGTACTAGGAACGCCGCCTGCAAAAAATGGGTACGCTTGATCGCTGGATTAAGCTATCATTTTTCAACATAGTGATCCGGAACCTTTTCCCAAGTGCTACATCTTCTACCAATTTCTCGTCTAAATGCTTGGAATAGTTCGTAACTATCAATTCGAGCATCTGGAGCCACCTGTCTGACTGAATTTTCAAGTGCACGACGAACTTCAGTGCTTAGATGATCAACAATTTCTTCCATCTTCACGGATGCCATCTTATTTCCTTAAAGGTTAATTGGGTTTATGTGAGGGATTAATAGGGGTTATTGATCGATTGAATTTGATTTAGTTTCAGGAAGATAGTGTGTAGGATATTCATGTTTTTGAAAAAATCCAAGAAGATTCACGATCTTTGTTGAGAGATGAGCAGACGGTAAGTTGGAATGAGGGATTGCTCCTAGTCCGATGCAGCTTCTTATTAGGCGCTACCTCCCATCTTTTGAAAATGCCTATCCACCTCACCCACCACATCCCCCGGCGCAACCCCCAACATCTCGCTGCTTGAAGGCAGACCGAAGGCTTGGCTTCGTATCACCTTCGATGAAGAGTCTTCCCTGCCTCTTTACAAGATTCCAACTATAGGTGGCAGACAGAGACTTGGCAAAGCCGGAAGCTTTGTTGTCCGGTTCTCCCGCTTCCACTGCGTGCAGTGGCTCCGAGATCGGGACCATCTCGACAGGAATCCAATGCCCCAGCCAACTTCCGCCACCACACCCCCACCCAAACTCGAAGACCTCGCCATAGACGCCGTCCTGCACATGGGCGCCGCGCTGGATGTGCTGGACCTGCACGCTCGCCACAACATCACGGCCATCAATTGCGTGTGCCGGGATCTGCTGCGCATCTACTACGTGAAGGCCGATCAGGCGCAGTCGCTGGAGCCGGAAGACAGGGAACTGGTGGGCCTGCTGCACGACACGGCGGTGAACCTGGGCTATGCCATTGAGGTGGTGGAGCATCTCAATGGCGATGAGGCCGACGACCCCATTCTTTATGCCGTGAGCTATCTGCTCAGGGCGGCGCAGCGGTTTGCGGATGAGGGGGTGTCGGTGGCGTTGGCCTGAAGAGCGCAACAGGCGTGGATGGCCTGCGGGCATGGCGGGAACGACGCAAAAAATGGGCGAAAAAAAAGCGCGCCTCATGCTGAAGCGCGCTGCCGGGTGGGGGTCGTGGGTCAGTCCTTCTTGGCCCGGATGACTTCGCCGCCCACGGCGTCGATCTTGACTTCCATGAGCGTGCCGTTGGCCTGCAGCACTTCGACCTGGTAGCTGGTCTGGCCCCAGTGGGAGTCCAGTTCCGCGCTGACGGGCGTGCCCGGAGTGTGGCGGGTGGCGGCCTGTATGGCCTGCTCTATGGTGGATTTGGCCTTTTCCAGGCGCTGGCGGTCCTTGCGCTTGGCGGTGCCGTCGTTCTTGCGCTGGGCGGCCTGGCCGGTGATGGCGTTGACCCAGACTTCCACGCTGTCGCCGGCCGGTGTGATGACTTCAATTTCGTAGCGCGGGCCCATGCCGTCGCCGTCGTCCAGCTGGGCTTCGATGGCCTTGCCGGGCACGGCCTGGGTGGCGCGGGTGATGGCCTGTTCCAGCGGGATCTTGGCCTGGCTGGTGATGGTCTGCCATTCGGCCACCGATTTGGCTGCGGCGGGCAGGGCGGCGGTGGCGCAGGTCAGGGCCAGGGCGATGGAGAGGGCGGCAGTGCGTGCGAATGGGGCAGGCTTCATGGGTGTGGCTCCTTCCGGGAATGGGGTTGGACAAGACAACGGTCGGGGCCATTGTCTCCACCGTCCCGGAGAGCGGTTGTCGGAGAGGGCGCCCTTTGCCCCCTCCGGGGTGCTGCGGTTTGATCCCGCGCAAGCTCTGCGTTCAGAGGCCCAGCACCTTGGCCACGTAGTCGGCGTCCTTGTCGCCCCGGCCCGAGAGGTTGATGAGGATGTGCTGGTCCTTGGGCAGGCCGGGCGCCACGCGCATGGCCCAGGCCACGGCGTGGGCGCTTTCCAGCGCGGGGATGATGCCTTCCACGCGCGACAGCTGCATGAAGGCGTCCAGGCATTCCTTGTCGGTGACGGATTCGTACTGCACGCGGCCCAGGTCCTTGAGGTAGCTGTGCTGCGGGCCCACGCCCGGATAGTCCAGGCCCGAGGCAATGCTGTGCACGGCAGCCGGCGTGCCGTCTGCGTTTTCCAGCACGTAGCACTTCATGCCGTGGATTTCGCCGGGCTTGCCCATGCTGAGGGTGGCTGCGTGGCGGCCGGGCTTGTCCGTGCCTTCGCCCGAGGGCTCCACGCCGACGAGCTTGACCGAGGCATCGCCCAGGAAGGCCGTGAAGATGCCCATGGCGTTGGAGCCGCCGCCCACGCAGGCGGCCACGTGGTCGGGCAGCTTGCCGTGTTTGGCCTGGAATTGCTCGCGCGCCTCGCGGCCGATGATGCTCTGGAAGTCGCGCACCATCATCGGGAACGGGTGGGGGCCGACCACGGAGCCGATGGCGTAGATGTAGTCCGTGGGGTTGGTGAGGTATTCCTCGAAGGCGCTGTCCACGGCCTCCTTGAGCGTGGCCGCGCCGCGCGTGACGGGCACGAGCTTGCAGCCCAGGATGCGCATCTTGGTGACGTTGGGATGTTCCTTCTCGATGTCCACCTGGCCCATGTGGATCTCGCAGGGAATGCCCACCAGCGCGCAGGCCGTGGCCAGGGCCACGCCGTGCTGGCCGGCGCCGGTTTCTGCGATGACCTTCTTCTTGCCCATGAACTTGGCCAGCAGGGCCTCGCCCAGACAGTGGTTGATCTTGTGGGCGCCGGTGTGGTTGAGGTCTTCGCGCTTGAGGTGGATCTGTGCGCCGCCGAGCTGCTCCGACAGGCGCCGCGCGTGGAAGATGGGGCTGGGGCGGCCCACGTAGTCGGCGAAGAGCTGGGCCAGTTCCTGCTGGAAGTCTTGGCGTTTGGTGATTTCGGCGTAGGCGGTGTTGATGTCGTCCATGGCCTGCTTGAGGTGGGGCGGGACCAACTGGCCGCCGTAGGGGCCGAAGTAGCCTTCTGCTGTGGGCATGGGGGCGAAGTTGGGGGGTGTAGTGGTCATGGTTGCTGGCGGGTGTTCTGTGGAATGGCGGATGTTGGCGGTGGCAGCTTACGTAGGGCTGCCATGGGTCTGAAGAGAGAAAACCCCGGTCGGGGTTTCTTGTTTTTGACCCTGCCGGGTGGTTGTTTTTCGAGGCCGGGTTTCGGCCCGGCGGCCGACCTACCTTTCTTTGATTCGTCACCGGTACGCCGGCCGAAGAAACGTAGGCCAAAGAAAGACGACCCGAATGCCCGCGACCCCTTCGCTGCGCTGCGGGGCAACCTGCGTCGGGCCGCCTGCGGGGTGCGCCGTGAAACTCGTTGCGCGCTGCGCGCTTCACTCAAACATCACGGCGAGTCAGTTGACGAAGCAGTCCTGTCCTGCGGCAGGACTGCAACCCCGCAGACGGCCCGACGCAGGCGCGGGCATACGGGATTGGGGGCGGGGAGATGGGGCGGGGCC
>NZ_WUMG01000035.1:0-59190 GCF_009827015.1 Delftia sp. CH05 | reverse complement strand
TTCCAGTCGCGTAGGCGGCGCCAGCAAGTCATGCCGCTGCCGTACCCAAGGGATTGGGGAAGGTCTTCCCACGGAATGCCTGTTTGCAACACAAACAGGATGCCGTTGAGGGCGGCTTCATCGCTGACTGCGAGCTTGCGCGCACCGCCTTTGGCGGAAGGTACGAAGGCAGGGATGAGGGGTTGTAGCTGTCGCCACAGTTCTTTGCTTACAGGTCGTCGTGCCATGAGGGCAGCGAGCATAACTGCTCTGCGGGGGCCTGTGACGAAGTGGTGTTAGCCACTCTTAGTGTGAGCAGGCCCTACCGTACCAGGGCGTCTGCGGGCTCTTGCAGGCAAACCACAGGGTGACGCCATCGCGCTTGATGCGTCGTGCCCAGGCCTTCAATCTTTCACTGGCTGTCATGGATATACGAGGTTGTGACCGGGCTGGATGATGGCGGCCGGCTGTTGCCGTTGGGGCTGCGCCGCCAGGCCCGCGCAGCACTCGATGATATGGAACGCCAGCCCGCTGCGCGCGGTTTCGGGTGCCCTGCGTCCACCGGGGCAAATGGCTGTATTGACTGGCAAAGCCTTGTCACCGCCCTCTTCCCCATTCCAAATCCATATCGACTGCACTCAAGGCGTGCATTTCATATATGCATCTAGGAATAATCTGAAAATAATCAGCCACCAGCCTTTCTGCTTGACTTCCAGATACCCAAGAAATCAAATAGCCGGACTCCCACAACGGAATTCCCAGGCCATTGATTGACATTGGCCTTGGGAATGATTGCGAACGCGCAATTCCCACTCCCATACCTTGATCGGACCTGATTTCTCACAGGTCTGATGGGAGGCCTGCGTTTGTGATTTTTCTGGCATTTGGCAAATCACCATTTTCTTATTCATTCCATTAACCATTCGCTTGCAGGCCATGGCAACATCCACAGATCTCACCCGCCCGTATATCAGCTATGAAAAGGCCTTCAACAGGCAGATCACCCGTGCCATGGACAGCCAGCAGGTGGACGTGGTGGTACTCACGCCGCAAGAGTTCGTAGGCGTGCTGCAAGACAGGTCGCGCAATGACCCACGCCTGGAGGCCAGCCTGCGCGCCATCCTGGCCCAAAGCGCCTTGGGCAAGTATTGGACGCAGACGGCCAGCCCCAATGCCGGCAAACCCTGGACCATACCCGCCTCCATGCTGGCCAATGACGCGTACCTGTTCACCAGAACGCTGATTGCATTGCGCCTTGCCGGTGCGCGCACCTATGTCAAGGCGACGCCCAAAGGCACCTATATCATCATCACGGGCCGAGCCGGGTTTCGCGGCAATCTGCTGCAGGGCACGCGCTTTCTCACCACCCATCCCCGCATGGTCCAGATGGGTCTGGGCATGCGCGGCCTTCAGGGCGTGGCCAGAGGGGGCTTCATCTTGAGCTTGGTCGTTGGCATCGGCGTGGAGACATTGGACTTCATCTTCAACGACGAGAAAACCATGCATGACCTGGTGGGAGGGATTGGAGTGGAGGCGGTCAAGGCGGGGTTGGCGACGATGGTTGGCCTTGGAGCAGGATTAGTGGTGGGCGTAGGTGCAGCAACTCTTGCCATCTTGCCGTTAGTCACAATGGCTGTCGCAGTGTTCTTGTCTGGGATAGCTTTGAATAAAATTGACGAGATTTGGGATATAAAGAAGAATGTGATTTTCGCATTAAAAATGCAAACAGACAGTACTCCCCATGGAATATATCGCATCAATCCCAATGCTGTGACTGAGAAAAAATTAAATATTCAAAGTGAAAGAATAAAATACAATTATGCATCATCGGAACCAAATAATATCTTGCTACTTCCTATCAACAGGAAAAATTGACGGATATCAAAATGAAAACAAACAACTTAACCGAGATTAGAAAATCATTAATATATGGGATTCCATCAATTCTATTTGTTTTATTTTTTTCAATTTGGAATACAGAAAATTCATTTCTAAAAACAATCGCCGATCTAAAAAATTCAGCCCCCTCGGTAAGAATCACACCTGGTGATTTGGTCGGGGTATATTTCCCGATAATGGGATTTACGATACTTGTATCAGTGATACAAAAAGCAATCCCCTGCAAAGCAAGCACTCAAATAATCTCAGAGCGCATTCTTGCGATCTCTGTAATCACAGGCGGAGGAATTGTGCTCTTCTGCCTTCTTGTTGTTACACCTTTTCAGTATTACGCCATGCCAAGATTAGGATATACACGCTGCAATATATTAGAAGGCCATCCAAATATTTATTTTTCAGACTGGGTGAAAAACCCTGACTGGTGCGTACGCGGCAAAAGCAGGGAGTGGGTTAATGAGCAAGCCCGTCTAGGCGGTAGCCCCGAGCTAAATCCATAAAAAAAGTGCAGATCACAAGGCCTACATCTTTCTGACCTATCCGCGTAGTGTGGTTGCATGTGTGTCAGAACAACTCCTCGCTGGCTCCCCAGAAATCACTAGGCTTCCGCGCAAACACTAGGCCCAGTCTTTAGCAGCGGTGGCGGCAGCGAATAACGGTCGCATGAAGCAGGTACTGGACCCGAAACGCCCAGCCATGGCCTTAATGGCACCCTCTACCGGGATAGATTTAAATAGAATCGATAAACACCGGAAATAAAAACATTATTTCCTAATAACCGACCATGCCTGATCAGTCGCAAAATTTATGAGTCTTTAAATGGACAAAAGAAATTTAACCGAAATCAGAAAATCACTAATATGGAGTATTCCACTTTTTCTTCTGCTTCTAGCAATGTCAATTTGGAGTATTTTCTATTCTCTATATGAAACCGTAGATGATTTAAATAAACTCGCCCCATCTGTAAGAATCACACCATTTGATCCAATTGCGTTGTGTGTGCCAATAATTTCAATCACAGGAATTATCATTGCAATACAAAAATCAGTCCCCTGTACAGAAGACGCTATAAAAATCCCAACGCGTATTTTTTTTATCCGCCATAGCCGTTGGAGTTTTTATTATGTTTTCTGTATTTTTGCAATTACGCCTTTTCAATACTATGCCATGCCAAAACTGGGCTATACACGCTGCAATATTCTGGAAGACCACCCCACCATTTATTTCACAGACTGGGTAAAGAATCCCGCCTGGTGCGTGCGAGGCAAAAGCCGGGAATGGGTCAAAGAGCAAGCCCATCTTGCCCAATGACCAGATGATTTTTCCCGGGTAGGTAAAGAGGGTCGAATGGCCTACCGGCCCAGGAACAGGCGGGTGGCGCGCAGGCCCAGGGGCGTCCAGTGCAGGCCCGGTGACATGGCCTGTACCAGCAACTCATGCTGGGCCGCTGGATCTAGCGTGGGGTAGCGCTGCTCGAAGAGCATCAGGTCGGTGTCCAGTTCCTGCGCGCTGCGACCCGGGTCCGGTCGCGCGCCACGGGATGTGCGCAGGCGCTCGGCCACGCGAAAGCTCATGCGCCGCGCCGGTTTGCCGGGCTCGGCCACGGATTCGAAGGAGGCGCCATCCGCACTGGCCGGCCCACGCAGCCAGTCATGAATGACTTGCAGCTCATAGGGAGAGAAAACACCGAACATCTCTGCCCGCTCGCCCTGCAGCAGCTGCCAGAAGCGGCTTTCCTCCGCAGGCCGGTTGCGTTGTATCCAGCGTGCCTGCTCCAGCGCGCCCAGGAAGGCAGGCATGTCCTGCGGACGGGACAGCCAGTCATTGACGCTGCGGCCGGCCACCTTGCAGAAGTCCGAGTGCGCGCCATGCCCGGAAGGCGATTTGCGCGCCAGGATGCGCACCACCTCAGCTTCGATATCGAACGACCTGATCACGTCCAGCGTGCTGGTGCCCGTGTCTGCCAGCCGGGCGCCTGCGCGTACGCGGCGCCAGTATTCGCCGCCATCGTCAATGCGCGGCGCGTTCTCCCAGGCGGCAATGCAGGCCCGCCGGGCATGGCCGGTGTCGGCGTTGTCCACGGTGACATGCAGCGTGAAGTAGTAGGGGTCTATTCCCAGTTCATTGAGTTCGTAGGCGGTGATGAGCAGGTGCAGCGGCAATTGCTCATAGCCCAGGTTGAATCCCACGATCTCGGGCAGGAACTGCTGCGCATTCCAGCCCAACGCCAGCTGTACCAGCCCCTGCCGGTACAGGTCGTCGGGCAGGTCCTCCACGGGATCAAGGCCATACGTGGCCAGGAGTTCCCGGTAGAGCTTGACGTGGTTCTTGTCGGCCATGCCGTCGCCCAGTTCCTCTACATACGTGGTGACCAGGTCCGACATGCGTGAGTTGCCCGCGTGCGCGCACAGGCCGTATAGCCAGGAACCGTCCACCAGCTTGGTAGGTGCCACATTGCGCAGGAAGTACACGGCATGGGCGCGGTTGCCGAAGTAGCGGCGTGCCGCACCCGCCTTGCGCTCTGCCAGGTAGGCCTGGTACTGGGCGTGCACTTTCTCGACATTGGCACGCATCCAGTCGGTCAGGTGCTCCGGGTTGTCCGGCAGGCCATCGGCATCGGCAGAGGTCTCGGCGATCACGCCGTGCAGGAAGTCCGCAGCAGCCTGGCGCTCCTGTTCGGTGGGCAGATGGTTGGCCAGGCGCTCGTAGAGCGGCACATGCAGGAAAGAAGGCTCAAGCGTGCCTGCGCCAGCGGCCAGCTCGGTACGTGGGGGGTCCAGCAGTTCTGTGTTCATGGTGGGGCTTTGGTCCGTAACGCCTTCAGGATGCGGTGTGGCCCTCGGTACAGCCATCGGGCCAACGCCTTCCTGTGCGTCGTAATACGCCTACCCTTGGCGCAGGCGCCCGGGCCGGACCGCCGTCTCCCTGGCGCCCGCGCTCATGGCAGCGGAACAGGAACCGGCCCGGCCTTGCCGGCGAGCATTGGCTGGTACTGGGCGCCGGCCTGTTGGCCCTGCGCTGGGCCCGGTTATGGATAAGCGCGGCGCCTTGCTGATACTGAGATAAAGCCGGTCTTCCTGCCGCTGCCCGGCCATCGCCTCACGCTGGCGCTCAGCGCGCAGCCTGGTGCCCCCGCGTACTCCCCCTCCCCACCACCTCAAACCCCACATCCTGCGCGGCCGCCGCCACGCCACCGGCCATGCGCGCAATCAGCGCCTCTGCGCCCAGGCGGCCGATGGCGGCGCCGTCCACGCGCACGGTGGAGAGGGCGGGCCAGGCGTCCAGCGCCAGGGCCTGGTCGCCAAAGCCCAGCACGCCGAATTCCTCTGGCATGCGCAGGCCCAGCGCGTGGGCATGGGAGAGCACGCCTTGCGCCAGCGCATCGGAGCTGCAGAAGACGGCATCGGCCTCCGGTGCCTGGGCGCGCAGGGCGTTCAAGGCATCGCGGCCACGGCCGGATTGGGGGATGGCTTCCGAGAAGACGATTTGCGCAGGAACCGGGGCACCGGCTTCTGCGGCGGCGCGGGTGAAGCCCAGGGCGCGGCGGGCGGCGCGGCTGTCATCGGCGCGCAGGATGGCCGGGCGCCGGTAGCCGCAGGCGGCCAGGTGGCGGAAGGCAGCGCGGCCTGCGTCTTCCTGCGAGAAGCCGACCACCATGTCCAGCGGATGGGGCTGGTAGTCCCAGAGTTCGACCACGGGCACGTCGGCATTGACCAGCAGGCGCCGCGTGCGGGCCGTGTGCTCGGTGCCGGTGAGCACGATGCCGTCCGGGCGGCGGCTGAGCATGGCGGCCAGCCAGGTTTCCTCATGCTCCGGGTCATAGCTGGAGATACCCAGCGTGGTTTCATAGCGCTGCGCGGCCAGGGTGTGGATGAGCGCATCGAGCATGTCGGAAAACAGCGAGTGCCCCACCGAAGGCACGATGGCCGCCACCAGCCGCGTCTGGCGCGAGGTCAGCCCGCCCGCCAGGGAGTTGGGCACGTAGCCCGATTGCTCCACGGCCTGCGCCACGCGCAGCCGCGTGGCCTCGGCCACCAGTTCAGGCCGGTGCAGCGCGCGCGAGGCGGTGATGGGCGACACGCCGGCAATGCGGGCCAGGTCCTTGAGCGTGGGCGCATTGGCGTTGCGCAGGGTGCGGAGGGTCATGCGAGGCCTTTGCCTGGAATGGCGATGGAGAGGCGGCTTGAGGATGATTGCGTGGTCATGTTAACGATGATGTCCATCAGCACGGTCTGATTTTTTCCCCTCGTACGTCCGAATGGAGAGCGCTGCCTTTGCTTGAAATGATTGCGCAATCATTCAAGAGGAGACCACCATGCGCCCTTCGCTCTCCAACCGCCGCAGCGCCATGGCGCGCCTGCTGGCTGCAGCCCTGGCTCCGGCCCCGATGCCGGCCCCGGCACACGCCCAGGCTGCCTGGCCGGTCAGGCCGATCACGCTGGTGATTCCCTTCCCTCCTGGTGGCCAGACCGATGTGGTGGGCCGGCTGGTGGGAGAGCGCCTGTCGCAGCGCCTGGGTCAGCCCGTGGTGGTGGAGAACCGGCCCGGCGTGAATGGCTCGCTGGCCTCCGAGGCCGTGGCGCGGGCGCGGGCCGATGGCTACACGCTGGTGATTGGCGGGCCGGGCACGCATGCCATCAACCAGCTGGTCAATTCCAACGTGAAGTACGACGCGCGGCGGGATTTCACGCACATTGCCATGCTGGGGCGCGTGCCCATGCTGCTGCTGGCCTCGCCCAGGCTGAAGGTCGCTTCGGTGGCCGATGTGGTGGCCCTGGCCCAGGCCAGCCCCGGCATGGTGAATGTGGCGCTGACGGGCATTGGCTCGTCCAGCCATGTGACGACGGAGCTGCTGCGCCAGGCGGCCGGCGTGAGCTTCAACAACGTTCCCTACAAGGGCGATGTGCCCGCCATGACCGATGTGATGGGCGGCCAGGCAGACCTGCTGTTCGTGCCCGCCACCTCGGCCGTGGGCTTTGCGCAGGCGGGCAAGCTGCGTGCGCTGGCCGTGGCAGGCGAGCGGCGTCTGGCGGCCCTGCCCGATGTGCCCACGATGGCCGAGGCCGGCCAGCCGCAGGTCGTCAACTATTCATGGACCAGCCTGGCGGGGCCGCCGGGCATGCCGGCCGATGTGGTGGAGCGGCTCAACCAGGCCTGCCAGTCCCTCCTGGCCGAGCCCGAGGTGGTGGCCCGGCTGGCCGCCATGAGCAACGAGCCCACGCCGGGCACGCCCGCCCAGGCCGCCAGCTTCATCGCCGCCGAGGTGGCGCGCTGGAGCGAGGTGGTGCGCAAGGGAAACATCCAGGTCCAGTGAAAAGCTTCAGGAGAGTCACCATGAGCATGCTGCCCGCCAATACGTTCAAGCGCGCGCTGCGCGAAGGCCGCCCGCAGATCGGCCTGTGGTCCACCATTCCCTCCCCCTTTGTCTGCGAAATGATCGGCGGCGCGGGCTACGACTGGGTGCTGCTCGATACCGAGCACACGCCCACCGACGTGCCGCTGATGCTGGGCCAGCTGCAGGCCGTGGCCGCCGCCCTGCCCGCACCGGGCGCCCTGCCCGTGCATGCCGTGGTGCGGCCCGCCTGCAACGATGCGGTGCTGATCAAGCGCTACCTGGACCTGGGCGCCCAGTCCCTGCTGCTGCCCTTTGTGCAGAACGCGCAGCAAGCGCGGGATGCCGTGCGCGCCATGCGCTATGCACCCCAGGGCATGCGCGGCATGGGCGGTTCCACTCGCGCGGCCAACTTCGGGCGCACGGCCGACTATGTGGCACGTGCGGCCGACGAGCTGTGCCTGCTGGTGCAGGTGGAGACGGCCGAGGCGCTGGAGCAGATAGAGGCGATTGCGGCCGTCGATGGCGTGGACGGCATCTTCATCGGCCCCGCCGACCTGTCGGCCAGCCTGGGCTATCCGGGCCAGGCGCGCCACCCTGTGGTGAACCGGGCCATCGACCAGGCCATCACCCGCATCCGCGCCTGCGGCAAGGCGCCGGGGATCCTGATGGTGGACGAGGCACGGGCGCGCGAATGCCTGGAGCTGGGCGCGCAGTTCGTGGCCGTGGCGCTGGACACGCTCTTGCTGCGCGACGGGCTGGATGCGGCGGCGGCGCGCTTCAGGAAAGGGCCGCTGGCCGCGAACCCGCCAGGGCCCGCATCCACCGCCGGCAGCTACTGAGGAGCCCCACAACCATGACACGTTCCCCCGAATCCCTGCGCAGCGCACGCTGGTTTGCTCCCGATGATTTCCGCTCCTTCGGCCACCGCTCGCGCGTGCTGCAGATGGGCTATGGCTACGAGGACTGGATGGGCAAGCCCGTGATCGCCATCGTCAACACCTGGAGCGATGCCAACCAGTGCCATGCCCACTTTCGGCAGCGCGTGGAAGACGTCAAGCGCGGCGTGCTGCAGGCCGGAGGATTTCCGCTGGAGCTGCCGGCCATCTCGCTGTCGGAAAGCATGGTCAAGCCCACGACCATGGTCTATCGCAACTTCCTGGCCATGGAGACGGAGGAGCTGCTGCGCAGCCACCCGGTGGACGGCGCCGTGCTCATGGGCGGCTGCGACAAGACCACGCCGGGGCTGACCATGGGGGCGATCTCCATGGGCATTCCCTTCATCTACCTGCCGGCCGGCCCCATGCTGCGCGGCAACTGGAAGGGGCAGGTGCTGGGCTCGGGCTCGGACGCCTTCAAGTTCTGGGACGAACGCCGCGCCGGCCGGCTGGACGAGCAGGCCTGGCGCGAGATGGAAGCCGGCATTGCCCGCAGCCACGGCACCTGCATGACCATGGGCACGGCGGCCACCATGATGGGCATTGCCGAGGCCGTGGGCCTGGCGCTGCCCGGCGCTTCGTCCATTCCGGCCGCCGACGCCAACCACATCCGCATGAGCGCCGAGTGCGGCCGCCGCATCGTGCAGATGGTGTGGGAAGACCTCACGCCCGCCCGCATGCTCACGCGTGCGCATTTCGAGAACGGCATTGCCTGCGCCATGGCCATGGGCTGCTCCACCAACGCCATCATTCACCTGATCGCCATGTCGCGGCGCGCGGGCCATCCGGTCAGCCTCGATGACTTCGACGCCTTCAGCCGCCGCGTGCCCGTGATCGCCAACATCCGGCCCAGCGGCGACCGCTATCTGATGGAGGATTTCTTCTATGCAGGCGGCCTGCGCGCCCTGCTGGAACGTATCCGCCCGCATCTGGACACCGGGGCCATGACGGTCAACGGCAAGACCCTGGGCGAGAACATTGCGGGCAGCCAGGTCCACGAGGACGACGTGATCCGCGCCCTGTCCAGCCCCATCTACGCCGAAGGTGCGCTGGCCGTGCTGCGCGGCAACCTGGCGCCGGACGGCGTGGTCATCAAGCCCAGCGCCTGCGCCCCGCACCTGCTGCGCCATACGGGGCGCGCCCTGGTGTTCGACGACTACCCCAGCCTCAAGCAAGCCGTGGACGACCCCCATCTCGATGTGAACGGCGAAGACATCCTGGTGCTGCGCAACGCCGGCCCCAAGGGCGCGGGCATGCCCGAATGGGGCATGCTGCCCATTCCCACCAGGCTTCTCAAGCAAGGCGTGAAAGACATGCTGCGCCTGTCCGACGCCCGCATGAGCGGCACCAGCTACGGCGGCTGCCTGCTGCACTGCTCGCCCGAATCCGCCGTGGGCGGGCCGCTGGCCCTGGTCAAGACGGGCGACCGCATCACGGTGGACGTGCCCGCCCGCCGCATCCACCTGGAAGTCAGCGACTCAGAACTCGCCACCCGCCGCGCCGCATGGACGCCCCCGCCCGCGCGCTACGAGCGCGGCTATGGCTGGCTGTTCGGCCGCCATATCCTGCAGGCCAATGAGGGATGCGATTTTGATTTTCTGGAGACGGGCTTTGGGCGGGCTGTGCCGGAGCCGGATATTTTTTGAAGCATGCAAATCAATTCTTTCTTTCAGACTTCCCTATATGATGGAAAGATTTTTTTGGTCCACATTGCATCAGAATATTGAAACCATGAAAGCAATTGAAAAGCAATTTTCCCAATGGGTCGACGAAACACTGTCCGGCGATCTGCCAGAAGGAATCGCAGCATTCCACTTCAATCTGTATGACTCGCCCACATCGCACGAACTCCAGATTGTGGGCTGCCCGACCTACGACCCGCAGGACCCGGACTGGGCGTGCGATGACATATTCATGTCCGACGATCCTCACTTCGAGTTGCCGCATGAAGTCGTGGGAAGCGAGTGGGAGAAGGGACTTGCTGCTGCCAGGAAGCTGCTTGGCTCCTACGTGGCCTCGGAAGCGGCAGGAGCCCTTCGGCTGCGCCAGTCGCAAGCGGTGAGCGCCGGTTTTGTGGATGGAGAGCTCCACCTCATCTGGTCGCGAGATGCGTAATTGATGAATTCAGCTGGCGGGCAATAGATTTCATCCAAAAACTGGAATCCTGGGCCTGCAAGCAAGGCAGGCTTGTATATGTATCCGCTTTTGCTGACGGCGCAGTCCTACATTGCCGTTGGTCTTTGTCGTGAATAGTGGCTCTGTTCTCAACAAGGATTGACCCAAAGAAGCCAATGAAATAGCCATATTCGATTGAATATTTCTTGGTCACAATCATTTGTGCAGAAGTATTTTCGATAGCTATTTTCAATAGCGACTCGCCGTTTCCCAGTCCACGCGCACGCAATGCCCCCTGCCCTCCTGAGGCAGCCGCTTCCGTTGCCTTGCACCGCCGTGGACCTCAACCCAGAAGCAGAGGTGGCTGTGGACTTTCTCAGAAGCATCTTTCATCAGGCTCCGGAAATCGCGCTGTTCGCTGCCTTGGCGCTCGGTTACTGGGTGGGCAAGTTCAGGTTCGGGTCGTTCCAGCTGGGGGGCGTGGCGGGGTCGCTGCTGGCGGCGGTGCTGATCAGCCAGGTGGGGGTGACCATCGATTCGGGCATCAAGGCGGTGCTGTTCGCGCTGTTCATCTATGCCGTGGGTTTCGAGAGCGGGCCGCAGTTCTTCCGTTCACTGGGGCGGCAGTCGGTCAAGGAGATCCTGATGGCCCTGGTGGTGGCCGTGTCGGGGCTGGTCACGGTGGTGGTGATTGCCCGGGTGTTCCATCTGGACAAGGGGCTGGCGGCGGGGCTGGCGGCGGGCGGGCTGACGCAGTCGGCCATCATCGGCACGGCGGGCTCGGCCATCGAGAAGCTGGGGCTGGCGCCCGACGAGGTGCAGCGCATGCAGGCCAATGTGGCCATCGGCTATGCGGTGACCTATATCTTCGGCTCCTTCGGCGCCATCATCATGTGCGTGAACGTGCTGCAGTGGCTGACGGGCCGCAAGATCCGCGAGGACGCGATCCAGGCCGAGCAGGAGCTGCTCAAGGGCGTGCGCGTGTACGGAACCGGCGAGTCACCGGCCGTGCCGGATCTGGTGGGCCGCATTTTCCGCGTGGGCCAGGCGGGCCGCACCGTGGCGGAGCTGGAGGCCAGCGCCACCGCCAACGGCGGCACGGTGACGGTGGAGCGCATACAGCGCAGGAACGCGATGGTGGGCGTGGACGGCAGCCTGGCGCTGGAGGCCGGCGACATCATCTTGCTGGTGGGCCGGCGCGCGGCCGTGGTGGCGCTGGGCGCCTCGGTGGGCGAGGAGCTGCAGGGCGCCGAGGGCATGGACGTGGTGATGGTGCGGCGCGACGTGGCCATCTCCAACAACCAGTACCTGAACCGCAGCGTGAAGGACATCCGGGACAGCCTGTCGCAGGAGTTCAAGCACGGCGTGTACGCAGTGGCGCTGATGCGCGCGGGCACGCCGGTGCCGATTGCGCCGGCCACCATGGTCATGCCGGGCGATGTGGTGACGCTGTTCGGCACGCCGCAGGATGTGCAAAAGGCTGCGCAGTCGGTGGGCCCCATCATCGTTCCCAGCGACAAGACGGACTTTGTCTTCCACGGCCTGGGCATCACGGTGGGCCTGCTGATCGGGCTGCTGGTGCTGCGCCTGGGCTCCATTCCCATCACGCTGGGCAGCGGCGGCGGCGCCCTGCTGGCGGGCCTGCTGTTCGGCTGGTGGCGCAGCCGCAAGCACACTTTCGGCAACATGCCCACGGCCGCCTCCACGCTGCTGCGCGACCTGGGCCTGGCCGGCTTCGTGGCCATGGTGGGCCTGCAGTCGGGCCAGCAGGCCGTGACCACGGTGATGCAGCAGGGCCTGACGCTGTTCCTGCTGGGCGTGGTGGTGACCATCGTGCCGCTGTTGATCGCCATGCTGTTCGGCAAGTACGTGCTGCGCTATGACAACGTGGCCGTGTTCGCGGGCTCGCTGTCGGGGGCGCGCAGCGCCAACCCTGCGTTTGGCGAGATTCTGGACAAGGCCGGCAACTCGATTCCCACGGCACCGTTCGCGATCACCTATGCGCTGGCCAATGTGTTCCTCACATTGCTGGGGCCGCTGGTCATTGCCTTTGCCTGAACACCCCGGATCTATCCCCAAGGACCACCAAGGACCATCACAAGGAGCTGCGCAATGAGCAAGGATTATCGGAGTCTGGCGAATTTGAGCCCGTTCGAACTCAAGGACGAACTGATCAAGGTGGCCTCGGGCAAGGCCAACCGCCTCATGCTCAATGCGGGGCGCGGCAATCCCAACTTCCTGGCGACCACGCCGCGCCGGGCGTTCTTCCGGCTCGGGCTGTTCGCGGCGGCGGAGTCGGAGTTGTCGTACTCCTACATGACGGTGGGCGTGGGCGGGCTGGCCAAGCTCGACGGCATCGAGGGCCGCTTCGAGCGCTTCATCGCCGAGCACCGCGAGCAGGAGGGCGTCAAGTTCCTGGGCAAGTCGCTGAGCTATGTGCGCGACCAGCTGGGGCTGGACCCCGCCGCCTTCCTGCACGAGATGGTGGACGGCATCCTGGGCTGCAACTACCCCGTGCCGCCGCGCATGCTCACCGTGAGCGAGCAGATCGTGCGCCAGTACATCGTGCGCGAGATGGCAGGCGGCGCCGTGCCGCCCGAGTCGGTGGACCTGTTCGCGGTCGAGGGCGGTACTGCCGCCATGGCCTATATCTTCGAGAGCCTGCGCATCAGCGGCCTGCTCAAGGCGGGCGACAAGGTGGCCATCGGCATGCCGGTGTTCACGCCGTATATCGAGATTCCCGAACTGGCCCAGTACGACCTCAAGGAAGTGCCCATCCACGCCGACCCCGACAACGGCTGGCAGTACTCCGACGCCGAGCTGGACAAGCTCAAGGACCCGGACGTCAAGATCTTCTTCTGCGTGAACCCCAGCAACCCGCCGTCCGTGAAGATGGACCAGCGCAGCCTGGACCGCGTGCGCGCCATCGTGGCCGAGCAGCGGCCCGACCTGCTGATCCTGACCGACGATGTCTACGGCACCTTTGCCGATGAATTCCAGTCGCTGTTCTCGGTCTGCCCCCGGAACACGCTGCTGGTGTATTCGTTCTCCAAGTATTTCGGGGCCACGGGCTGGCGCCTGGGCGTGATCGCGGCGCACAAGGACAACGTGTTCGACCATGCGCTGGCGCAGTTGCCCGAGTCCGCCAAGAAGGCGCTGGACCACCGCTACCGCTCGCTGCTGCCCGATGTGCGCTCGCTCAAGTTCATCGACCGCCTGGTGGCCGACAGCCGCGTGGTGGCGCTGAACCACACGGCCGGCCTGTCCACGCCGCAGCAGGTGCAGATGGTGCTGTTCTCGCTGTTTGCGCTCATGGATGAAGCGGACGCCTACAAGCAGGCCCTCAAGCAACTGATCCGCCGCCGCGAGGCCACGCTGTACCGCGAGCTGGGCATGCCCCCGCTGGAAAATCCCAACTCGGTCAACTACTACACGCTGATCGACCTGCAGAACGTCACCTGCCGGCTCTACGGCGAGGCCTTCTCGCAATGGGCGGTGCAGCAGTCGTCCACGGGCGACATGCTGTTCCGCGTGGCGGATGAGACCGGCATCGTGCTGCTGCCGGGCCGGGGCTTCGGGTCCGACCGCCCTTCCGGTCGTGCCTCGCTGGCCAACCTCAACGAGTACGAGTACGCCGCCATAGGCCGCGCCCTGCGCCGGCTGGCCGACGAGCTGTACGAGCAGTACAAGGCGCTGGGCAAGGAGTAGGCCCTGCGCACAAGGCCCGCACGGCTCATCGCAGCTGTCGGGCCTTGACCACCAGCAGCGCCCCGGCCATCAGGCCCACACCGGCCAGTTGCACCGCGCCCAGCGCACGCCCGTAGACGACCCAGTCCAGCACGATGGCCGTCAACGGATAGACGTACTGCAGCACGGCGATGCGGCCCAGCGTGAGGCGCGCCATGCCTGCAAAAAGGATGGCGTAGGCCAGGCCGGTGTGCAGCACGCCCAGCCCGGCCAGCCACGCCCAGGACGACGGCGCCTGCGGCCAGCCATGAACCAGCGGCACCCACAGCAGCAGCACGGTGCCGACCGCGCACTGCCACCAGGCCAGCGCAAACGGCGTGACCACTTTCTCGGTCTTGGCCAGGATGGTCACGGCTGCATAGCACAGCGAGCCGGCCAGGCACATGAGCAGTCCGGACACATGGTCCGGTCCCCAGGCCGCCGAATCGCCACCCAGCAGCCCCGTGGTCAACACCAGTCCCAGCAACGCCGCCAGCATGGCCACCGCCTGCCGTGGCGCCACGGCCTCGCGCAGCACCAGGGTGCCGAACAGCATGATCCACACCGGCTGGATGTGGAACACGATGGTGGCCACGCCAATGGAGGTGCGCGGTATGGCGGCAAAGAACAGCGCCCAGTTCAGCACCATGAGGACGCCGGTGGCCGCCACCACCGGCCAGCTCCTGCCGCGCACGCGCAACTCGCCCATGCGGCCCGTGGCCAGCCCCCAGGCCAGCAGCGCCAGGGCACCGAAGGCGCAGCGAAACAGCACAGTGACCAACGGGTGCTGGCGGGCCTCTTCCACAAATACGCCCACGGTGCCCAGCAGCACGCCGCCCGCGATCATCAGCCACTGGCCGCGTGTCTCCTGCGCTGTGGGAGCGGCTTGTGCGGTCGCGGCGGAGGCTACGGATGCGGCCTGTAAGGAATGGGTTCTGTCTTGCATGGCCACGATCGTCTCGTGGCAGCAAATTCTCGTAAAGCAAATAGTTTGCAGGTTTAGTATTCGATATTCGAATCCATGGAGCATGCCGTGAACCACCCCGACCTGCAGATCGACTGGCTGCGCGCCCTGGTGGCCGTGGTGGATGCGGGCTCGCTCTCGGCTGCCGCTCCGCTGCTGCACCGATCACAGGCCGCCGTGAGCATGCAGATCAAGAAGCTGGAGACCGCCATGGGCCAACCCGTGTTGCTGCGCGGCCCGCGCCATCTGCAGCTCACGCCCGCAGGCGCGGAGCTGCTGGGCTATGCGCGGCGCATGCTGGAGCTGCAAGCCCAGGCGCAGGCGGCTCTGTTCGGCCCCGACCTGTCCGGGCGCGTGCGGCTGGGCGTGCCGGACGACTACGCATCCACCTATCTGACGCCGGTGCTGCGCAGCTTTGCTGGCCGCTACCAGGGCGTGGAGATCGAGCTGACCTGCGAGCAGTCCACCGCACTCATCCCGCAAGTGGTGCGCGGCACGCTGGACCTGGCCCTGGTCTCACGCGACAGGCCCCAGCGTGGGCGCCTGCTGTTCCACGAGCCCCTGGTCTGGGTGGGCGCGCCGCAGCACGAGGTGTGGAGGAAGAATCCCCTGCCGATTGCCGTCTACGAGGCCGCCAGCCTGGCGCGCACGGCCGCGCTGTCCAGCCTGGCGGCCCAGCGGCGCGCGCACCGCGTGGTCTATCACAGCTCCAGCCTTGCCGGCCAGCTGGCCGCTGTGGAAAGCGGCCTGGCCGTGGCCGTGTTCACGCGCTGCAGCGTGCCGCCGCACCTGCAGGTGCTGCAGAACCTGCCGGCCGGCTTCGAGCTGCCGCCGCTGGTGTCCATGGAAGTTTCAGCCCTGCGCAGCAAGGCCTCGCAGGGCTCGGCGGCCGTGGATGCCATGTATGGGCAGTTGATTGCGACGCTGGGCCAGGCACCTCAGGAATTGACCAAGGCCTGACGCCTGGCGAGGTTCGGCAAGCATTCTGCGCACGCATTTCGCTGTATAGCTGCGCTCACGCGTTCCCATGCGCGAGCAATGGCTGGCCGCAGGGGCTGCGCTGGGCAACCTCCTCAATGCTGCGCACCAGTTGGGCTTTGGTGCCATCGTGCTCAGTGGCGAGCGCTGTTTTGACCCGGCCCTGCATTCAGCGCTGGGTTTGCGCGAGGGCGAGCATCTGGCCGGCTTCATCAGCCTGGGCTCCATCACCAGCCAGCCATCCCCGCGCGCAACGGTGGCGCCCTCTTCCATGCGCACGGCATGGCAGGCGGAGCAGGCAGCAGCGGTCACGGCACAGGCCCTTCTCCAGCCAGACGGCAACCACGACAGCCACGGCAGCGATCTTTGAAGCCGCAGCCAGCGCGTGCAGGGTGGCGCGCAGGTGGCGCACTGACTGCGCGGGGCGGTTAGAGTTGCGGGGCTGCTGCGCCCTCTTGCACCCTCTTGCGCCCTCTTTTCCATCACGGAACAAGCTTTCATGATCATCCGGCCCCGCCCCCACTGGCTGCGCATGCTCTTCGTGCTGCGAGGCTCCGTGCTGCCCGACATCCTGCCCCAGCTGATGGCCGCCACCTTGTTCGCCGTGCTGGTCACGGCGCTGCACGGCCAGCTGTTCGCGTGGAAGGTGCCGCTGAACTTCGTGCCGTTTTCGCTGATCGGGCTGACGCTGGCCATCTTCCTGGGCTTTCGCAACAGCACGAGCTACGCGCGCTATTGGGAGGCGCGCACGCTGTGGGGCACCCTGCTCAACGAGACACGCACCCTGGTGCGCCAGGCCCGCACCTTGACGGACGCGCCGCAGCACGCCCCGGCCCTGGCCATGGTTCTGGCGGCCTTTGTGCATGCGCTGCGCCACCAGTTGCGCGGCACCGATGCCGCGGCCGACATGCGCCGCCTGCTGCCCGCCGCCGACTGCGAACGCCTGGCCACGGCGCGCTTCAAGCCTGCCGTGCTGCTGCTCATGGCCGGCGAATGGCTGCAGGCGCGCCGCCAAGACGGCAGCCTGCAACCCGTGCTGGTGCCCGCCATGGAGGCGCCGCTGTGCAAGCTGGGCGAGGCACTGGGCGGCTGCGAACGCATTGCGGGCACGCCGATTCCCTTCACCTACGCGGTGATCATTCATCGCACCATCTACCTGTACTGCCTGCTGCTGCCCTTCGGCCTGGTGGATTCCATCGGTTTCATGACGCCGGTGATCGTGGCCTTCATCGCCTACACCTTCTTCGCGCTGGAGGCGCTGGGCGCCGAGCTGGAGGAGCCCTTCGGCACGGCGCCCAACGACCTGGCGCTGGACGCCATGTCGCAGATGATCGAGGCCACGCTGCGCGAGCTGACCGGCGAGGTGCTGCCGCCTGCGCCGCAGCACAAGGATGTGCTGTTTCTGACCTGACCCTGCCTGCCGGCCCGGACAGCGCCAGCGGCACAATCTGCCACCCGCATCACAGAAAAAGGACAAGCGCCATGACGGAGACAAGCAAGGTCAAGGGACCGGCCTCGTATTTCCCTTCCATCGAGAAGACCTACGGCCAGCCGATTGCGCACTGGATGGACCTGCTGCAACAGCAGGACACCCGCAAGCACATGGAACTGGTGGGCTGGCTCAAGGCCCAGCACCAGATGGGGCACGGCCATGCGAATGCGCTGGTGGCCGTGTTCCTGGCACAGGCCTGACCTGCACCCAGCAATCCATCAGCCGATGGCCGTGCCGAAAGCCTGGCGCACGGCGGCACCCGCTTCGTCAAACAGGCGGCGTGATGCCGGCGCCAGCCCCAGCATGTGCATGCAGGCGTGCACCATGCCGGGCAGGCGCACAGCCTGCACCGCCACACCGGCCTGCGCCAGCCGCTGCGCATAGGCTTCGGCCTCGTCGCGCAGCGGGTCGTATTCGCAGCTGATCACCGTGGCTTGGGGCAGGCCTGCCAGGTGGTCCGCGCGCAGCGGAGAGACAAGTTCGTGCCGCCCCGATGCCGCATCGCCCAGGTACGCGCCATAGCAGTACTCCATGGCCGCACGCGTGAGGTAGTGGCCCTCTCCAAACTGGAGGAACGACGGCGAATCCATGGCCGCGTCCAGTGCCGGGTACAGCAGCAGCTGGTGGGCGATGGCCGGTGCGCCCGCCGCTCCCCAGCCTTGCTTTTCCTGCGCCAGCAGGCAGGCTGCGGCCGCGAGGTTGCCGCCCGCGCTGTCTCCGGCCACGCCGATGCGCCTGCTGTCCAGCCCTAGCGCATCGGCCTGCTCAAAGGTCCAGGCAATGGCATCGCAGAAGTCATGCAGCGGCACGGGAAAGCGGTGCTCGGGCGCCAGCCGGTAGTCCACCGAGACCACGACGGCGCCCGTTGCCATGGCCAGCGCGCGGCAGGGGTTGTCGTAGACCTCCAGCGAACCCAGGCACCAGCCGCCGCCGTGGGCGAAGACCAGGGCGGGCTGGGGCGTGGGTGTGTCCGAGGCCAGCGGCCGGTAGATGCGCACGCGCAGCGGTGCACCGTCGCGCGCGGGCAGCGTGAAGTCTTCGGTGCGGGCCACGGCCTCGGCCGGGCCGTGCAGGGCGCGCAGCCCGGCGTCGGTGGCCTCGCGCAGCGCCGCCAGCGTGGGCTGCGTGGGCGGGGCCACGGCCTGGGTTGCCTGCGCCAGCTCGGCGAGATAGCGCGCAATGTCAGCGTCCAGGCCCATGGTCACAGCGTCCTTTGCAGGAAGGGCAGCAGTTCGGCGATGAAGGGCTCGGCGACTTCCTCCATGATGAAGTGGCCGCAGCCCGGCACGATCACGCCCGACAGGTCATCGGCATGGCCGCGCAGCGTGGCCAGCGGCGCATCGGCCGTGGCGTGCTCGGCGCCAATGGCCAGCACGGGCATGGCCAGCGGGCGCAGCGCACGCTCGCGGTTCTGGCGGATGGTTTCGGGAATGGCGCGGTAGTAGGCAAAGCCGCCGCGCAGGCCACCGGGCGCCGCATAGGCATCGACATAGACGTCGACGGCCACGCGGTCGCGCCGCAGCGACCAGCGGTTGAACATGAATTCCAGGTAGGCACGCTCGCGCCCCGCGATCAGGGTCTCGGGCAGGTCGGCCAGCTGGTTGAACATGAAGTGCCACAGGAAGATGTTCTGCTCGGGCGGCGCAAAGATGCTGGGCTCGGGCGCCAGGCCGGGGATCACGGCCTCGGTCAGCGCCAGGGACTGCACGGCCTGCGGCTGGTCGCTGGCCAGCGCATAGGCCACCCACATGCCCACGTCGTGGCCGGCGACCTGGTAGCGCTCATGGCCCAGCGCCAGCATGGTGCGGTGCAGGGTCAGCGCGATGGAGCCCGTGTCGTAGCCGGTGTCGGGCCGGTCGGAAAAGCCCGTGCCCGGCGGATCGACGGCAATGGCCTGGAAGCCCTGCGCCGCCAGCGCCTGCATGACGTGGCGCCAGGCATACCAGGTCTGGGGCCAGCCCGGGATCAGCAGCACGGGCGCGCCCTGCCCGGCCGTGATGCAGTGGATGCGGCGGCCGTCGATGCGCACGTAGTCGTGCGAGAACCCGCAGGCCTGGTCTTCCTGCTTGCGCAGGGCGTTCGATGTGAAAGCGTTCATTGTTTGCTTCTTTTTGAGGTTCTCTGGCTGCGGGCTTGCTCAGGCGATGCCGAGCATGGCGTTGATCTGGCGCTGGTCCACGGGAGCGCCGGCGAAGTCGTCAAAGATCTTGTCGGTGACGCGGATGATGTGGCGGTTGATGAAGTCCACGCCCTCGCGCGCACCGTCTTCCTGGTCCTTGAGGCAGCACTCCCATTCCAGCGAGGCCCAGCCCTGGTAGTCGTACTGGGCGAACTTGGAGAAGATGGCCTTGAAGTCCACCTGCCCGTCGCCCAGCGAACGGAAGCGCCCTGCCCGCTCCAGCCACGAGGAATAGCCGCCGTAGATGCCCTGGCGCCCGCTGGGCAGGAACTCCGCATCCTTCACATGGAACATGCGGATGTGCTCGCGGTAGATGTCGATGTAGTCGAGGTAGTTGAGCTGCTGCAGCACGAAGTGGCTGGGATCGAACAGGATCTTGCAGCGTGCGTGCTGGCCCACCAGCTCATGGAAGCGCTCGAAGCTGGTGCCGTCGTGCAGGTCTTCGCTGGGGTGGATTTCGTAGCACAGGTTCACGCCCTGCTCGTCGCAGGCGTCGAGGATGGGGCGCCAGCGGCGCGCCAGCTCCTCGAAGGCGGTTTCGATCAGGCCGGCCGGGCGCTGCGGGAACGGGAACAGATAGGGCCAGGCGAACGAGCCCGAGAACGTGCCCATGTCGCTCAGCCCCATGCGGCGCGATGCACTGGCCGACAGCTTGAGCTGCTCCAGCGCCCAGGCCGTGCGTGCGGCCGGATTGCCGCGCAGCGCCTCGGGCGCAAAGCTGTCGCACATGGCGTCGTAGGCCGGGTGCACGGCCACGAGCTGG
Source organism: Delftia sp. CH05 (assembly GCF_009827015.1). NCBI lineage: Bacteria > Pseudomonadati > Pseudomonadota > Betaproteobacteria > Burkholderiales > Comamonadaceae > Delftia > Delftia sp. CH05. Next base: position 38,828 of record NZ_WUMG01000035.1, on the reverse strand, counting down.
CCAAAGATGTGCGTGGTCAGCTCGCTGGCCACCAGGCCGTGCGAGGCCAGCATGCCGTTGACATCGTCGCAATAGGTCTGGCTGCTGGCGGCCGTGGCCACGTCGAACAGGCGCTGGTCCCAGGCGGGAATCTGCAGGCCCTTGAAGCCCACGCCGGCTGCCCAGCGTGCGATGTCTTCCAGGGAATTGAACGGTGCCTTGTTGTCGGCAAATTGCGCCAGATGAAGGCTGGGGCCCTTGATGGTCTGCATGTGATTTCCTTGCGTTGAGCTATTATTTGTTGATCGACAAAGAATAGTATCACGCCAACGCGGCTGCTTTTGCGAAGCCGATGCAAGACAGCATCAAGGCGCCGCTAAGATGCCGCCCTGACTGTTGAGAAGGATGAGGAAGATGGCCGGAAGACCCAGGGAATTTGACCGAGACCAGGCGCTGGAGCGCGCCATGCTGGCGTTCTGGCGGCGCGGCTACGAGGGCACGTCCATGGCCGACCTGGTGCAGGCGCTGGGCATTGCGTCAGCGCGCATCTATGCGGCCTTCGGCAGCAAGCAGGACCTGTTCCGCGAGGCCGTGCAGCGCTACGAGGCCGGTGATGGCGGCTTTGCCGAACGCGCCATGGCCCAGGAGCCGCGCGTGCGCGACGCCCTGGCCCGCGTGCTGCGCGATGCCGTGGCCACCTATACGGACGATGCCCATCCGCTGGGCTGCATGGTGGTCACCGCCGCCACCAATTGCGCCGAGGAAAACGAGGCAGTCGCCGCCTGGCTGGCCGAACACCGCCGCCAGCGCACGCAGTCCCTGATCGACCGCCTTCAGCGCGCGCTGGATGAAGGCGAGTTGCGCGCCGGCACCGATGTGCAGGCGCTGGGGGATTTCTATGCCACGCAACTGCACGGCATCTCCGTGCAGGCCCGCGATGGCGTGCCGCGCGAACGGCTGCTGGCTGCAGTGCAAACCGCCTTGCTGCTGCTGGACACGGCGCTGGAGCCGGCGCTGCAGCCCGCTGCCAAGGCGGGCTGAGCCGTCAGGCGCCGAGCTTTTGCAGTTTTTGCAGCTCGGCGCGCAACTGGATCACGCTGGGCGTGACGATGGGGATGAAGGCCGATTCACGCCAGCGGCGGGCAAAGCCATCGTCCGCATCCAGGCTGTAGGCGCGGCCACCGGCCGTCTGCAGCTCCAGCTGCATGGCCTGCTGCACGCAGTCGTGCAGGGCCAGGCGCAGCGCGAAAAGCCGCTCGGGTGCCTCCACGAAATCGCCGGCCTCGACACCAGCCCTGAGTGCGGCCACCGCCTGCTCCAGATGGCTGCGGGTATCGTCCAGCGGCTGCTGCAGCACATGCCCGCCCTGCCCCATGCGCGAGGCGGCCTGCGCACAGGCCGCGCGCGCCAGCCCGATGGACAGGCCGCATTGCATGCCCAGGAAGGCCGGCCGCACACGCGGCAGGAATCCGCCGGCGCGCTCGGCCAGCAGATCGTCTTCGGTGATGGCCACGTCCTTGAGCTGCAAGGCGGCGGTGTTGGTGCCGCGCAGGGCAATCAACTCCAGATCCGGCGAGCGCTCCAGGCCCGGCCGGTCGGACGGCAGGGCCACGATCATGGGCGGCGCGCCGTCGTCACGCGCCACGGCAATGGCGGCCAGAAAGCGCGGCCCGCGCAGGTTGGTGCACCAGGGCACGCTGCCGTTGAGCAGCCAGCCGCCCCCTTCCCGGGCCGTGGCGCGGATATTGAGTGCCTCCAACCCGCTGAGGAATTTCATGATGTTGGACAGCCCCGAGGCACCGGCCGCCTCGCCCGCCAGCAGCGCGGGCAGCCAGCGCTCGCGCAGGGCCGCATTGCCGGTGTTCGCCAGCATCTCGATCAGCACGCGCTGGCCCCAGAAGGCAAAGGCGGCGGACATGGAGTGCGTGGCCACCTGGGCAATCGCCTCGATGGCATCGCCGGCGCTGCCGCCCTGCCCGCCCAAGGCATCAGCCAAGCCGTGGCCCAGCAGCCCGGCTTCGGCCAGATAGGGCACGACGGCGGCCGTGGCCTCGCCGTTGCCGGCATCCAGCGCCTGGGCACGTGCATCCAGCCATTGGCGGTTGGCGTCGGTCAGCAGGGGGAAATTGGGCATGGGCTCAGGCATGGGGTCGGGCATGGGGCTTGTCATCTTGCGGGTCACCATAAAAAAAGGGACCGCTGTGGGAACAGCGGTCCCTTGCCATCCTAGCGCAGCACACAGGCTGCGCAGATGACGCGGCGCAAGCTCAGTGCGCCGCCACCTTGCCGGGGCGTGTTTCCTCGCGCAGGGCCTTGACCTTGTCGCTCAGGCCAGGCCATGGCTGCAGGCCGTACTGGCTGCGCATGGTGTTGAGCAGCGTGGCGATCTGATCGTCGCTGAGGTTGTGGCGGAAGGCGGGCATGGTGCCCAGCTGCGGGCGCGCCGGTTGCGTGATGCCGTTGAGCACCACATGGATGGCGTTGGTCGGCGAGTCGCTGTACAGGTTGGTGTTCAGCGACAGCTGGGGACGCACCCCGAAGCTGCTGCCGGCCAGCACGCCGCTGGGATCGGCACGGTGGCAGGCCATGCAGGCGCCCTGGTACAGGCGATAGCCCTGGGCGTCGACCGGCAGCTTGGCAACCTCGGTCTTTTCCTTCACCAGCGCCTCGGCGTCACCCGTGCCAGCGGCATCGGCCACAGGCTTGCGGTACGACATCAGGTAGGTGGCCATGGCGTTGATGTCCTCGGCCGTCTGGTGGGACAGGCCTTCGATCACGGGCGCCATGGGGCCGGCGGCCACGCCGTGGCGCTCCGAGAAGCCGGTCTGCATGTAGCGGACCAGGTCCTCGCGCGTCCAGGGCAGCGGAGCCACGGCCTTGTCGTTGAGCGCGGGCGCATCCCAGCCGTCGATGAAGGCGCCGGCCAGGTGGTCGGCACCCTTTTTCTCGGCGCCGAACTGGTTGCGCGGCGAGTGGCAGGCGGCGCAGTGGCCCAGGCCTTCGACCAGGTAGGCGCCGCGAATCCACTCGCCCGACTGGTTGGCCGGCGCCGGCTGCTCGCCCGGCTCCAGGTACAGCGCATTCCACAGGGCCAGGCCACGGCGCACGTTGAACGGGAAGTTCAGCGCGGTCTTGGGTGCCTCGTTGGAGACAGCCGGCTCGGTCATAAGGAAGGCATACAGCGCCTTCATGTCCTCATCGGTCACGCGGGTGAATGCCGTGTACGGGAAGGCGGGGTACAGGTAGTTGCCCTCGCGGTCCACACCATGGCGCATGGCGCGCTCGAAGGCCTCGTACGACCAGCGGCCGATGCCGGTTTCGGCATCGGGCGTGATGTTGGTCGAGTAGATGGTGCCGAAGGGGCTGGGCATGGCCAGGCCGCCTGCGTTGCGCTGGCCGCCCGGTGCCGTGTGGCAGACAGCGCAGTCGCCCATGTGCGCCAGGCGGCGCCCCTGGTCGATCTGCTGCTGGCTGAATTCCTGCACCGGGATCTGCTGCAGGGGCGCGATCTCGCTGCGGCCCGTGGCCAGCCAGAAGGCGGCGCCGGCCACGGCGGCCAGGCCGACCACGCCGAGGGTGATTTTCTTGAGTGTGTGCATGTTCCGGTCCTCCGCTCTCAGTTCTGTGCCTTGTCGGCCGGGGCTGCATCGGCAGCCTTTGCCTTGAGTGCGGCCAGCACGCGTGCCGGGGTGAACGGCACTTCGCGCAGGCGCACGCCGGTGGCGTCGAACACGGCGTTGGAGACAGCGGCGGCGCTGGGCACGGAGGCCGATTCGCCCGCGCCCATGGGGTCTTCGCCGGGGCGCTCGACCAGTTGCACGTCGATCTCGGGCAGCTCGTCAAAGCGCAGGATGGGGTAGCCACCCCAGTCCAGCGAGGTCACGCCCTTGCTGTCGAAGGTCACGTACTCCTTGAGCACGCGGCTGGTGGACTGGATGATGTTGCCGTGCACCTGGTGGCGCACGCCGGCCGGGTTGACCATCTCGCCGCAGTCATGGGCCACGAAGACCTTGTCCACCTTGATCACGCCGGTCTCGCGGTCCACGGTCACGTCGCAGATCCAGGTGGCCCAGGCCGCGCCGTAGCCGGGGAACTTGCTGTGGTAGTAGCGGGCGTAGGCAAAGCCACGGCCCTTGACCAGGCGCTGGTCGGCCTGCGCGGGGTTGCGGTGGGCCGGGCCATCCTGCCAGCCGGCCTGCTTGTGCGCAGCGTGCGTCAGCGCCACGGCGCGCGGGTCCTTCAGGTAGCGCAGGCGGTAGGCCAGCGGGTCTTCACCGGCCAGGTAGGCACATTCGTCGATCCAGCACTCATGGGCAAAGACGTTGGGCAGGGCCGAGACGCCGCGCATCCACGAAGCGCGCACGATGGGCGCCGCATCCTGCGAGACCACGCGCATCTTGGGGTACTCGTACTGCGGGATGGCCGTACGGTCGCCCATCTGCAGCACCTTGGGCTTGTTGGGCACCTTGCCTGTCAGGATCAGGGCCAGGGCCGCCGCGTCGTTGGACGGGTAGCAGGTCTTGAGCTCATAGCCCAGCACGGCATGGTTCTCGTCCAGGCCGCCGCGCACGCGGATCAATTGGCCCGTGCCCTTGGGCTCCCAGGCGGCTTCCTGCTCGCGCATCAGCTGCACGCGCACCGGGCGGCCCACGGCCTGCGACAGCAGCACGGCGTCGGATGCCACGTCGTCCGCGCAATTGCGGCCGTAGCAGCCCGAGGCTTCCAGGCGCGTCACATTGATCTGGTCGGCCGCCATGCCGGTCAGCGTGGCGATGTCCTTGCGCACGTCGTGCGGGTTCTGCGATCCGGTCCAGACCTGGATCTGGCTGGCGGACACGTCGGCCACGGCGCAGGACGGGCCGATGGAGGCATGCAGGTGGTAGGGCCAGACGTAGTCGGCCTCGATCACCTTCTTGGCGCCCGAGAAGGCCTCGTCAATGCCCGCGTCCTCGCGCAGCATGCGGTCGGTCTTCTCGTGCTTGACCAGGGTGTCGTGCATGGCGTTCAGCGACAGGTCGGGCACGCCGGCCCAGTCCTTCCACTTCACCTCCAGCTGGCGCATGGCGGCAATGGCCTGCTCTTCGCGCTCGGCCACGATGCCCACGAAATCGCCCTGCACCACCACCTTGACGATGCCCGGCAGATGAGCGACCGACTGCTCGTTCACAGAGATCAGGCTGCTACCCAGCGGCGCCGACGCATCGGCACCGCCATAGGGCGGGCGCACCACGCGGCCGTGCAGCATGCCCGGCACGCGCACATCGTGCACATAGGCCAGCGCGCCCAGCACCTTGGCCGGAATGTCCACGCGCTGCACGGACTTGCCGATGTAGTTGAAACCGCCGGTGCGCAGCGGCACTTCCTTGTCCAGCGCAATGTTCAGGTCCTGGCCCTGGGCCAGTTCGCCGTAGCCGATGCGCCGGCCGCCCTTGGCCACCACCGCGCCCTTGGACGTGGTCAGTGCGGACACGGGCTGCTGCAGCTTCTCGGCAGCCAGGCCCAGCAGCAGCTGGCGCACCTGCGCGGCGGCCTTGCGCATGGGGATGGCGTCCACCTGGATGGTGTTGCTGGCAATGGTCGGGCCCTGGTTGGGCGTGCGGCCCGTGTGGCCCAGAACCATGGTGATGCGTTCGAACTCCACATCGAGCTCATCGGCCACCAGCTGCGCCAGCGAGGTGCGGATGCCCGTGCCCAGGTCCACGTGGCCGTGGTAGGCCGTGACGCTGCCGTCCGCGCCAATGGCGATGAAGCTGCTCACCCGGTCAATGGGGGGAATGGGGAAGGCGCCGGCCACGGCGGGCGCCGTACCCGTGCTTTCGGCCACCAGGCCAGCGGCTGCCACCGAGCTGACCATGACCATGCCGCCCAGCTTGAGCAGGTTGCGGCGCGTCAGTTGAAGGGGGTTGGATGCACTCATGCTGCACCTCCCTGGGCGATCAGCACGCGGGCGCGAGCAGCCGCACGCATGATTTCCACATGCGTGCCGCAGCGGCACAGGTGGCCGGACAGGGCCTGGGTGACTTCCTCGTCGGTGGCCGTGGGCTTGTGGTCGAACAAGGCCACCAGGGCCATGACCATGCCGTTGGTGCAGTAGCCGCACTGGGCGGCCTGCTCGTCGATGAACGCCTGCTGCACGGGGTGCAGTGTGTGGACGGTCTTGCCATGCGTGTCAGCCGACGGCTTGCCGGCAGGCATTCCCGGCACGGCGGCCGGATGGGCAGCTTCCCAGTCACGCGCCACCCGGGCGTGCTCGGCCTGGGTCGCATCCTGGGACAGGCCTTCCAGCGTCGTGACCTTCATGCCCTGGACCACGCTCACGGGAACGGAGCAGGAGCGGGCCACCTTGCCGTCGATCAGCACGGCGCATGCGCCGCATTCGCCCAGGCCGCAGCCGAACTTGGGGCCATTGAGCTGCATGTCGTTGCGCAGCACATAAAGCAGCGGCGTCTCCGGGCTCACGCCCTGGATCTCGACCTCTTGTTGGTTGAGAGTGAATTTCATCGTGTGCAAACCTTGTGGTTGACAACAGGTGCAAACCATAGGTGCGCACTGAAAAATCAGGCGTCAGGCACGCCGCAGCAGGGCCCGAAAAAGAAAGCCCACCGCCGGCGGGGTGGGCTATTTCACGTGGTTTTTAGAGGCAAGTCGGATGGCTGGCTGCCTGTTGTATGCAAACGATTCTATGCCTCGCACTTGCTCGCCGCTGCCAGTGGGCCGCCATCCCGGCACCCGCACAGACTGCGGAATTCCGTGGCTTTTTATGCACAAGACCAAACTCATCCATCGGAAATATCCACGAAAGCACAGCGCAGCAGGCTGATCAGTGAGCCTGCACCAAGAGCGAAAAGGAGTGCACCACCACAGTGCACAGGAGGGCAGGACACGCTGCAGCAATTTCCGTCCGGATCTTTCAGCCATGCACGGCCGGGCATAGAGATCGCAGCCCGCCCAGGCGTTCAACGCGTCGGCTCGAAAATCACACCAACCCAGCAAAACACTCGGCTTTTACCTGCATCAAATTCCAGTGAGAACGCTTGAAATTCACGAACGCATCATGCGCAGCGCCTGCAAAACACCTGCTCGTCTGCAGGATCGGCACCACGCAAGACTGCTGGCTGCAACCCCAAGCATCAGCGGGTGCCCGGCGTGATCTGGATCGTGCCAAGGCCCGAATCCATGGCCACACGCCGCCGGGGAGTCAGCCAGTGCACCCACAGCCCCCAAAGCCACCCCAGCGCAAACACGCAGGCCAAGGCCAACATGCCCCAGCGCCCGGCAGACAGCGCGCTGTAAATCCAGTACGGCATGCCCCCCAGGCCGAAGAGGCAGGCCCATCGCCGAAGCGCGGCGGAACGGGATTGGGACAGCCAGACGGCAAGGGCTGCGGGGAGTGCGAAGGCGATCTGATCGATGCTCATGACTGCATCATACTGTACAAATAAACAGCATTGCACAGAAAAATCCAGACGCTTGCACAAGGCACGTCGACGGGACGGCCACACCCTCTGATTTGTTCGCATCTCATCTGGCAAGCAGCGTACAGACTGGACTTGAAGGATTCCGAATCCGCACCGGAGTTTGGGTAAAGCGCGGCCCTTGCATCGCTCAATCCCAGCACCGCCGGCCAAGAACCCGGAGTCACGGCTTATCCAGTTCCGCCCAGTCCGAAAGCGAGGGTGCACAGGATTTTGAAAACCCGCAGAACATACAGCGCCATACTGCGCAACGGCTCTTTACCCAAGGTTTACCTGGCAGTTTGAACGCATTCGGGACGGGCAATGGTGGTCATAGGGGGAAATAATCGAAAGCATGCAAACCGGTTCTTAAAAAACAGTTAATATTCGCGCTTCAATCCATGAAAGGCAAACTACCGTGAGCAACACATACAAAGAACTTCTGGCGCAGCGCGAAGCACTTGAGGCCCAGATCCAGACAGCACGCAAGCAAGAAGTCAGTGATGTGATCGCCAAGATTCGCGGTCTGGTTCAGGATTACGGCCTGACAGCCGACGACATTTTCACGGCACGCCGCGCCTCCTCCACCGTGGCCCCCAAGTTCCGCAATCCAGAGACAGGTGACACCTGGACCGGACGCGGCAAGCCGCCCGCCTGGATCAAGGACAAGGATCGCGCCCAGTTCGCCATCTGAAGCCCTGGATAAACGCCTCCATGAAAACAGCCTGCAGTCACTTGCAGGCTTTTTTCATTCTGGCCCCACCTGGAACGTGCACCTGAATTGGCGTGCCTGCACTTCTGCAGGGCGGCATTGCCCAGGCCTGGCCCCGTGCAATCGCGGCAAGCACGCGCACATGCCCTTAGACATGCACTGTGGATGGATGCCGTGGTTCAATCAGTCGGCCTGATCTGCATCTTGAAATTTCTCGCTGTAGAGACCGGCCCCCGACGTTCGGCCTTCCATGACAAAACAGATCTCCGCCCTGGACAGTGCCCCCACCGCACGCCGTCCTGACAAGCTACCGACCGCCTTTGGAACGACACCTGTCGCAGATGCACTCTTGCGGCCCCATCTGCCATTTTCAGGACAGCAGATTCTGTTCATCTCGTCATGCGACGATCAGCACGCCCATCTGCTCCCTTTGCTCAAGGAGTGGGGTTTGGTGACCACGGCATGCCGCCATCCCACCGCGATTCGCCAGGATCGGCTACAGAAGTTCCACGTTGTCGTGCTGTGCGGGCCGAAGACCTCATGGAATCCCAAGGACGAAAACCGCCTGGTGGCAGGAGCGGCACGCATCATCGAATGTGAAGCCAGCCATCCCATGCAGCCCAGAGTGATCAATGCCCGCATCATCGCGGTATCCTGGCATTCACCGCAGGGGATTCTTGATGCGCTGACGATGGCGATCCATTCAACGCATGCCAACCCCGACAGCCTCCTGCCGACTGACGAAGTCGTTCATTTCGAGAAAATTGCGCCACCCATCAGAAATGCCTTCCTGGAATCTGCGCGCTCTTCTCTGGCAACCATCAAATCCAGCCCAAACTGCGAAGATGTGCAAAGAGAGCTTCACAACCTGTCTGGCTCACTGAGATTCTTTGATCTGGTCGAGTTGTCAATACGGTGCGCCGACCTGGAAAGCCGCATGGGCCATGATGGGCTGGCATATCACAGACATTCGCTCTCGCTGCTGGAGCTCCAGCTTGAAGCAGTCATCCAGGACATACAGGCACTGAAGGTGGAATGAACATGCATCATTGAGATCTCGATGATGTCACCCACCCACATTCCAAGGCATATTTCATAAGGTCTATGTCTCGCTCTATGCCGAGCTTTTGCATGGCCTTGACTTTTTGCGTGCTGATGGTCTTCTTGCTCCTGTTGAGCTTGGCTGCAATTTCATCAATGCGCAGGCCAGCAGCGTACAACCGCACTACCTCGGACTCCTTGGGGCTCAGCTCGGCAGGCACTCTTCTCTCCCCCTGCACTCCGCCCAACCCGCCCGCACCACCTCTTTCCAGCCGCTCGGCGATGGCTGGCGAAAAATAAACTCCGCCAGTGAATGCCGCGTGGATCGCGGGAACAAGATGCAGCACCGGATCGGCCTTGCTGACAATACTGATGTTCGAGACACGACCCAGAGCCTGCAGTATTGCCGAGTTATCCAGCATGGTCAGGACCACCAGACCCAATTTTGGGAATCTTCTCGATATATATCCGAATAGATGCAGTCCATCTCCATATTGCCCGGTCGGCATGGAGTAATCGGATACAAGCACATCAAAACCTCCCTCTTCCAGCTTTTGAATCAGATCGGTTGAATTTGAAACACTCCCATTCAATGCAATTTCTGACTCACCAGACAATTCATGCCTGACACCTGATATTATCCCAGGATGATCGTCCGCCAACAATACGGATATTTTCAGGTATTTTTTATAGTCCATGGCGCGTAAATATGAATAACCTGACACTAGCCGGCTTTCAACCTTTCTCACAGATCTTTCAGAACGTCCATGAAATTCACGAGCTCCACATCGACCGCTCGAAAATCTCGCGCATTGACAAGAGAAGAAATCCTATCAAGCGCCTGGACTATGTCATTGAACCCTGCCACTGCAAATGCCCCCTTCATGGCATGAATTTCCCTATGCACAGCCACGAGATCTCTTTTTTCCAAGGATTTCTTCAAGGAGATCAAGGATGCTTGTGTTGTTGAGACAAGAATGTCACGGTAGCCAGAAATCTTGCTTGTTCTTGCCGGCAATGCATCCACTTGGCAAACCCCGGACTTGCCGATATTTCTATCAATGAATTCCTTGATGCTTTTCAGGGAGGCTGGTTTGACGATGATGTCAGATATGCCGAATTTGGCACATTTATCCCTTTCATGCTTGCCTGCGTTTGCCGTTATTGCCCCCACTCTAATCCCGGGGTAATCCTTACGGATGTGCTGTGCAAGCACATAACCGTTCATGCCGGGCATCTGCAGGTCGGTTAGAACCAGGTCATAGGCCAGCTGTGCCAGCATGCTCAAGGCAGATTCCCCTCCTTCTGCAGAATCGGCCTCATACCCAATGATCCTCAGCTGATCCAGCAACAGCATTCTGTTAACAGGGTGGTCATCCACCACCAGAATCCTTGCCGAGAAATCCTCTCGTTCGTCCTCCGAAAGCAGGACATCGCCATCCTCCCAAGCGACAGCGGATGATGCGGGCTGCGCATGGTATGCGGGCAGCACCAGCTCGAAAATGCTGCCTTTTCCAAGGACACTTGAAAACCGGATCTCCCCTCCCATGAGGTGTGCCATCCGCTGGCACAGCGTCAGCCCAAGTCCGGTTCCTCCAAACTTCGTGGCGATTTCCGAGCCGGCCTGCTTGAACGCATCGAAGATGAACGCATGCTGCGAATGATGAATACCTATTCCAGTATCGGATACCTTGATGTTCAGCTCGCCGGATCTGTCGGATGCATATACCTCTATTTTTCCACTCTTGGTGAACTTCAAGGCATTGCTGAGTAGATTGTTGAGTATTTGCTTGATGCGCTCAGCATCGCCAAGATAACCAGACTTCAGCGAATCATCGATGGTCAGGGAAAATTCAATTTTTGCCTCTGTCACCAAGGGTTTATAGATGGATGCCACCTGCCTGATCACGGACTTGAGATCGAATCCGGCCATCTCGACACTCATCTGACCAGACTCGACCTTCGAGAAATCGAGGACATCATTCAACAGAGACAAAAGAGAATGTGAGGAATTCGAAATGATGTCCAGCCGTGTTTTCTGCTCCATGGACAGAATGCTTCTTCCCAGTATTTCCAGATTCCCCAGTATCGCATTGAGTGGAGTGCGTATCTCGTGGCTCATTACGGCGAGAAAAGATGATTTTTCATGGTTTGCCTCTTCCGCAGCCTTCTTTGCATCCTCCAGGCTTCTTTGGACCTGCTTGTGAGCCGTGATATCAGCAAACCCGCACAACAGCACGTTTCGACCTTGGTATTTTGCCTTCACCATGATCATGGACAGCTGTGCAATGGTTCCATCGTTGGAAATCACCACCTCGCTGGACACGGGCACATAGTCACTTTTCCCGCCACCAAGATATTTCTCCACATAAACTCTGTGGAAATAGCCGATCAATAGCTCGCCAGGGACCGGGCCACGCAGTACTGCACTCTCCTTGTATTTGAACATCATGCTGTTCTCCAACAGCATCTTTTTCTCCTTGAAATCAAGAAGTCCAAGTCCGTAAGGAGCCATGGCAATGATGGTTCGACTCAGCTGCTCGGTATCGAAAACATTCTTTGCCTTTTCATATATTGGAATAAATACCTTTTCGTAGAAATATATCAAAAAGCACCAGAACAAGACAATGAATATCAACGAAAGAATCAAATATACGAACGATTTTCCCTTTAGAAAAACCGCATCCTTCCACGAAAACACGTGGAGCAGAATCATGTTTGTATTCGATATCCTCGAGTAGTAATGAAAAAAACCATCCTTGTATACAGCACCATACTTGAACAGAAGATAGCGGCTCACCAGATTGCCTTGGAATTTCGATGTTTCAATATCAAAGAAATCCGCTTTGCTGTAGCCCTCTGGTTCAACACCCAGGGCAACGCTTCCCTGGGAGTCCATGATCAGAAAGGAACTTCTATCCTCACCTTGCTGCATCAGATTCTCAATATGCTGGGTAGGCATGTCACTCACCACGGTGAGAAATGGCTTACCCCTGTGGAATGCAGAAACAACAACCTGGAACGACATTTCACCCGTCAGAATACTTTTGGCCGGGGGAAGCCAAATGGGGTGGCGCACTTGTCCGGAATGAAGTGGAACGCCTTTGTCTTTCGGCAGCCCGGCAATCTGTTGCTGAAGCTCCAAGAGCATCCGTTCCCGCTCAGGCTCATCTGGAATCTGAGGCAGGAGAGCACCGATGAACCCGCCATCCGGACTGAAGGCATATACAGATATGGCTCTTCCATCCTGAAGAAAACTCGAGTTTGCCAGGTATGCAAGCTCCTCCAGCATGTCCCTGTATCGCCTGCATGCAGGCTTGTCGCCCTTATCCTCGAGCAGAACCACCGGACTCACACCCGTGATCATAGCGCCCGGCCTGCCAACTCCCGCCGGTTGCGATATATGCGCTTGCCCCCAAAGCAATTCTGATGCGATTATTCCACGCATCATGATGACCTGCTTTGTTTCTATCTCCACCAGAATTCTAGTTCTCTTGTTCTGAAAAATTGACCTTCTTTCCTCCATGAAATCATTGAACTCGAACGATGCCGCAAATAACGCGACAATGATCACAAGGAAAGAAAAGATCAGCCCCCCACCAAAAAGCAGTCTCTTGTTATATCTGGCCAGAAGCAGAAGATCTTCCTTTTCTGCAATTTCTTTTTTATGGATTTCCATCTGGACATCGATATACAGCCATTGCTCAGGCCAATGATCGCCTCATGTAGTCGATAAAATCTTTGCAGGAAAGTGCTCTGGAATACAAGAATCCCTGGGCGACATCGGCATCCATCCTCCTGATCATTCCCAGATCATCAACGTCCTCCACTCCCTCAACAACCACCTGTGCCCGAACATCTTTCGCAAGCGACACCGCTTTGCTCAGCACTCTCTTTGCATGGGCCTGGTTTCTTGCAGTATGCAGCAAAGCCTTGTCAATCTTGATCTGGTTGAAAGGAACGCTAAGCAGGCGCCCTAGGGTTGAGCCGCCCACGCCAAAGTCATCCATTGCGCACTGAAAGCCACTCATTCGTAAATTCGCAATGACACCGCCCAGAGACTTTTCGAGATCATCCGCCCCATCTTCCGTCACCTCAAAACCGATATTTTCAGGGGAGACACCTGCATCCCTGATCACGCGCAATGCCGAATCCATCCACTCCCAGGATGCCGCCAGGGAGGCGGATACATTGATGCTGCAGATGAACTGCCCTGAAGGTGCTGCCGATTTGATGAAAGAGATGGACTGCAGGAGCATTTGGAGAGTGAGCTCATGCATCAATCCATGGTCTCCGATGGCCTTCATGAACGCAGCAGGTGGCAACAGTTCCGTGGCCGAAATAGGCCACCGGGCCAAGGCTTCCGCCCCGATGATCCTGCCCGAGCCTGCATGATGCAAGGGTTGAAAATGGGCAACGATTTCGCCGCTGTGCAAAGCGTTCGTCAACCTTGCTCTCGGAATCGGCAAGATCGTCCTGGGCTGGCCCTCCGTCTTGGTCCGCCCCAGGATACGCAGCAGGAAATCCCCGTTGACCGGCACCTCTCTTGCCATTCTGGAGCGAGATATTGCACAGACGATGTTGAGTGCCAGGCTCCGGGCATAGTCAGCGACCGCATGGAATATTCTTGGTTCGCAGCTGCTGACAAGGATGATGGGAACATCCACTTTCGACAGTGCCAGATCATTAAGCAACTTCATCAGCTTTTCGCCGATGAAATCCATATCCACAAAGGCCGCATCCGCATTGAATTTCTTCAGTTCCGCCAGAAGCTCATCCGGATTGCTGATCCATTGAATGCCGTGAAAAATTCCTTGCTGTTTGCAACATTGCTGTATCCAATATGGGGCCATCGGATCATTTGTGGCAACTAGCATTCTTTTGCCATGACCGGGACTATTTTCTGGCATCAATCCATCCCATCTCTATTCCATAGCGAATGAGGTCAATGTCCTTGCGGATGCCCAGTTTATTCATGACCGCCACCTTGTGCGTACTGACCGTCTTGATGCTGCGATAGAGTTTTTTCGCTATTTCAGACACTGTCATTCCAGAAATGAAAAGCAGCAGAACTTCCTCTTCACGCTTTGACAGTTCTATCGATGTTCGTACCGCCCCGAGCCATTCGCCGCCAAGCAGTTTGCTTGCGCTTGGCGAAATGAATTGACCATCTGTGTATGCCGCATAGATCGCCGGCACCAGGCTCCCCAAAGAATCTGTTTTATGGACTATCCTGTAGATCCCCTGATTGGCAAGCGACTTGATGATCCCAATATTCTCAATCATGGTCAGCATCACGATCTTGACGCCGGGAAATCGTCGCCGGATGACATTCAGCATGACCAGGCCGTCACCATAGGTTCCGCCGGGCATTGAATAATCAGTCACCAGCACATCGCATTCGTTCTGCCTGAGAAAATTGATGATTTCCGTGGAGTTTTTCGCTCGACCCACAATCTCTATCTCATTTTTTTCCTCCAAAACACTTTCTATGCCTGCCAGAACCGCCGGATGGTCATCGGCAATCAGTATCCGCAAGACGAAATTTTTCATGACTCAAAAAATTAGCAAGAAGAACATTCCTATTCTAGGCAGTGGCGCACTAGGATTTAATTGGATTAATCTGATTTTTCCACTTCAAAATCTAAGATTTGTCTGATTTTTTGGCCCAATTGCTGCGAATTCGGGCGTCAGTCCTAGGTAGCACTCCTAGAATTCAACAGATAGTTGAATCGGTGGTTGAATGCGTTGCAGGCCAAGCATCCGGACCACGCGGGAGTCTGTGGATGAGATGCACGCGCCCGGGCAGGAGCCCGCGACCGATGCCGCGGTGGGGCTGAAGCGACCTCACCCCATGGCCGAGCGCGTGAAGAGACCGCCAAATCCCGGCACAATCCGTGGATGCGAATCCTTCACACCATGCTGCGCGTTGGCAATTTCCAGCGTTCCATCGATTTCTACACACAGGTTCTTGGCATGCAGCTGCTGCGAACCTCAGAGAACCCCGAGTACAAGTACTCGCTGGCCTTCCTGGGCTTCGAGGGCGGCAACCCTGGCCAGGCCGAGATCGAGCTGACCTACAACTGGGGTACGGAGTCCTACGACATGGGCACGGCCTACGGCCATATCGCCATTGGCGTGCCTGATGCCTATGCCGCCTGCGAGAAGATCAAGGCGTCCGGCGGCAACGTGACGCGCGAGGCCGGCCCCGTCAAGGGCGGCACCACGGTGATTGCCTTTGTGACGGATCCGGACGGCTACAAGATAGAACTCATACAGGAGAACTCACGCGCCCATGCCGGCGTGCAGCCAGCTGGCGGCGAGAAGTTCGATCCCCTGCGCAATTCCTGATCCACGCAGCCCCAAAAACAAAGGCCCGGAGCGTTCATCGCTCCGGGCCTTTGTTTTTAGCTGCGACTGCTGCCAGCCGCACTGCTGATTCGGTTCAATCCACCAGGATCACTTCCACCCGGCGGGCCTGGGCATTGCTGCCATCGGCCTGCAGTTGTTCGGGCTTCTTGAGTTCGACCTTTTCCTCGGCCACGCCCAGTGCCAACAGGGCAGCCTGGACTGCCAGGGCGCGCTTCTTGGCCAGTTCGGCGTTGAGTTCGGCGCTGCCGGTGGCGTCGTGGTATCCAGAGATCACGGCGCGCTTGCCGCCCTGCACACCAGCCACCACATCGGCCAGCGCTTCATTGGCGCCAGCCGCCAGCTCGGCCTTGGCCGATGCGAAGTAGAACTTGACCACGCCGTTTTCGACAACGACACGCGCCACGTCTTCCTCCAGGACCACAGGCGCCATCGCCGGCACAGGTGTGGCGCCGGTTGTCGTCTTTGCAGGGCCATGCGCAATACCGCGCTGGTAGACCACGACACCCACGACCGTGGAGACGACGAGCGCAATCAGCGCAAACAAAAAGCCCAGGGCAAAACGTTGTTGGCTGTCGTCGTCGGATTGACTGAAGGACATGAAGCACTCTCCGTGAATGAACTGTTGAAGGAAACCAGAAAGACTGCGAAAAACCGGCCGATTGTAGAGGGCCGCCGCCAACGGCCCTGCGCACCGCCCAAGCCCCGTGATGCCACCCGGCACGAACTGTGGCGCCGCAGAGACAAAAGGCCGGCCGTGCAAGGGCAACGCAGGCGCTTGTGCACCGTTTGGGCCGACAGGCGTTAAAACGTCATTGTTCCTTCACGCCACAGCGCCCATGTCCGCCCTGCCAGAATTCTCATTTGCCCGCCGAGAGTCCCAGCCCATGCTGGACGAGGCGCTGCACCGATGGGGCGGAAGCGACGACCTCTGGATCTTTGGCTACGGCTCGCTGATCTGGCGGCCGGATTTCGATTTCTGCGAACGCCGCACGGCCCGTGTCTTTGGCTGGCACCGGGCATTGAAGATGTGGAGCACCATCAACCGCGGCACGCCCCAGAATCCTGGATTGGTCTTTGGCATGCTGTCCGGCGGCAGTTGCCAGGGCATGGTGTTCCGCATTCCCCGGCACCACGGCCATGACGTCATGAGAAAGCTGTGGCAGCGCGAGATGGCCAATGCCGTCTATGACCCCCGCTGGCTGCCCTGCCGCACCGGCCAGGGCACGGTGCAGGCGCTGGCGTTCACGCTGTCCCGTCAAAGCCCCAATCACACGGGCGAGCTGGCGCCCGAAGACTATCGCCGCATCTTCAGCGAGGCCAAGGGCATCTATGGCAGCACGCATGACTATGCGCGCGCAACCTTCGATGAGCTCAAGCGCCTCGGCATCCGGGACCGCGCCTTGCAGCGCCTGCTCAGCTACGCGGGCCAGCCTGAAGCGGGTGCGCAAGCCGCGCGCTGACGCTTTGATGCGATTGATACGCTGATGCGCGCAGGCGCACAACGCTGCCCTCTCCGACATATCCACCGTATTGCACGCTGCAAGATGGCGGCTGCGCGCAATGCGCCTCACAACTTTTCCAGCACGGATATCAACCAGGAGATTGCCACCATGCGTTTGAACGCTTCCCCATCCACCCCGTCCACCGCCGTGAAGCTGCTGATGGCAACCGGCATGGTGCTGGCCCTTGGGGCCTGCGGCAGCCAGGCCAAGCCTCCTGCCGCAGCCGCAGCGTCCACCCCGGCAGCCGTCACCGCAGCCCCTGCCGCCCGCAACGTGGCCATGGCCCAGCTGCAGCCCACGCAAGGCAGCAAGGTCAGCGGCAGCCTGCAGTTCACTGCCCAGGCCGATGGCAGCGTGCGCGTTCAGGGCTCGGTTCAGGGGCTGGCGCCCAACAGCGAGCATGGCTTTCATGTCCATGAGAAAGGCGATTGCTCCAGCCCTGATGGCCTGAGCGCGGGCGGCCATTTCAACCCCACCGGCCACGCCCATGGCCGCTTCGATTCCGCTGTCCACCACGCAGGGGATCTGCCCAGCCTGCGATCCGACGCGCAAGGCATGGCCAGCATAGATTTCGTTTCGCGCGGCCTGGCACTGGATCAGAGTCCCAACAGCGTGGTGGGCCGCGGCCTGATCGTGCACAAGGACCCTGACGACTACACCACGCAGCCTACCGGCAATTCGGGGGCGCGCCTGGCCTGTGCGGTGATCACGCGCGGATGATGTGCTCGGCCGGGTCTGCGTTCAGCGCAGGCAGTCGCGCAGCCACGCCGCGCACTGCTCGGCGCGCGCGCCCGGCCATTGGACGCTGACCGTGGTATCGCCACGGCGCAGCTCGACATGAATGGTGTCGGCAGCGCCCGCGCTGCCCTCACCGCTCAAGCTGCCGATTAGCCGTCCCCACCAGCCACGGCCCCGCAGGTCTTGGGCCGTGGAGGAGAGCTCCGAAGCTGGCGCTGGTGCTGGCGAATTCCGGGCTTGCGCCACCGTTTCCCCGGCTGGCTCGGAGGCCGGCGCGGGCGCGACAGGTGCAGGCGCCTGCACGGTCGCCTTGCCCGCAGCGGGCTCCCCTCCCCCGCCTTCGAGCCGCGCGGCCAGATTGTTACCGAACTCCTCCCATATTCGGTCGGCCTTGGTCTTCATCACGCTCAGGCCGAATGCGCCCAGACGGCCCAGCAGGTCCACGTCGATCTTGATGCGCAGGTCGGTGCCTCCATCCGGCGTGGCGCTCAGGAAGATTTCACTGCGCTGCTTGAGCGAGCTGGCCACCGAGGTGTCTTCTCCCGTTCCTTCCACGCGCAGATACTCGGGAGCGCGTTGCTCGACGATGCGTGTGCGCAGCTTGAATCTGGCGCTGATGAAGGAGATCTTCTGGTGCATCACCGCCACGTATTCGGTGGGGCTGACCACTTCGATGGACTGCATGCCCGGCACGGCACCTCCCATGACCTGGGGATCGAGCAACAAGGCCCACACCCGCTCTCGCGAGGCCGAAACAGTCAGGGTTTTCTCAATTTCCATGCATTTTCTCCGCGGCCACAAGGACCGATTCCACGATCTGGGTGTAGCCCGTGCAACGGCACAGGTTGCCGTTGAGGCCATGGCGAACTTCGTCCGCGCCGGGAAGGGGGTTGCGCCCCAGCAGATCGCAGGCGGCCATGATGAAGCCTGGTGTGCAGTAGCCGCACTGCAGGCCGCCGCATTGCATGAAGCTTTGCTGCAGCGGGTGCAGCCGTTGTGACGGGTCTGCGCCCGCACCCCCAGCAATACGGTCGGCCAGGCCTTCGATGGTGGTGAGCGCGCGGCCCTGGACCTGCACGGCCAGCAGCAGGCAGGACTTCACCACTTCGCCATCCAGCAGCACCGAGCAGGCGCCGCACACGCCCGTCTCGCAGCCGCGCTTGGTGCCCGTCAGGTGCAGGTCATCACGCAGAAAATCCGACAGCAGCCGGCGCGCAGGCACGTCCACGCTGCAGGGCTCGCCGTTGACGGTGCATTCGATGCGATGTCGGCTCATGCCAGCTCTCCTTGTTCCAGTGCCAGGTCCAGGCCAAACAGTTCGGCCACGGTGCGCCGCACGTTGACGCGCACCATTTCTCGGCGGAAATCCGCCGAGCCGCGCAGGTCCGAAACCGGTGTGATGTCGGCCGCGACGATGTCACCCGCCTCGGCCGCCAAGGCCCAGGTGAGGGCACGGCCTTCAAGAAAGCCCTCGGCGCGCCGCTGGCGCACGGGTATGGGCGTAGAGGCGCCCACGACGAGACGCGCGTCGCGGCAGATGCCCCCGGCGGTGTGCGCCACCAGGGCCACGCTGGCCAGCGGCCGGTGTTCGGCCGCTGTGCGCAGAAAGCGCGTGTACACACCGCTGCGCCGGTCGTCTCCTTGCCCCATGGGCGGCACGCGGATCTCGCTGACGATCTCGTCGCCTTCCAGCGCCGTGGCGTAGTAGTCGACCAGGAAGTCCTCGATGTCCAACAGGCGCTCGCCTCTTGCGCTGGCCAGCACGATCTGGGCGCCCAATGCCATCAGGCAGCCGGGCGGGTCGGTGGAGGGGTCGGCATAGCAGAGATTGCCGCCCACCGTGCCCTGATTGCGCACCTGCGGGTTGGCCATGCGCTGCGCCATGCCGGCCAGGACAGGGTAGTGATGCGACACCAGCGGCGAGGCCGCCAGTTCGGCATGGCGCACCAGGGCGCCGATACGCAGGCCACGCACCGGGTCGAAGTCCAGGCCGCGCAACGCATCGATGCCAGCCAGCGAGACCAGGTGCGTGGGCGCGAGCATGCGCTGGCGCATGCCCAGCATCAAGGCCGTGCCGCCGGCGATCACGCGGCAGTCCTCGCCCAGTTCGGCCAGCAACCGGCTGGCCTCCGCCACCGAGGTGGGCTCCAGGAAGTCGAAGTCATGCATGACGGCCCTCCTCGGCGCGTGCGCGCAGCGCCGCCAGGATTTTTTCGGGCGTGATCGGCAGATCGCATATGCGCACGCCGATGGCGTCGTACACGGCGTTGGCGATGGCAGGCGCTCCCGGCAGGATGGCGGTTTCGCTGGCCCCTTTGGCGCCATAGGGGCCGTTGGGGTCGTTGGACTCGACAAAGCCGCCGCGCAGCAAGGGCACGGCGTCGGCCGTTGGCATGGTGTAGTCGGCGAAGTTGCCGTTGGCCAGGCGCCCGCCTTCCAGGTGCAGTTGCTCGTAAAGGGCCCAGCCCATGGCCTGGACGGTGGCCCCGTTGGTCTGCCCATGGATGGCGACGGGGTTCAGCGCCTTGCCGCAGTCGTCGGCCACATAGCTGTCAAGCACCCGGACCTGGCCGGTTTCCGTATCGACCTCGACCTCCACTGCCTGGGCCGCGAAGGAATAGGCCGGCGCGATGTTGCCGTGCAGCTGGGCGTCGTGCATCTGCGTCTGGGCATCCCAGGTGTGGCTGACCTGTATGCCCTCGCCGCCATGGCGCCAGATGTGCTGGCGTGCGAGCTCGGCCATGCCTGCCGCACGGTCGGTGCCGCGCACGCGCACCTGACCATCGGCCAGCTCCAGGTCGTCAACTTGCGCCTCCAGCACGACGGCGGCCAGGGCCAGCAGCTTGCCGCGGGCCGCCTGCGCGGCACCTATGGCGGCATTGCCTGCAGCCATGGTCACGCGCGAGGCCAGCGAGCCTATGGCGAAGGGCGTGCTGTCCGTGTCGGGTGCGGCCACGCGGACCTGCGACAACGGCAGCGTGAGTTCATGGGCGACGATCTGGCTGAGCATGGTGGCCGCGCCCTGGCCCATGTCGCACTCGCCACTGAGCACAAGCACCTGGCCATCCTCATGGATGCGCACCACCACGGTGGAGCCGTCCCAGTTGCCCATGGTGCGGTTGCCGCTGACATGCATGGCCGCGGCCATGCCCACGCCCCTGCGGCGGGCGCCAAGGGCCTGGCGGGGGCGGGCGCGCTTGCCGCGCCAGTCGATGGCATCGGTGGCCTGGTCTATGCACTCCTTGAGGCCGGCGCTGCCGATCTTCCAGCCATGCACTGTCACGTCGCCGGCTTGCACTGCATTGAGCTTGTGGACTTCGGCCGGATCCAGCCCCAGCTGCTCGGCCATGATGTGGATGTGGCTGTTGAGCGCGAACAGCATCTGCGTACCGCCAAAGCCGCGGAACGCGCCGTGCGGCGGGTTGTTGGTATAGACCAGGGTGGCGTGCGATCGGACGTTGCCCTGCGTGTGCATGTTGTCGCTGCGCATGGCACTGACGTGCATGACCTCGGCCGACAGACCCGCATAGGCACCGCACTCGGCAACGATGTGCACCTGCTTGGCGAGGATGCGGCCATCACGCGCCATGCCCAGCTTGAGCGTGATGCGCTCGGGGACGCTGGAGCAGCAGGCCAGGAAGTCCTCCAGCCGGTTGTTGACCAGGCGCACGGGCCGCCCGGTGCGCAGGGCCAGCAGGCCCGCCACGAGCTGGTTGTCGTCCTCGACGATCTTGCCGCCAAAGCCGCCGCCCGTGGTGGCCTGCACCACGCGGATGGCGGACACCGGCAGCTCCAGCGCCGCCGCCAGCCGGGCACGCGCCAGGAAAACCGACTGCGTGGAGGTCTGTACCAACAGGCGGCCATCGGCGTCGATGGAGGCCAGGGTTGCCATGGGTTCCAGGTAGCCCGGGTACTGCGCATGCGTGGTGTACGTGGCTTCATGAACCAGATCAGCTGCGGCGAATCCGGCATCGGCATCGCCGCGCTCGAAGCGGATCTCGTGGGCGATGTTGCCCCGGCCCGGATGAACGCCGGGCGCTTCTTCATCCAGGGCTTCCTCGGGCGACAGGATGGCGGGCAGTTCTTCGTACTCGACCTCGATCAGGTCCAGCGCATCGCGGGCGATCTCTTCTGTGGCGGCAGCCACGGCTGCCACCTCTTCCCCCGCAAAGCGCACCAGGCCGTCGGCCAGGATACGCCGCTCCTTGTGGCTCACGCCCCAGGGCGTGCGCGGTGCATCTGCCCCGGTCAGCACGGCTTTCACACCGGGCAGCGCACGCGCTGCAGCAATGTCGATGCGCACGATGCGCGCATGCGGATAGGGGCTGCGCAACAGCTTGGCATGCAGCATGCCCGGCAGTTTGAGGTCGCCCGTGTACTGGGCACGACCTAGTACCTTGGACAGCGCCGTGACCTGGGCCGTCTCGCGGCCCAGCGTGGAATTCGAGGTATTCATGTCATTCAGCGGTGATGCCGAGTTCGCGGATCACCTTGCCCAGGCGCTCGTAGTCGGCAGCGTTGACATCGGCCAGCACCTGCGGCGACCCGCCCACGGGCACGGCACCGAAGGTGGCCATCTTTGCCGCCACCTCCGGCATCCTGAGGATCTCGTTGAGATGGGTGTTCAAGGTCTGCACCACGGCGGCCGGCGTGCCCTTGGGCGCGAAGAAGCCATTCCAGGCACCCGCGGCGATGTCCCTGTAGCCCAGTTCCGCCAGCGAAGGCACATCGGGCAGCAGGGGCGAACGCTTCGGGTCGGTCACGGCCAGCGCGCGCAGCTTGCCCGCCTGGATGTACTGGGCCACCGGCCCCAGCGTGACGTAGGCCAGTCCTACATGGCCCGCTGCCACATCGTTGACGGCCGGTGCCACGCCGCGATAGGGCACATGCTGAATGCTCACTACGGCAACGCGGTTCAGCCACTCGGCACCTATGTGCATGGGCGAGCCTGCGCCGGGACTGGCGTAGCTGAGCGTCTTGCCGGCCTTGGCCGCAGCCACCATGTCGGCCACGCTTTTGAATCCCGTGGAGGGATGGGTCACGAGCAGCACGGCCTGGCTGGCGGTCTGCACCACGGGGGTGAAACCTCTCAAGGGGTCATAGGTCGCGGCAGGAGGGAGCCTCATCACCATGGGGGCGATGGTGAAGGGGTTGGGCGTGAACAGCAGCGTGTAGCCATCGGGCACGGCCCGCGCAACCAGGTTGTTGCCCACGGTGCCGCCCGCCCCGGGCCGGTTGTCCACCACCACGGGCTGGCGCAGACGCACCGTGAGCTTTTCGGAGAACAGGCGCGCCATGGCGTCCGTGTCACCACCTGCGGGATAGGCGACCACCACGGTGATCGGCCTGGCGGGGTAGTCCTGTGCAAATGCCGGACCACAGACAGCGGTGGCAAAAGCCAATGCTGCAATGGTCAGGCCTTGCCGACGATGGGGGGTCATCACTGGCTCCTTTGAAAGCGCGGACATGCATCGGTCAGATACGGGCATGGCAGCTGGGGCTGGCTATGGGATGAATTCATACGATTCATCCATGAAACATTGATCCTCAAAAGAATCAATGACGATTTTCTCCGGCAAGTTGATGAATCAACTTACTGAAAACACTGATTGACCTCTATTGATTTCTCCAAAGAAATTCCACAAGACAAACGTCAGGCAGCCTGTGAAACAATTGATGGGAACATGTCCATCCCACCTTCTCCTCTCCCTGTGCCCAGCACGCCCGCAGGCAATCCCTGGACCCACCTTGACGAGGCAGGCAGCAGCCTGACCGTCGATGCCTTTCTGACCACGCTGATGAGCCAGGTGGGCAATGCGCTGCGGCGCACCATCACCGTGCCCTATGCCGATACGGCGGGCTTGACGGTTTCGGAGTGGCGGCTGTTGGCCCTTGTCGCGCATGCAGGCGAGTTGCCGTTCAGCGCGCTGGTGGTGCAATCCACTTCGGACAAGGCCCTGGTGAGCCGGGCGCTGCGGCTGCTCGAGGAACGCGGCCTGGTGGCCCTGCTGGCGCAAGGCTCCACTCCACGCAAGAAGATCCTGTGCTCCATCACGCCTGCGGGCCGGCAGTTGCATGACGAGGTGATGCCCGTGGCCCGACAACACCAGGCCGCTGCTCTGCTGGCGCTGACGCAGGAGGAACGGGAGGTGATGTATCGGGCCTTGCTCAAACTGCGCGGTTATTGCCAAGGCAGCCAAGCCGACCCAGCGACCGAAGGCGGCCCCGCTACGGCAGACGGCGAAGCCTGAATTCAGCCCACTTCAGGCCGGTTCTGCAGCAACACCTCAGCGCGCGCCAGATCGTCCAGCGTATCGATGTCGGTGAGCACACCAGCATCGTCCACATCGACCTGAACCACATGTCCGGCTTCGCGCAGCGCCTTCAGCACAGGCGCCCCGCCCTTCTCTCCGCTCAACGCCATGAGCGCCGCGCCGCATGCGGCGCCGAAACCCACGGGATGTCCACGCGCGCCTTGATGGACAGGCTGGGCGGCTCGGGCCCCCGCATGCAATGCATCGGCCACTTTCAGCAAGGTCTGTGGACTCACCAGCGGCAGATCGGCCGGCAAGACCAGCCAGCCTGGCGCATCGGCTGTGGCACGCACGGCCGCAGACAGCGAATCGCCCATTCCGGGGTGGCCCGCATCTTCCAGATGCCAGGGCAGGCCGCTGGCGCGGACGGCGGCCAGTGTGTGTTCCAGCACGGTGCTGCCGCCCAGCGGCGCGGCGAGCTTGTGCATGGTGCCGCCCGACGCGCGGAAACGCTCGCCACGGCCCGAGGCGAGGATGATCACGCAAGGGCGGCCTTTGAAGTCTCTGAGCATGCGCAACTCTAGCGCAGCAAATGGGAGGTCGGGCGCAGGCACAATGCAGGCCATGAGCAGCATTTCCACCTCGATCGCCGATCTGCGCAAAAGCTACGAGCGCGCGGAACTCAGCGAATCGGCCTCCCTGGCCGATCCGCTGCAGCAGTTTGACCAATGGCTGCAGGAAGCCCTGAGCGCCCAGGTGCCCGAGCCCAATGCCATGACGCTGGCCACTGTGGGCGGCGACCTGCGGCCCAGCACACGCATCGTGCTCATCAAGGGCTATGACGAGCGCGGCCTGGTCTGGTACACGAACTACGACAGCCGCAAGGGCCAGCAACTGGCGGGCAACCCCTTTGCCGCGCTGCAGTTTCACTGGGTGGAGCTGGAGCGCGTGGTGCGCATCGAAGGTCGGGTGGAAAAGGTCAGCGAGGCCGAAAGCGACGCCTACTTCAACAGCCGCCCGCTGGACTCTCGCATTGGCGCCTGGGCCAGCCCGCAAAGCCAGGTCATCAGCGGGCGCAGCGTACTGGTGGCCAATGCGGCCAAGTACGGCGCGCAGTTCCTGCTGAACCCGCCACGCCCGCCGCATTGGGGTGGATTCAGGCTGGTGCCCGAGCGCTGGGAATTCTGGCAAGGCCGCAAGAGCCGGCTGCACGACCGCCTTTGCTACCAGCTTGAAGCTGGAACCTGGCTGCGCCAGCGCCTGGCGCCCTGATCCCCTCGATTGCTGGCGCTGCTGAAACCCGTCAGCCCGGCAGACGCTGGGCCAGCCACAGCATCAGCGGCACGGTAAGCAGGGCCAGCGCCGTGGACACCGCAATGCTGGCGGACACCTCGTCCTGCATCACGCCATAGCGCTGCGTGAACAGGAATACATTGGCGCCCACCGGCAGCGCCGCCGCCGTGAACATCACGGCCACGGGCAGGCCACCCAGGCCGAAGGCCCAGGCCAGCGCAAGCAGCAGCAGCGGATGCACCAGGTTCTTGACCAGCGCGATGCCAGCAGCCTCTCGCAAGTTCTGGCCCACCCTGGTGTAGGCCAGGGTCACGCCGACCAACAGCAGCGCCATGGGGCCCAGCGCCTGGCCCAGGACCTGCAGGGACCGGTCCACCACTTCGGGCAGCACCAGCCCCGTCTGAGCGAACAGCAAGCCAGCGAGTATGGGCAGCGGCACAGGATGCACGATGCCGTTGCGCACGGCCTGCAGCACCGTGCGCCACATGGGGCGCGGTGCGCTTTGGCCGCAGCGCTGGCGCTCGTGGGCCTCGGCCAGTTCGAACACGATGGTGGCTGCGGTCAGCAGGATCAGCGCATGCAGCGAGACCAGGGTGAACAACGTGACAAGCCCTTCCTCCCCGTAGACCAGCCCCACCAGCGGCACGCCGATCATGACGGTGTTGCTGAACATATTGGCCAGCCCCCGCGCGGCCGAGCGCGTGGAAAAGCCGCCCAGCACCATGGACACCACGAAGATCAGCGCAGTCGCCAGGAAATACAGGGCCACGGGCTGAAAGTCCAGCTCCTGTACCCGCACCGCACCCATGGTGCGAAACAGCAGCGCTGGCGTAAGCACCAGAAACACAAGGTTGGACAAATCCTTGATGGCTGTGGCACGCACCCAGGCCAGCCGGGCGGCAAGAAAGCCTGCTCCTATGCAAAGAATGACAGGGATGAGGGAGGCAAAGACGGGAGAGTTCACTGAAGCAGGACCGGGAAGCTGCGCCTGCGCAGGCTTGCGGCGCGCGCAGATTATGCGCCGCAGACCCGGCCCATCCTCGTTCAGGCATCGTCCCGGGCCTCGAAGGCCCGACCAGCCTCCAAGGACGTGCCAAGGCTCAGATTCATGCCGAACAGCCCCCTTTTCTGGCGACTTGTCGCCACTGACATTCATCAGCCGATAACAAGGTTGCCACTCAACTTCATGTAAGTTACATTGAACATCCCTATTGGTTGATTCGTTTTGCTCTCGACGCCCATGACTTCATCACCATCCCAGGCACCCGCTGCCGGCAAGCCGCCGTCCACTGTCCCCGACGGACTGGCCCTGTTCCGGCATTGGCTGGAAACCGAGGGCACCAAGGGCTGGGATGCCCTGGACACGGCGCCCGACAGCGGCTACGAAAAGGTATGGCGTGCCTGGCTGCGCAGCCTGGGCGATGCGGGCATGCCCGCCAGAGAAAGTTCCCCCTCCCCCACCACGCCGAAAGGCAAAGTCAACGCAAAGGCCCGCGCCTGGCAACAGGCCACCGCCGTGGATGTCCAGAATTTCCTGCGCCCGCGCGAAGGCCAGTTGTCGGGCCACCAGCCCGGCCGCCGCATCAGCGAGGTCACGCGCAGGCGCTACTGGCGCCTGCTGGAACGCATCTACGACCATGCGCTGGACCACGGCTGGGTCAGCGCCAATCCCGCCGCAGGGTTGGCGCCGCAGGAGCGCCCCCCTGCCGAAGACGGCCAGGGCCATTGCCTTCCCGCACCGCTGTGGAATGCCCTGCCCCGCCACATACCGATGGCCGACGGCTTTCAGTCGGCGCGCGACCGCGCCATCTTGCTGCTGCTGTACGAACTGGCGCTGGCGCCCGAGGAGGTGCGCGGCCTGTGCTGGCGCGATGTGCAATGCGCAGGACCAGGCGATGGCCTCCCCTGTCAATTGCATATCGATGGCGCACGCGCCGCGCAGCAGCGCACGCTGGATCTGTCGGAAACGGTGGTGAAGGCGCTGCAGGACTGGAAAGGTTTCAGCGCCGGCCAGCGCGGGCCGGAGGCCGTTCAACCCGATGCCACGGTCTTTTATTCGCGCGAGGGGCAGCCGCTGTCGGTGCGCGTGCTGTTCCATGTGGCCTCGCAGCTGATACAGCGTGCCCATGCGGCCCAGCCCGCTTCTGCCCAGAAGGCGCCGCTGCACCGGGTCGGGCCGCAGGTGCTGCGCAACACGGCCATCGTGCAGTGGTTGCGCGCGGGCCGTGCCGAGACCGAAGTGGTGCAGTGGATAGGCGTCGACAGCACACGCGCCCTGCGCCATCTGCAGCATTACCTGTAGCAGACGGCGCGGGAGCGCAGCGCGGGCAACCCGCCTTAGAACGACACCTTGACGCCCACGGTGATATTGCGCCCCATCAGCGGCGCAGCGTTCTTGATGAACGAGGTGTGGGCGAAGGCCAGGCGGTTGGTCAGGTTGTTGCCCTTGATGAAGAACTGCCAGGGCGTGCCACCCGAGGTGCGCAGCGTGTAGCTGGCCGAGAGGTTGAGCATGCCGTAGCCGTCCGTCTCGGTCTCGTAGGCGGTGACACGGTTCTGGCGCAGCACCTGCACCCACTCGGCCTGGGCATCCCAGCCCTTGTAGAAGGTGTCCACGCGCAGGCCTACGCGCGCCGCGGGAATGCGCGGCAAGGCGGAGCCGTCTTCCAGCCGCGCACGCACGGCGTCACCGAACAGGGTCACGCCCCACTGGCGCGACAGCTTCTGGCGCACCTGGCCCTCCACGCCGGTGAAGCGTGCGTCGGCCTGGGTGTACTGCAGCAGTTGCAGGCCGTCATGCTCGTCCAGCGTGGCGCCATAGATATAGCCCTTGACGCGATGGTGGAAGGCATTGACGCTGAACGTGGTGTCCCCCGAGGTCTTGCGCAGGCCTATGTCCAGTGCCTGGGAGCGTTCACGCTTGAGGTCGGGATTGCCGCGCTCATAGGTGGATGTGGCCATGTGCAGGCCATTGGCATACAGCTCCTCGGCCGTGGGCAGGCGGTTGCCCTGCGTCAGCGAGGCCGACAGGCTGTAGCCCGGGGTGAACTTCCACACCGAGCCCAGCGAGAACGATGTGCCGCTGTGGCTGCGCGAGATGCCGCTTTGCTGGGCATCCACGGACTGGCGCTCATGGCGCAGCGCAGCCTGCCAGCGCCAGTCCTGCCAGCGGTATTCCTCCAGCAGGTAGATGCTGTTGCGGCGGGTTTCGGTGGGCTGCACATAGGCCTCCTCCCCCTCGGCACTGAATTTGCGCTGCACGGTCTGCAGGCCGATGACGCCGCGCCAGCCGGCGATGGGCTCCAGCTCGGCCTCCACGCGCAGGTCATGGGCGCGGTTCTTGAAGGTGGTCGAGACCTGGCCGTCCTCGATCTCGTCATGGCGGTAGTCGGTCCAGCCGCCGCGCACGCGCAACGCCGCAATGCCTGCCGTCGGATTGCGCCATTCGCCGCGCAGATCCCAGCGCTCGCTGTTGAGGTCGACCACCGGCACGCTGCCATGGTCGTGATCGTGTTCTTCGTCGCCATGGTCATGTCCGTCCTCGTCGCCGTGGTCATGGCCGCCGCAGTGCAGATGGTCGCCATGGGTGTGGCACCCCTCGAAGCTGTGGTTGTGGCCCGGCAGGCCATAGCGCGCGGTCTGGCGCGTGTAGGCCAGGCCCAGGTAGCCTTGCGTGCCGATCCAGGACAGGCCCAGGCTGCCCGTATCCGTGCGGTTGAAGCTGCCGCCCACGCGCCCCTGCGACTGGCCGTTGGGCGCCCAGCCGCTGCCCACGCGGTAGTCGCCGGCATCGCGCGCCATGCCCTCGGCATGGATGGCCAACTGGCCCGCGCCGCCCGTCAGCGAGAACGCGCCGGCCGTCTCGCCCGCGCCCGTGCTGCCGCGCAGCTGGGCCGAGCCCGTGATGCCGTTCTTGGGAATGGACGTGGGGATCTTGTCGTCCAGGATGTTGACCACGCCGCCCATGGCACCGCCGCCGCCGTAGATCAGCGCCGAAGGGCCGCGCAGCACTTCGATCTGCGTGGCCAGCATGGGCTCGCTGGCCACGGCATGGTCGGGGCTGATGGTGGAGGCGTCATGCAGCTCCGAGCCATCGCTGAGGATCTGCACGCGCGGGCCGTCCATGCCGCGGATGATGGGGCGGCTTGCGCCCGCACCGAAATGGCTGGCGTGGATGCCGGGCTCGCCGTCCAGCGTCTCGCCCAGCGTGGCGGCCTGGCGCAGCGTCAGCACATCGCCTTCCAGCACCGTGGCTGGCGTGGACATATCGGCCGAGGTCAGGCCCAGGCCGCTGGCCTTGACCGTCACCTCATTGAGCACAGGCGTGTCGCTGCGCGGAGCATCCGCCTGGGCGCCGGTGGCAGTTCCGGGCGCGGCGGCGACTCCAGCCTCCGCAGGCTCTGCTGCCATGGCCAGCCCTGCCATCGCGGGGCCGAGCACGCCCGCCAGCAGCAGTTGCTGCAGCAGCGGGCGCAGCTTCATCCTCTCCCCCTGCACCTTGGCGTCCTGGTGGTATTGCTTTGTTGTCACTCTCATCACTGGTCTTCCCGGCAGCGGCCGGCCACGGCCCCAGGGACGTGGGAATGCGGGCGCTGCAAAAAATGGCGTCGGAAACGGACAACCGGGGTGCGCCATGCAGGCGCACGCAGCCATCCGATCGGATATGCATTCAGGATCTGTCCAACCTGGGCACAGCGCCTCTTGCGTGCAATGCAGGAAGGCGCGCGCAAACAGCTTCAATGGGCGGGCGCATGCAGCGCCGCCGCCCAAGGCTCAAGCCGCCAGGCGGGCAGTGATGGGATGCGGGGGACCACGCGCATCGAAGAAAGCCGCCAGCACGCGGCCATCGCACACGATGGGCGGCTGGGCGGGCTCGGCCTGTTCGCCCCAGAAAGGCGGCAGCGCCACGGCGGGCGGTGGCCCCGCCATGCCTTCGTGCAACTGGTCCAGCAGTTGGCAGTCCGCCGGGCCGTGGCCCGAGAACAGCGCGTGCACCCAGTCGACGGGTGCAGCGCAGGAGGTGGCCACCACCTCGACCGGGCCATGGGCCGTGGCCGAGGCCAGGCCGCCAGCATGCACCACACGGTGCATCTGGCCCAGCAACGGCGCCAGTGCGATGGAACAGACCAGCAACCAGGCCAAAAGCCAACCCCGATTCGGCACGGCACCGCGCAACGCAAGCCGTGAGGCGGGCGCAGGCGAGTGGCGACTCGGGAGTTTGAAGGGCATGGATGAATCAGGAGCGGGTCAGGCAGCGCAGAGTGTATGCGCCAATTGGCGGGGCAGGTTCCAGCATCCCGTCACAAAGACGGGCGACTGCTCACAGCAGTGCACGGCGGGCAATGCCGCGCTCAATGCGCATGGCGCATGCCGCAGAACTTGCCCAGCGCCAGGCCCTTGCAGTCGGCCTGCAGCTGCTTGTGGCATTGCGCATGGTCACGCCCTGCCGCCAGACACTGTGCGGCGGCCTCGTGGGCCTTGGCCATCGAGCGGTGGCGCTCCATGTCGGCACGGGCATGGGCATCCAGTTGCACCGGGCCACCCTGTGCCTTGGCGTCCGCCGGGGTCTTGGCATGGTCATGGTCTTGGCCGTGATCGTGCGCCTGGGCCGCAGCGGCCAGAAAGACAGCGGCCAGGATCAGGGAAACGGAACGGAAGGGGGAAAAAGTCATGCGAGATCCTGAAGGGCTATGCAAGAGAAAAAGGGAAAGGCGGCCACCTCACGCGGACGGATCATTCCGGGAGTGCCCGGTGCCGCTGCAGACCTGGCACCGCCCCGTCACCGACACATCGATGGCCTGGCCCTGCAGGCCGCTGGCTGCCAGCGCCTGCCGCAATTGCAGCAAGGCGGCCTGCAGTTGCTCACCGCCCCCGCCTGCCTCGCCGCCCAGACGAAAGGCGCTGTGGCAATCCGCACACTCGAAGTGCGCAGCGGCGTCGCCTTCGCAGGCCGCGCCCTGAAGGGGCCTGCCGTACCGGGCCACGCGTGCCGCATCCACGCTGCGGCGCAACACGCCGGCTGCTGCCAGCCGGTCCAGCAGCCGGTAGACGGTGACGCGGTTGACCTGCACGCCCTGGGCATGCAGGGCGGCTTCCACATCCGCCTCGCTCAACAGCGCATCGGCGCGCGCCTCCCACAGCGCCAGCACGGCCCGCGTGGCGCGGGTCGAACGCATGCCGCAAGGCAAGAGCAAGGGGGAGGGAGTCGGCGATGACATGGGCAATGCAAGAGCGGGCTGCAGAGCGCGACAGGACACCGTTATCGCAACCGGGTTGCATTATGCCCGCAAATCACAACCGCTTACACAACCCGCCCACCTGGGCTCATTGCTTGACCCAGCGCGCAAAGGCACCCCGGAATTTCTGCACCTTGGGCCCCACCACGAAGGCGCAGTAGCCCTGGCTGGGATGGTTCAGGAAGTAGTCCTGGTGATAGTCCTCTGCGGGCCAGTAGCTGGCCAGGGGCTGGACCTCGGTCACGATGGGAGCGTCATACGCGCCCGCCTGGGCCAGCTCGGAGATCAGCGTACGTGCGACCTCCGCCTGATGGTCATTCGTGGTGTAGATCGCGCTGCGGTACTGCGTGCCCACGTCGTTGCCCTGGCGGTTGAGCGTGGTCGGATCGTGCGTGCCGAAGAACACGGTCAACAGGTCGCGCAGCGGAATCACAGCAGGGTCGAACTGCACGCGGATGACCTCGGCATGGCCGGTCTGCCCGGTGCAGATGTCTTCGTAGCTGGGATCGTCCAGATCGCCATTGGCGTAGCCGCTTTGCACGTCGCTCACGCCGCGCACGCGGTCGAAAACGGCTTCGGTGCACCAGAAACAGCCGCCGCCCAGATAAATGGTTTCAGTCGTCATATGCGCCTTTTCTGTGAGAAATCGAAAAAATGACCACACGCAATGCATGCAGGCCGTTGCGCCTACAGGTTAGCCCATGCACAAGCCAGGTGACGACGAACGGTTCTGCGGTTACGATAACTAACCCATCAGTCATTAATTTTCCGTGACCGACTCCCCCGCCTCTTCACCCGCCCCCGCCGAGCCTTCCGGAAAGCGCAGCCGCCGCAAGCACGAGCGTCCGGGCGAGCTGCTGGAAGCCGCGCTCGACCTCTTCGTGGAAAAGGGCTACGCCGCCACCCGCGTCGAAGAGGTCGCCGCCCGGGCCGGGGTTTCCAAGGGCACGCTGTTCCTCTATTTCGCGAGCAAGCAGGAGCTTTTCAAGGCCGTGGTGCGCCACAGCATCGCGGGCCGCTTCGGCGAGTGGAGCGAGGAACTCGACAACTACTGCGCACCGTCCACCGATCTGCTGCGCTACTGCTTCAAGTCCTGGTGGGAGCGCATCGGCAGCACCAAGGCGTCGGGCATCACCAAGCTCATGCTCAGCGAGGCGGGCAATTTTCCCGAGCTGTCGCAGTTCTATCACCAGGAGGTGGTTCTTCCAGGCCATGAGCTGATCCGGCGCATCCTGCAGCGCGGCGTGGAGCGCGGCGAGTTCCGGCCCATGGATCTGGACCTGTCCGTGCACTGCGTGGTCGCCCCGATGATGTTCCTGATGATCTGGAAGCATTCGCTGGGCGGCTGCCTGCCGCACGGCGACTTCGATCCCGAGCGGTTTCTGGAATCCCAGATCGACTACCTGCTGCATGGCATGTGCCAGCCCCTTGCAGCCACCACACCACCCACCTCCCCGCCCACACCATGAAGCGTCGCACCGGCTGGCTGATCGGCCTGGCCTTACTGATCGCCATCGGCGCCAGCGCATGGCGCGCCGCATCCACCCGGCATAGTAAGCAGGCCGCCATTGCCGCGGCCACCCAGCCGCGCGAGATGCCGGTGCGCGTGGGCCCGCAGGAGGTGGTGCAGCTGCAGCCGCGCCAGTTGCAATTGACCGTGCCTGTCAGCGGCGTGGTGCAGGCCGTGCGCAGCGCCGTGGTCAAGGCCTATGTGGCCGGCGAGCTGCGCGGCCTGCAGGTGCGCGAGGGCGACAGCGTGCGCAAGGGCCAGGAACTGGCCCGCGTGGACGCCACCGAGGTCGAGGCCCGCTGGCGGCAGGCCCGCCAGCAGGCCGACGCGGCCCAGGCACAGCTGCAGCTGGCCCAGCGCCAGCACGACAACAACCAGGCCCTGGTCACCCAGGGCTTCATCTCGACCACGGCACTGGCCACGTCCCAATCCAATCTTGACGCCGCCCGCGCCAACCTGGCCGCCGCCCAGGCCGCCGCCGATGTGGCACGCAAGAGCGTGACCGACAGCGTGCTGCGCAGCCCCATGGACGGGCAGGTCGCCCAGCGTCTGGTGCAGGACGGCGAGCGCGTGGGCGTGGAAACGCGGGTGCTGGAGATCGTCGATCCCTCCGAGCTCGAGGTGGTGGCCCAGCTCGCGCCCGCCGATTCGGT
This sequence comes from Delftia sp. CH05, assembly GCF_009827015.1. Lineage (NCBI taxonomy): Bacteria > Pseudomonadati > Pseudomonadota > Betaproteobacteria > Burkholderiales > Comamonadaceae > Delftia > Delftia sp. CH05. The sequence goes on along the minus strand of NZ_WUMG01000035.1, from coordinate 5,084 downwards.
GCGTGTGCAGGTCGGCCAGCAGGCCCTGTTGCAGGTCCAGGGCGCGGGCGACGATGTGGCCGCCGTGCCCGCGCGCGTGGTGCGCATCAACCCCAGCGCCCAGGCAGGTTCACGCAGCGTGGCCGTCTATCTGCGTGTGCAGGCTGCACCGGTCAACGCAGGCGCTGCCGGCAGATCTATTCCCATCGTGCGCCCGGGCCTGTACCTGCAGGGCAGCATTGTCACGGGGCAGACCGAACAGTTGGCCGTGCCCCTGACCGCCGTGCGCACCGACCAGCCCCAGCCCTATGTGCAGTTGCTGCAGCCTGCGGGCGAGTCCGAAGCGGACAAGAGCCTGCTGCGCGTGCAGCACCGCCCGGTCACGCTGGGCAGCCAGAGCGCGCAGGATGGGGCCACCTGGATTGCCGTGTCCACCGGCCTGCAGGCCGGTGACAGGGTGCTGGCCGGCAGCGTGGGCGGCCTGCGCGCAGGCACGGCGGTGCAGATGCAGCAAATGCAGCAGGCCCCGCAGCCCCAGGCTGCGCCAGCCCCCGGAGCCCGCTGACCATGTGGTTCACGCGCGTCAGCCTGGCCAACCCTGTGTTCGCCACCATGCTCATGCTGGCCCTCATGGTGCTGGGTGTGTTTTCCTACCAGCGACTCAAGGTGGACCAGTTCCCGAATGTGGACTTCCCCGTGGTCGTGGTCACGGTGGACTATCCGGGCGCCTCGCCCGAGATCGTGGAGTCCGAGGTCACCAAGAAGATCGAGGAAGGCGTCAACTCTATTGCCGGCATCAACGCGCTGACCTCGCGCAGCTATGAGAGCACCAGCGTCGTCATCATCGAATTCCAGTTGCATGTCGATGGCCGCCGCGCTGCCGAGGATGTGCGCGAGAAAGTCGCCTCGGTGCGCCCCACCCTGCGCGATGAGGTCAAGGAGCCGCGCGTGCTGCGCTTCGATCCGGCCAGCTCACCCATCTGGTCCGTGGCCGTGCTGCCCCAGGCCGATGCCGGCGCCAAGGCGCCCGATGCCGTCGCGCTGACCAGTTGGGCCGACCAGGTCCTTAAGAAGCGGCTGGAGAACGTGCGCGGCGTGGGCGCCGTCAACCTGGTGGGCGCCACGCCGCGCGAAATCAACATCTACCCGCAGCCCGAGGCGCTGGAAGCCTATGCCATCACGCCCGACCAGATCGTGAACGCCGTGCGCAGCGAGAACCAGGACCTGCCGCTGGGCGCCATCCGCTCGCGCGAGCAGGAGCGCGTGGTGCAGATCGACGCGCGCATGAAGCGCCCGCAGGACTTCGAGCGCATCATCGTCGCCCAGCGCGGCGGCGCGCCCCTGAGGCTGGGCCAGCTGGCGCGCGTGCAGGATGGCGCGGGCGAGCTGGAGACCGTGGCCCTGTACAACAGCAGCCGCACCCTGCTGCTGTCCGTGCAGAAGGCCCAGGACGAGAACACCATCGAAGTCGTGGACGGCCTGAACGCCACGCTGCGCGAGATCGCCGCCGAGGTGCCGGCCGGCGTGCGGCTGGAGCCGATTGCCGACAGCGCCCGCCCCATCCGCGTGGCCGTCAACAACGTGCGCCAGACGCTGATCGAGGGCGCGGCACTGACGGTGCTCATCGTCTTCCTGTTCCTGAACTCCTGGCGCTCCACGGTGATCACGGGGCTGACGCTGCCCATTGCGCTGATCGGCACCTTTTTGTTCATGTACTGGTTCGGCTTCTCCATCAACATGATCACGCTGATGGCGCTGTCGCTGTGCGTGGGCCTGCTGATCGACGACGCCATCGTGGTGCGCGAGAACATCGTGCGCCATGTGCAGATGGGCAAGGACGCGCATGCTGCCGCGCTCGACGGCACGCAGGAGATCGGCCTGGCCGTGCTGGCCACCACGCTGTCCATCGTGGCGGTGTTCCTGCCCATCGGCTTCATGGGCGGCATCATCGGCAAGTTCTTCCACGAATTCGGCATCACGATCGTGGCGGCCGTGATGATCTCCATGTTCGTGAGCTTCACGCTGGACCCCATGCTGTCCAGCGTCTGGCACGACCCGACCATCCACGCCCATGGCGAGCAGCGCGGCCGCAGCCTCTACGACCGCACGCTGGGCCGGGTCACGGCTTGGTTCGAGCGCGCCACCGACTCGCTGTCCCACTTCTACCAGGACGTGCTGGGCTGGGCGCTGCGCCACAAGATCGCCACGCTGGCGGCGGCGCTGGCCATCTTCGTGGCCAGCATCTTCCTGGTGCCGCTGCTGGGCACGGAATTCGTGCCCAAGGCCGATTTCTCCGAGACCACGGTGAGCTTCAACACGCCCGTGGGCTCGTCCATCGAGGCCACCGAGGCCAAGGCACGCCAGGTCGATGCCATCATCCGCGCCCTGCCCGAGGTCCGCTACACGCTGGCCACCATCAACACCGGCACGGCCCAGGGCAAGATATACGCCAGCATCTACGTCCGCCTGCTGGACCGCCATTTGCGCCAGCGCAGCGGTGACGAACTGTCGGGCGTGCTGCGCGAGCAGTTGCAAAGCGTGCCCGGCATCACCGTCACCCATGTGGGCCAGCGCGAGCCCGTGGGCGGGCAAAAACAGGTCGAATTCTCGCTGCAGGGCCCGGACCTGGGCGAGCTGGAGCGCCTGAACCGCGTGGTGATGGAACGCCTGCGCGGCATTCCCGGACTGGTGGACCTGGACAGCAGCCTCAAGCCCGACAAGCCCGTGATCGACATCACCGTGCGGCGCGATGCGGCCGCCGACCTGGGCCTGTCGGTAGGCTCCATGGCATCGGCGCTGCGCACCTGGGTGGCCGGCCAGACCGTGGGCAACTGGCGCGCCAGCGACGACCAGACCTATGACGTCAAGGTGCGCCTGGCGCCCGAGTCGCGCAGCACGCCCCAGGACCTGGAGCGCCTGCCCTTCGCCCTGCCCTCCACCTCCGGCGACGGCAACATGCGCATCGTGCGGCTGAACCAGGTGGCCACCGTCACGCCCGGCACCGGCCCCAGCCAGATCAACCGCCGCGACATGACGCGCGAGGTCGCCTTCAGCGGCAACGTCTACCTGCGCTCCAGCGGCGAGGTCTCGGCCGACATCCGCAAGGCCTTGGCCGACATCGCCCTGCCGCCCGGCTACCGCACGCAGTTCAGCGGCGCCACCAAGAGCATGAACGAGTCCTTCGGCTATGCCGTGTCCGCCCTGGCGCTGGCCATCATCTTCATCTACATGATCCTGGCCAGCCAGTTCAAGAGCTTCCTGCAGCCGCTGGCGCTGATGACCTCGCTGCCGCTGACGCTGATCGGCGTGGTGCTGGCGCTGATGATGTTCGGCTCGGCCCTGTCCATGTTCTCCATCATCGGCGTGGTCATGCTCATGGGACTGGTCACCAAGAACGCCATCTTGCTGGTGGACTTCGCCATCCGTGCGCGCGGGCCGCACAGCGACCCGGACACCGGCCAGATCCGCGACGGCCTGCCGCGCGAGCAGGCCCTGCTGCTGGCGGCGCGCGTGCGGCTGCGCCCCATCCTGATGACCACGCTGGCCATGATCTTCGGCATGGTGCCCCTGGCCTTCGCGCTCAGCGAGGGCTCCGAGCAGCGTGCGCCCATGGGCCAGTCGGTGATCGGCGGCGTGGTGACTTCCTCCCTGCTGACCCTGGTGGTCGTGCCCGTGGTCTATTGCTACCTCGATGACTTCTCCCAGTGGCTGCGGCGTCTGTGGAACGGCAACCAGCACGACGCGGCCCCCGGCCAAGGCGCCGCCAGCGCCCCCACCCTGCCGCGAGACTCGTAGAATCAAAGGTTTGTCCTGACAAGTCTTTCTCCGGAGATACCCCATGAGCCTGCCCCTGAACAGCCTGCCCGAACACCACAGCGCCCAAGCGCACGCGCGCTACAACATGATCGAGCAACAGATCCGCCCCTGGAACGTGCTTGATGAAGAAGTGCTGGCGCTGCTGGGCAAGGTGCACCGCGAGAATTTCGTGCCGCCCGAGCATGCCGGCCTGGCCTTCATGGACCTGGAAATCCCCCTGGTCGCCCCGGCCGAGGAAGCCGCCGCCAAGGGCTGGTGCATGCTGGCCCCGCGCATCGAGGCGCGCATGCTGCAGGACCTGAAGATCAAGCCCACCGACCGCGTGCTGGAAATCGGCGCCGGCTCGGGCTACATGGCCGCCCTGCTGGCCGCCCAGGCCAAGGAAGTCGTGACGCTGGAAATCGTGCCCGAGCTGGCCGAGATGGCCCGCGAAAACCTGCTGGGCGCAGGCATCACCAATGCCGAGGTCAAGCTGGCCGATGGCGCCACGGCAGCGGCTGCCCTGGGCCAGTTCGACGCCATCGTGCTCAGCGGCTCGGTGGCCCAGGTGCCGCAGGCCCTGCTGGCCCAGCTCAACGACGGCGGCCGCCTGGCAGCCATCGTCGGCCAGCTGCCCATGATGCGTTTCACGCTGGTGCGCAAGAACGGCCACCAGTTCGAGACGAGCCAGCCCTGGGACGTGGTGACCGCCCGCCTGGCCAACTTCGAAGAGCCCTCGCGCTTCACGTTCTGAAACCCGCTGCAGCGGCCGATGCCCGCAGGACCACGGCCGCTGCCGCAACCCCATTCCATTCCGCAAGGATCTTTCCGATGCTTCCCCAAGTGCCTCCCGCGCAACTCAACGATTGGCTGACCCAGCACTCCAGCGGCTCCGATGCCCTGCCCCTGGTGCTGGACGTGCGCGAGCCCTGGGAAGTGGCCCAGGCCAGCGTACGCCCCGAGGGCTTCGAGCTGCGCTGCATCCCCATGGGCGAGATTCCCTCGCGCCTGCAGGAACTCGATCCGGATCACCCCACAGCCTGCCTGTGCCATCACGGCGCACGCAGCATGCATGTCGCTGCCTTCCTGATGAACAACGGCTTCGAGACCGTGGCCAATATCAGCGGAGGCATCGATGCCTGGTCGCGCGAGCGCGACCCAGGCGTGCCGCGCTACTGAGCGGCAAGACGCAAAAGAAGCCCGGGACACGGCCAACCCGCCGTCCCCGGTGCTTCGTGACGACTGTGTTTTGATTCGAGGACCTCTATGCCCCTGCTTCGGCCCCTTGCCCCTGTCGCTTATGTCGCTTA